>CAZKNH010000235.1:0-4267 GCA_964553875.1 uncultured Gammaproteobacteria bacterium | reverse complement strand
GGCGCGAGCGTCGTGACCGTGTTCACGGGCGAGGACGGCCGATTCGCCTTTCCCGGCCGATATCCAGAGGTAGAAGGTTCCGCGTCGCTCGTCGTGCGGGCGCTCGACTACGAGCAGGTCGATGTGCAATGGACCGTCGAAAGCAACGACGGGAACGAGGCGGCGCTGCGGGCGCTCCTCATCGTCCGTCCGCGTGCGAACCAGGCGGCCATCGCCCCTGCGTCCGCGTGGCTGGCACGCATCGGCGATCGCGCCCGGCAATCGAAGTTCATCATGGACTGCATCGACTGCCACCAGGTGCCGTCATCCGAGGTGCGGAACTACGCCGGGCTGATTGCGGACCAGCATGCGACGAACCCGCAGCTTGCGCGGGAGCAAAGCTGGAACACGATCGTCAAGTACATGAACTACCTTTCGGCGTGGGAGTTCTCGCGCGGCCGGCGCGATCCGGAGCAGAAGGTCGATACCGACGCCGTCTACTCGGTCGACAACGGTGCCGAGACGGCGGCGCTGCTCGCGGAGATCTTCGACGACCGACTCGACGAAATCTCGGGCTACTCGTGGGGCGCGCCGCTGATCGCGACGCCGGAAACCGCGATCTGGGAATACGAGATTCCTCATCCCAACGCCGTACGCGAGGCGCTGATGCTCGGCGCCCCGCCGAGGCTATGGGTCGCGGACGTGTCGGCGAACCGTATGTTTGCCGTCGACGTCGCCACCGGGGAGATCGAAGCACACGAGGTGCCGTCGGACGTTCTGATGAGCCCGCACTCGCTTCACCGCGGCCAGGACGGCTCGCTGTGGATCACGCCTCTGTTCAACGGCGTCGTCGCGCATCTCGATGTCGAGCGGCTGGAGTGGCGCACGTGGCGCCTCGTCACGGCCGACGGCCGGACCCCCGGCATCCACGACCTGAGCTTCGGCTACGAGCACGAGCTTCTGACCGACCGCGAGGATCGGATCTGGTTCTCCGACATCGGCAACAACGCCGTGGGTTACTTCGATCCCCGCGACGGCAAGTCCGAGATCTGGGGCGCGCCGCCGTCGCCAGGTCGCCCGGGGCGCGCGGCGCTCTACGGCCTGATCATGACGCGAGACCGCGGCGAAGTCTGGTACAGCCAGCTCGGCAACGGCACGGTCGGCGGCTTCGACATCGAGAAGAGATCCTACATCGGGCCGTTCCAGCTGCCGGACCCGAACGCCGGACCGCGGCGCATCACGATCAGCGACGACGACGTCATCTACTTCGCGCTCTACGGCAGCGGCCAGCTCGCCGAGCTCGACGCAAAGAAGCGCGAGCTGGTCGGCCTTTACGATCTTCCGGATACCGCAAGCGCTCCGTACGCGACGACGTGGGATCCGGTCCGACGAGTCGTCTGGATTGCGACCGCGAACGGCGACGTGATCTACCGATTCGATCCGCGGACGAAGTCGTTCGGCGTGCTGCCGCTGCCGAGGGAGCAAGCCTTCCTGAGAATGATCGACGTCGATCCGAGGACCGGCGTGCTGATCACGTCGTACGCGAACATCGTCGACATCGTGCAGGGGCCGAGAATGGCGCTGATCATCGACCCGGGCGACGGCGCGTATCCGGAGCGCTTCACGCTCGCCGATCCCGCGGGGCTTCCGGCGCGATCGGCGGAACGGACGACGGTCGGCATGTCTCGATACGGTGCCGAGACCGCACGACGAAGCCGCGCGAGCGACGGAGCCCGTCTGGTCGGCGAAGCGCGCTGCGACGCCTGTCATCGGCTCGACGAGCCGTCGCTCGGTCCGCCTTACGTCGCGATCGCGGCTCGACACGCGCCGAACAAGGACGTCATGGTCGATGTGCTCGCGCACAAGATCGTCCACGGCGGAGGCGGCAACTGGGGTCTCGTGCCGATGGTGCCGAATCAGTGGGTGTCCGCGGACGATGCGCGCGCGATGGCCGAATGGATACTTGGTCTCGCGGAGGATCAAGCGCGAGCTCGCTAGGCGGACGAATCGTCAGGCCGCGGCCGTCGAGTCGATCGGACCAATGGGCAATATCGCGGCACTCGACCCTGCATGTAGCCGTCGATCAGCGCTCCGTTTCGCGGAACCGTGCAAGCGGAGCAGCGCCCGGGCCAATCAGCGACAGGCCCTCTTCGCCGAGCGAGTAGGCGTCGACCTGGCCGAGCATCTCGAGAAACTCGCGCTCCTGCTCGAGCTCGGGGCACGCCATCCTCGTTGCGCCGATGTCGGTGCCGAATCGAATGCGGTCACCCGCCATGAGCTCGTACGTGCCGAAGAATCGGTTGCACGAGGCATTGCCGGTCACGCGCGACTCCGTGCTGTCGAGCTCGAAGTGTACGCCGTCGCGGTCACTCGGCGGCTCGATTCCGCGGCCGTTCAGCTCGACGAGCTGCCAGCGTCGGTTCTCGATACGCGGATCGTTCACGACCTTCTCCAACCGGTAAGCCGCCGCGAGGTCACCGGTGATGCGTTGGCCGCTTCGATCCAACTGGAACAGCACGTTCTCGCCGACCTGGTACTGCTGCGAGCTGGCGCCCTCGCCCAACGTGATTCGCGAGCCCGAGTCGTCCCAAGTGAAGCGGCCCGTCTCCGTGCGAGGACGCTCGTCCGCGTCGAGATAGAGAAGAGAACGCGTGAACGTGCCGTCCTCCCGAAGCTCGATGCGCGTGCGGATACCAGGACAGTCGGCACACGGCAGGGTGCCGCTGTAGACGCCTGCCCAATCGAGCGACGTGCGGCTGCTGTCCCCGCTCGGTAACGGCTCGGTGTCGCGTCGCGATCCGTTCCGTTCGGTGCAGCCGAGCACCGCTGCGATCAGGATCGCGCCGGCGAGCGCGGTCGCGCGCTGCATGCGAGCTTCTCCGATTCGACTCCGGCCAACATAGTGCGACGACGATGAGGCGTTCGCAACGCACACGCGCGCGCGGAAACGCGAAGAGCACCGGGAGCGTGCGTTGTGATGTCGGCTCGAGCTACTCCTCCAGGAACCGGCGCGCAGTCTCCACGTCGCAGGGCACCTCGGACGGCTCGACATCCGGCCGGTGATCCCAAAGGGCGGTCACGACGAAGGGCTCGGCGAGATACACGGGATCCTCGACCCATAGCTCGTAGCGAAGCTGACGCCGGTTCTCGGTCAATGTCAGCCGCTCGACCATGTGCTTGCCGGGACTCGACGGAACGCCGGGCAGTAGGCCGAAGTGATGAGGCGCGAACGCGACCGTGTCGATCACAAAGGCTTCGCCCTCCCACCAGCCGATCGAATGACCCTGCACCGTCGGCTCGACGCCGTCCGGATGCGAGGTCATGCCGACATGGACGATCCGCAGCGTGTCGACGCCCTCGGCGTCGAAACGCATCCGAACTTCGTCCTCACCGAACTCGATGGTCCGCAGGAAAGGCAGGATCATCAGCGGCGGCGCCGGAGCGGGCGTACAGTCGGTCGTCCAGGCAACCGGCCCCTGCGCCGCTGCACGCGCCGCGAGACCGGCTTCGCTCAGAGGCGGCGTCTCCGTCCGCAAGCGCGCCAGGAAGACGGTGAAGTCATCGATGTTGGGCACCCACTTGCCTTCGATCCCGTTCGCCATCGCTGCGACCGGTCGCGGCTCGCTGCTCCGCCCCTCCGCGCTCAACGGATGGATTGTGCCGTCGGCCATCGTGACGTCGAGGCCCAGCACGGTTCGGCCGGGACCGCGCCGGTTGGGCCGCGCACGTACCGTGACCGGCGCACCCTCCGTCAGATCGTCGCGAGTGAGCCCGTAGGTCCTCACCGCCGCGATCGGGCCGACCTCGACCTCCTGAAGGAAAGACACGCCGTCCGCACCTCTCGTCTCGACCTTGAGGTAGATGTGGGGATTCCTCCACGCGACCTCTGCGAGCGTGCCCTCGATCAAGACCTCGACGTCCAGATCGTAGGCGGCCTGGCTGTGGTGCGCGGACGCGGGAGCCATCGACGCGGACATGGCGGCGAGCGCCACGGCTAAGGGTCTCATGGTTTCCTCCGCGGCACGGGGGCAAGGAGGGTTTTTCGGTCCGCCTGGTCGAGCGCCGCGCCGTCCCGGCGACCTGAAGCGTATACAGGATAATCGGCCTCGCAGGACGATGCCAGTACCAAGAACGCGACGCGTGAGATTGCTCGAGCTCGGCAACGCAGACTCGACGAACACGAGCGTCAAGGGCCCGACGGTCGTCGACGAGTAGTTCGCGAAGGCAAGTCGTCAAGCGCCGCCGCAGCGCTTCAACGTTGCAATGAGCGGAGAGCGAAGAGCGAGAA
>CAZKNH010000234.1:0-4326 GCA_964553875.1 uncultured Gammaproteobacteria bacterium | reverse complement strand
GCAGGCTCTTGCGCATGATCCCCTTCAGCGACTCGAACACCGCGTTCACCTGCTGGCGCGTCAGGCCGGTGTCCTTCGCGATATGCGCGAGCACTTCTGATTTGGTCGGCGGATTACCTTTTGCAGCCATGTTTCGTTCTCTTTCGAAGGTTGATGAAGGTCGGCGTCCGTGCGCCGAGTGAAACCCGGCGCGGAAAATATCACAATTGTGCGCCCCAGAGTTCAACGGAGCGCGAGTTTTTGCCTGTTTTTTTCGGCTCGCGCGCATCGTCGGGCTCGAAGAGGTCGGTCGGTCAGGCGCGATGCGTATAGTCAGTTGGAACGTGAACGGGCTTCGTGCCTGCGTGAAGAAGGGCTTCCCCCGTTTCCTCGACGAGTCCCGGGCGGACGTGGTCGGCATTCAGGAAGTACGCGCGCGACCCGATCAGCTCGACCTCGACGCGTGCGTTCCGCCCGGATGGCATGCAAGCTTCGCGCCCGCGAAGCGCCCGGGATACAGCGGCGTCGCGATCTACTCGCGCACGACGCCCGACGCCGTCGAGATCGGGCTCGGCGAACCGCGTTTCGACGACGAGGGCCGGCTCATCACCGCCCGCTTCGGACGCGTCTTCGTCGTCAACGGCTATTTCCCGAAGGGCAGCGGCCGCGAGCGCGACAACAGCCGCGTGCCGTACAAGCTCGAGTTCTACCGTGCCGTCTTCGATTACGTCGAAAGACTGAAGCGACGCGGCGCGGTGTTCGTGATCGGCGACTTCAACACCGCGCACGAGGAAATCGACCTCGCGCGGCCGAAGGAGAACGCGAAGACCAGCGGCTTCCTTCCGGAGGAACGCGCAGAGCTCGGTCGCTGGCTCGCGGCCGGCTGGGTCGACACGTTCCGTGCCCGGCATCCGGGCGAAGCCGGACACTACACGTGGTGGCGGCAATGGGGCGGCGCGCGCGAGCGGAACATCGGCTGGCGGATCGATTACGTGCTCGCGTCGCCGGCGGCCGCGAAGCGCGTGACGGACGCGTTCATCTGGCCGCATGTCACGGGGTCGGACCACTGCCCGGTCGGCGTCGACGTCGCCTGATCGCCTGCTTGCCGCGACGGGAACGAGGCGCCGGGAGCGGGCGCGGCACGCCGCGCCGGAAGCACGAGAAAGGAAGTCTGTGTAACTAAGCATTTCCCGGAAACGTCGCCGCGAAGAAACCAGTTGGTGTGCACAGTCCGCGGCAGTAAGCTACTGGCTTTGGCGGCAGTCGGATTCAGGATCGACGGAGGCGCCGTGCACCGCCCTCCTCGCCCGAGCCCGTACCTGAACGGATGCGAGCGCCGCGTACCGACAGGCCTCGCACAACAAGGGGGAATGGGGGAATGACCGACCACAGCGATCGCGGACGCTTCGTCTGGCACGAGCTCATGACGCCGAATCCTTCCGGCGCACGCGACTTCTACGCAAACGTCGTCGGCTGGAAGGTCGAGGCGTCCGCACCCGATGACTCGCATGCGACGTTCGCGGGCCCGACCGGTCCCCTAGGAGGCTGCACCACGCAGTCGCCGACGGCCTCGCCGCAATGGGTTCCGTTCGTGACGGTGACGGACGTCGACGATGCGCTCCGCACGGCGGAGACGCTCGGCGCGCGCGTCGTCGTCGAGCCGACCGCGCTCGACGGCGGCGGCCGATACGCCGTGCTCGCCGATCCGCAGGGCGCGACGATCGGCATCTACTCGGCCGACGACATCCCGCCGGAACGGGCGCCGGACCCGGGCGAGTTCTCGTGGCACGAGCTCGGCACGACCGATTACCGCGCGGCCTTCGACTTCTACAGCGAGCTCTTCGGCTGGGAGAAGATCCGCGAGCCCGACGTCGGGCCGACGGGCGTGTATCTGATCTTCGGCCGCGGCGACACGGAGCTCGGCGGCATTTACGACAAGGATGCCGGCGACCCGGCGTGGCTCAGCTACGTTCGGGTGACCGACCTCGCGGCGACGCTCGATAAGCTCGAGGCCGCGCGCGGATCCGTGCAGAACGGCCCGATGGACGTCCCGAACGGAGACCGCATCGCCCAGGTGCTCGATCCGTACGGCGCGGCATTCGCGCTGCATGTCGTCGCGGCGGACGCGGCGCCCTCGTCCGGCGGCGACACGAATGCATCCGACGCGGACGCATCCGACGCGGATGCGGCTCCGCGGTCGGACGGCGGCACGACGGCGGAGTACGAAGCGCGCTCGACGCCGGTCTGGACCGACGCGCCGGCGGAAGAGACCGCGCCGGAGGCAGTGAAGGCTGCGAAGGAGAAGCGGGCGACGAAGAAGGCAGCGACGAGGACGCCTGCGGGAGAGGAGGCGCCCCCGAAGAAGGCGGCGAGAAGGAAGACCGCAAACAAGAAGGCTGCAAAGAAGAAGGCCGCGAAGAAAGCATCGGCGCAGAAAGCAACGAAGGCCAAGACCACCTCTACGAAAGGTAAGAGGACCACGAAGGCGAGCGCCGGCAAGAAGACAGCGAAGAAGTCGAAAAAGAAGACGGCTAAGAAGACGGCTAAGAAGGCGGCCAAAAAGGCAGCGAAGAAGACGGCCAAGAAGACGACCAAGACCGCCAAGAAGACCACCAAGAAGACCGCGAAGAAGTCACAACGCCGTCCGGCCAAGCGTACGGCGAAGAAAACCCGCGCGAAAAAGGCCGCGAAGAAGCGGACTGCGAAGGCGACCCGGAAGAAGGCGGCGAAAAAGAAGCCGACCAAGAAGTCGCGCTGACCGGCCGCGTCAGTCGATCACAGCACGCCGGCGGCGCTCATGACCGCCTCGCACTTCTCGCGGATCTCCCGGGCGACCTCGAACGGATCACCGTCGACGAACTCGCTGCGGAAGAGCTCGACGGACAGCGGCCCCGAGTAGCCCTTCTCGGCGAGCTTGCGCAGGATTCGCACGACTGGCGCGACGCCGTCGCCCGGAATCAGGCGCCAGTCGTTGTCGATCAGCTCGCGCGGCCCGTCCTTCAGATCCTGGAAGTGCACGTGCGCGAGCTCGCCGTGCTCGATGAGATCGAGATCCTCGAACTTCCCGAGCCCGGACCAGAAATGGAAGAAGTCGAGCATCGGCCGGACATTCGGATGCGAGGCCTCGCGGATCACCGCAAGCGTAGACGGCAGTGTCGCGAGATGCGTCGACGTCCGCGCGAACTCGATCATCGCCGTGAGACCGAAGCCTCGCGTGATCTCGCCGACCTCGCGGATGCAGTCCGGCGTCGCCGCGAAATCCTCGGCCGTGACGGGCCGCGTCGTGATCGACGGGCAGTAGATCCTGTCGAGCCCGAGCGCGGCGAACTGCTCGCAGCGCTTGCGCCACGTCTCGAGCGATGCCTCGCGCTCGGGACCCGGTATCCATACGTCAGGCAGCACGGCGGCCGCGGACACCGGGGTCAGGCCGAGGTCGGCGAGGAGCCGGCGCGCGCCGTCGAGCGTATCGTTCTCGAGAAACTCGTCGAGCAGCACGTCCGTCAGCTCGACGTAGCGGATGCCGGCGCGCGCCCAGCCTTCGAGCGAACCGCGAAAGCCGGCGCCGCCCGAAGTGTTCTGATGCAGCGCGAGCTGCATGCGGCCCGCGGGCTGCGCGTGCAGCATCTGCGCGAGGCCGGCCGCGAACGGCAGCGCGAGGAGAATTCGGCGCGTCATCATGCGCGCACTCTATCGCCGAATGTGCCCGGTGACCAGCAGGCCCGAATCACGCGGCGTAACGGTGACGTGCCCGCCATAAGAGCAGGACGCCGATCACGAACGCACCGAACCAGAGCACGCCGGTCGTGCCCGGCTCCACGGGTGCAAGCCGCCGCGGCTCGCCGGCATCCTTCGGCGCGCCCCGCTCGACGGACTGCAACAGGTAGCCGCGAAGCTCGGCGGAATCGACCGACTCCTCGGCGAGCGATTCCGCGCCGGGGATCACGCGGCTCGCGATGCGCGCGTCGTTCTGCCGTGCCCAGGCCTCCGCCGCGGCCGCGAGCTCCTCTATCGGCGCGCCGATCACGCGCTCGAGCGCGTCGACGTACGCCTCGACGGCCGGAGCGGGCACGCCTGCCGCGACGGCCTGCTCGACGATGAATCGCAAGAGACGCGGATTGCCGCAGGTCGTGTCCGAGCACGCGATGCCGTGCTCGAGCACGGTACCGATGTGCGCCTCGACGAGCGCCGCGACCGTCGCCTCGTCCGCGGCCCAGTACGCCTTGCGCACCGTCTCGAGCATCCGTGCCGTGATGTCCTGGAACGCGGCCGGCGAGTGCTCGGCGAAGAACTCCCGCATGCCGAGGTCGTGCTTGTCCGCGACGTAGACGTCGAAGACCTCCTGCCACA
>CAZKNH010000233.1:0-4326 GCA_964553875.1 uncultured Gammaproteobacteria bacterium | reverse complement strand
TTCGTGTTCGAGCAGAACAAGAAGGCCCAGTCCGCACGCAAGAAGCAGAAGCAGACGCAGGTCAAAGAGGTCAAGTTCCGCCCCGGGACCGACGAGGGCGACTATCAGGTCAAGCTCCGTAACCTGGTCCGCTTCCTGAGTCACGGCGACAAAGCGAAGGTCACGTTGCGTTTTCGAGGCCGTGAGATGGCTCACCAGGAGCTCGGCACGCAGCTGCTCCGCCGCGTGCAGAAGGATCTCGAGGAGTACGGTACCGTCGAGCAGTTTCCGCAGCTCGAGGGCCGGCAAATGGTCATGGTGATCGCGCCGCGCAAGCGGCAGTGATCGCGCGGCCGAATCGAACGGAGTCGACGTAACGAAGTGCCCGGACCGCACCGCGGACGGGCCGCCCGACGGGCCTCGGCAAGGCTCGCCTCGGGCTATAAATCGAGGAGAAGAACATGCCGAAGCTGAAGACGAATCGCGGCGCCGCGAAGCGCTTCCGTCCGAAAGGGAACGGCGGCTTCAAGCGCGGGCAGTCGCACCTGAACCACATCCTGACGAAGAAGTCGCCGAAGCGTAAGCGGCAGCTTCGCTCGATCGCGCAGGTGGCCGAGCGCGACGTGCCGGCCGTCCGTAAGATGCTGCCGTACAGCTAGGAGACCAGCGATGGCCAGAGTCAAGCGGGGCGTCATCGCGAAGGCGCGGCATCGCAAGGTCCTCCAGAAAGCCAAGGGCTACTACGGCGCGAGGAGCAAGGTTTACCGGGTCGCGAAGCAGGCCGTCATCAAGGCCGGCCAGTACGCGTACCGCGACCGCCGTCAGCGCAAGCGGCAGTTCCGCGCGCTCTGGATCACGCGGATCAACGCCGCGGCGCGCGCCCACGGCCTGTCGTACAGTCGGCTCGTGAACGGCTTGCGGCGCGCCGACATCGAAGTCGATCGGAAGGTCCTGGCCGACATCGCCGTCCACGACGAGCAGGGGTTTGCGGCGCTCGCCGCCGCGGCCAAAGAAGCGCTGGCTGCACAGTAGCCGCGGCGCCGAGGGGCCGCGCGTGAGCGCTCTCGATTCACTGCTGCGCGAAGCGGAGGCGGAGGTACGCGCGGCCGGGGACCTGCAACAGCTCGACGCGGTCCGCGTCAAGTATCTCGGCAAGAAAGGCCTCCTTACCGAGCGGCTGAAAATGCTCGGGCGCTTGCCGCCCGAGCAGCGTCCCGCTGCGGGTAAGGAAATCAACGAGGCGAAAGCCGCTGTCGCCGAAATCCTCGACGCGCGGCGGCGGGCGCTCGAGGCCGAGCGCCTCGATGCGGAGCTCGCGGCCGAGCGGCTCGACGTCACGCTTCCGGAGCGCGGCGATTTGCCGGGCGGACTCCATCCCGTCACGCGCACGCTGCGGCGGATGATCCGGATCCTCGCGCGCGCCGGCTTCGACGTCGCGACGGGCCCCGAGATCGAGGACGAGTACCACAACTTCACGGCGCTCAACATCCCCGAGAACCATCCGGCTCGGGCGATGCACGACACGTTCTACCTGAAGTCCGGGCTGCTGCTGCGCACGCACACGTCGCCGGTGCAGATCCGTGCCGCGCGGGCGCGCGGCGTGCCGCTCAAAGTGATCGCGCCGGGCCGCGTCTATCGTTGCGATTCGGATATGACGCACACCCCGATGTTCACGCAGGTCGAGGGGCTTGCCATCGACCGCGGCATCAGCTTCGCGAACCTGAAATCGGTTCTTTACGAGTTCGTGTCGAATTTCTTCGAGCGCGACGTGCGGCTGCGCTTCCGTCCTTCGTACTTTCCGTTCACGGAGCCCTCGGCGGAGGTCGACATCTGGTCCGAGTCCGGCCGCTGGCTCGAGATCCTGGGCTGCGGCATGGTGCATCCGAACGTCCTCCGGAACATGGGTGTCGATCCCGAGGAGTACAGCGGCTACGCATTCGGCATGGGCGTCGAGCGGCTCGCGATGCTGCGTTACGGCGTGAACGACCTGCGTCTGTTCTTCGAGAACGACCTGCGTTTTCTCGAGCAGTTCGGGTAGTCGAGACGTGCGTATCAATCTCGAATGGCTGCGCGAGTGGGTCGATGTCGACTCGGACGGAGAGCGTCTCGCGGAGGAGTTGACGACGGCCGGGCTCGAGGTGGACGCGGTTCTACCGGCGGGGCCCGAGCTCGAGGGCGTCGTCGTCGGGCACGTCGTCGAGTGCAGACCGCATCCGAATGCGGACAAGCTTTCGTTGTGCGTCGTCGATGACGGCACGGGGCGTCACGAGGTCGTCTGCGGCGCTCCGAACGTCGCGCGCGGCATCAAGGCGCCGTTCGCGAGGCCCGGCGCGAAGCTGCCGGGAGACGTCGTCATCACCGCGACGGAGCTTCGCGGCGTCGTGTCGCACGGGATGCTTTGCTCGGCTCGCGAGCTCGAGCTCGCCGACGACGCGGCGGGACTGATGATCCTCGACGCCGATGCGCCGGTCGGCACGCCGCTCGCGGAGTATCTGAAGCTCGAAGACGAGATCCTCGATATCGATATCACGCCGAACCGCGGCGACTGCTTCAGCGTGATCGGCATCGCGCGAGAGATCGGCGCGAAGCACGGCAGGGACCTGCATCCGCCGCGTCTCGATCCCGTGCCCGCCGTGATCGAGGATGCGTTCCCGGTCGAGCTGCGAGCGGGGGCCGACTGCCCGAGATTCGCGGGCCGCGTGATCCGCGACGTTCCCATCGGTCTCAAGTCGCCGCTCTGGCTGCGCGAGCGGTTGCGCCGAGCCGGCCTGCGCGCGATCCATCCCGTCGTCGATGTCACGAACTACGTGATGCTCGAGCTCGGTCAGCCGCTCCACGCGTACGATCTCGGCAAGCTGTCCGAGCGCATCGTCGTTCGGCGGGCCAAGAAGGGCGAGACGCTCGAGCTGCTCGATGGGGAGACGCGCGAGCTCGACGGCGACGTGCTCGTGATCGCTGATGCGTCCGGCGCGATCGGCATGGCCGGCATCATGGGCGGCGCGAGCACGGCCGTATCCGACTCGACGACGGACATTTTCCTCGAGGCTGCCCATTTCTCGCCGGACGCGATCGCCGGGCGCGCACGGCGCTTCGGTTTGCACACCGATGCGTCGCTGCGCTTCGAGCGGGGTGTCGACCCCGACGGGCCCGCGCGTGCGATCGAGCGCGCGACGAGGCTGCTGCTTGCCATCGCGGGCGGCAAACCCGGGCCGACGCGCGTCGCGGAGCTCGCCCCGCACCTGAGCCGCCGCGAGCCGATTCGACTGCGCCGGCAGCGCGTCGAGGCGCTCCTCGGCACGCCGGTGTCGAGGCGCGACGTCGAGCGGCTCCTCGGCCGGCTCGGCGTCGAGCTCAAGGCGCCTACGCCGGAAGAGTGGGAGGCGGTGCCGCCGTCGTTCCGCTTCGATCTGTCGATCGAGGAGGACCTGATCGAGGAGGTCGGTCGCCTGATCGGCTACGACCGCATCCCGACGGTGCCCGGGACGAGCGCGGCACGTCTCGGGACCGCGAGCGAGCATTCGATCGACGAGGATCGCTTCGCGGACGTTCTCGTTGCACGCGGCTATCACGAGGTCGTCACGTACGGCTTCGTCGATCTCGATCTCGATCGGCGGATCGCGCCGGACGCGAGCCGGATCGAGCTCGCGAACCCGATCTCGAGCGATCTCGCCGTGATGCGCAGCTCGCTGTGGCCCGGCCTGCTGAACGCGGCGCGCCAGAATCTCGCGCGCCAGCAGCATCGGCTGAAGCTGTTCGAGATCGGCCGCGAGTTCGCATCGGGCCCGGGCGGCGAGCTCGACGGGATCGTCGAGCGGCCGATGATCGCGGGGCTCGTGACGGGTTCGCGTGATCCCGAGCATTGGGACGGCGCCTCGGTCGAAGCGGATTTCTTCGACGTGAAGGGCGACGTCTGCGCGCTGCTGAAGCTCACGCACTCGCTCGGCGCCTTCTCGTTCGAGGCGGCGACGCATCCGGCGCTTCACCCGGGGCGCGGCGCGCGAGTCATGAAAGGCGAGCACGAGGCAGGCTGGCTCGGCGCGATCCATCCCGCGCTGCAGCGTGAGCTCGAGCTGAAACGGCCGGTTCTCTTGTTCGCGCTCCGGCTCGACGTCTTGCGCGAAGCCGCCGTGCCGGCTTTCCGGCCGTACTCGAAGTACCCGACGGTACGCCGCGATCTGGCCGTGATCGTCGATGCGGGTGTCGCGGCCGAGGCGCTCGTCGCGCACGCACGTGCCGCGGCCGGCGAGTGGCTCCAAAAAACGGTGATATTCGACGTATATACCGGTCCAGGAATAGAACCTGGGCGAAAAAGCGTGGCCTTAGGCTTGATTTTACAAGGCGTTTCGC
>CAZKNH010000232.1:0-4347 GCA_964553875.1 uncultured Gammaproteobacteria bacterium | reverse complement strand
AGATGATGGAGCCGCGCTGGGTCATCTCGATGGGCTCGTGCGCGAACTCGGGCGGAATGTTCGACGTGTACAGCGTCGTGCAGGGCGTCGACAGCTTCCTGCCGGTCGACGTCTACGTGCCCGGCTGTCCGCCGCGCCCGGACGCGCTGCTCGAGGGCCTCACGCTGCTGCAGCAGGCCGTCGGCACGGAGCGAAGGCCGCTCTCGTGGGTGGTCGGACCGCAGGGCGTGACGCGCGCGCCGATACGGAGCTTCCGCGACGAGAAGCGCGCGGAGCGCACGGCCCAGCGAACGCTGCGTACACCCGATTCGGTCTGAGCTCGAACGGACGGTGGAGCGGGATTTGTCTCTGACGCCCTCGCACGAGCACGCGCCGGCTGCCGCAGCGATGCCTACCCAGCAGGCCGCGCGGGACGTCGTGGTCGCGCTCGAGAGACGGTTCGGTCCGCGACTCTTTCCGAGCGGCGCCGCCATCCAGCCGACGGCGGACGGCATCCCGACGCTGTGGCTCGACAGGGCGGTCGTCCCGGATGCGCTTACGTTTCTCAAGGACGAGCTCGAGCGTCCGTACGAGATGCTCTACGACCTGACGGCGATCGACGAGCGCGTCCGCGATCATCGATCCGGTCAACCGGCCGCGGACTTCTCGCTCGTCTATCACCTCCTGTCGTACTCGCGGAACGAGGATTTGCGCATCAAGGTGCCGCTCGACGCCGACGACGCGACGATGCCGACGGTCACCGGCATATGGCCGAGCGCGAACTGGTACGAGCGCGAGGCGTGGGACATGTTCGGGATCCGCTTCGAAGGTCACCCGAACCTGCGGCGGATCCTGCTTCCGCCGACATGGGAAGGCCATCCCCTGCGCAAGGAGCACCCCGCTCGTGCGACCGAGATGGGCCGCTACGAGCTGCCGGACGAGCGCTACGAGGCCGAGACGGAGGCGCTGCGCTTCGTTCCCGAGGAATGGGGCATGCAGCGCAGCGGCGAGTCGAGCGACTTCATGTTCCTGAACTTGGGCCCGAACCACCCGAGCGTCCACGGCGTGTTCCGGATCCTGCTGCAGCTCGACGGCGAGGAGATCGTCGACGCGGTGCCGGACATCGGCTGGCATCACCGCGCGTCCGAGAAGATGGGCGAGCGCCAGTCGTGGCACACGTACATCCCATACACCGACCGCGTCGACTACCTGGGCGGCGTGATGAACAACCTGCCGTACGTGCTCGCGGTCGAGCAGCTCGCGGGCATCCGCGTGCCGGATCGCGCGCAGGTCGTCCGCGTGATGCTCTGCGAGCTCTTCCGCATCGCGAGCCATCTCGTCTTCTATGGCACGTTCACGCAGGACGTCGGCGCGCTGTCGCCGGTGTTCTACATGTTCACCGACCGCGAGCGCGTCTTCGAGATCATCGAGGCGATCTGCGGCTTCCGCATGCATCCGTCGTGGTTCCGGATCGGCGGCGTCGCGGCGGATCTGCCCGACGGCTGGGATCGGATGATCCGGGATTTTCTCAAATGGATGCCGCCGCGGCTTCGGGAGTACGAGAAGATCGCGCTCGATAACCGCATCCTGCGCGCGCGCACCGTCGGCATCGGCGCGCTGTCGACGGAGGAAGCGATCGACTGGGGCGTGACCGGCCCGAACCTCCGCGCGACCGGCTTCGACTGGGATTTTCGCAAGAAGCGCCCCTACTCGGGCTACGAGCAGTTCGAGTTCGACGTGCCGATTGCCCAGAACGGCGACTGCTTCGATCGCTGCGTCGTGCGCGCGGAGGAGATCCGCCAGAGCCTTCGGATCATCGAGCAGTGCGTGAACGACATGCCGCCCGGCGAATACAAGTCGCGTCACAAGCTGACGACGCCGCCGATCAAGGATCGCACGATGCACGACATCGAGACCTTGATCCATCACTTCCTGAACGTGAGCTGGGGCCCCGTGATGCCGCCCGGAGAGAGCCACTTCAACATCGAGGGCACGAAGGGTGCGTACGGCTACTACGTGATCAGCGACGGCGGGCCGATCCCTTATCGAGTCCGGATCCGCACCGCGTCGTTCCCGCACCTGCAGATGCTGCCGCTGATCTCGCGCGGTCTGATGATCGCCGATCTGATCGCGATCTTGGGCAGCATCGACTTCGTGATGGCGGACGTGGACCGATGACGTTTCGGGCCCCGCAATGCTGACACCCGAGGAAAGATCGGAGATCGAGCAGGAGCTCGCTCATTACGACCGGAAGCGTGCCGCGTGCATCGATGCGCTCAAGATCGTGCAGCGGCGGCGCGGCTGGGTACCGGACGACGCGCTCGCCGCGATCGCGGAGCTGCTCGAGATGTCCGTCGACGAGCTCGACGGCGTCGCGACGTTCTACAACCTGATCTATCGCCGCCCTGTTGGCCGCCACGTCGTGCACATCTGCGACAGCGTGAGCTGCTGGCTGATGGGCGCCGACGCGATCACCGAACGCTTGCGCGAGCACTACGGCGTTGCGCCCGGCAATACCGATGCCGACGGCCGCTTCACCGTGCTGCCGATCCCGTGCCTCGGCTGCTGCGATCGCGCGCCCGCGATGCTCGTGGACGGAATCTTGCATGCGGACCTGACGCCCGATCGGCTCGACGAGGCGCTCGAACGCTACCGCTGATGGAACGTCCGCTGACGGCCAACATTCGTCCCGGAGAGCCGCCGCTCGACATCGACGGCTACGAGCGCGCCGGCGGCTATCGCGCCGTTCGCAAGGCCGTCACGGAGATGTCGCCGGACGACGTGCTCGACGTCGTGCGTGCGTCGGGCTTGCGAGGCCGCGGCGGCGCCGGCTTCCCGACCGGGCAGAAGTGGAGCTTCATGCCGCGCGGCGACGACGCGCCGACGCCGCGCTATCTGATCGCGAACGCCGACGAGATGGAGCCCGGCACGTTCAAGGACCGGCTGCTGCTCGAAGGCGACCCGCATCTGCTGATCGAAGGCATGATCGTGAGCGCGTACGCACTCGGCGCGACCGTCGCGTACATCTTCCTGCGCGACGAGTACCGCGTCGCGGCCGAGCGGCTCAAACGCGCGATCGGCGAAGCGAAAGAGCGTGGCTGGCTCGGCGAGCACATCCTGGGAAGCCCGTTCAGCCTCGCGCTGCACCTCCATACGAGCGCCGGCCGCTACATCTGCGGAGAGGAGACGGCGCTGATCAGCGCGCTCGAGGGACGGCGCGCGATCCCGCGCACGAAGCCGCCGTATCCGCAGCTCGTGGGCCTCTGGGGCAAGCCGACGGTCGTGAACAACGTGGAGACGCTCTGCAACGTGCCGCACATCGTGAACCTCGGCGCGGACTGGTTCAAAGGCCTGAGCCGAACGAGCGATGCCGGCACGAAGATCTATGGCGTCAGCGGCAAGGTGAAGCGGCCCGGCGCGTGGGAGCTGCCGATGGGCACGACGATCCGCGAGCTTCTCGAGGAGCACGCGGGCGGAATGCGCGACGGGTACCGTCTCCGCGGCCTGCTGCCGGGCGGCGCATCGACGGATTTCCTCGTCGAGGAGCACCTCGATGCGCCGATGGACTTCGATTCGATCCAGAAGCTCGGCAGCCGGCTCGGGACCGGCACGATGATCGTGCTCGACGACCGCACGTGCCCCGTCGCAATGGTGCACAACCTCGAGCATTTCTTCGCGCAGGAGTCGTGCGGATGGTGCACCCCGTGCCGCGACGGGCTGCCGTACGTCGAGCACCTGCTCGCATCGATCGACGATGGCAGCGGGCAGCCGCACGACCTCGATCTCCTCGAGATGCACACGCGTTACCTCGGCCCCGGCCGCACGTTCTGCGCGCACGCACCGGGCGCGATGGAGCCGCTCCAATCCGCGCTGCGCTACTTCCGCGCCGACTTCGAGCGCCACATCGCCGAGCGGAGGTGTCCCTACCGATGAGCGCGCTGCCCAAATCGGGGTTCCCGAAATCGGGGTCAGACCCCATTTTCCGGAGGACGGCGAAATCGGGGTCAGACCCCGTTTTTCCAAAGAACGAGCCCGACTCCCTGCGGAAGACGGACTCCGCGGTGAAATTGGGGTCAGAGGCCTTTTCCTCCGAGCTCGTTTTCGCACAGTCCCTCCCCCGGAACGAACCGGGCTTCGTCCCCCGAAAAACGGGGTCTGACCCCAATTTCGACCCCAATTTCGCGCCCGAGCGCGACGGCCTGGACGGCGCGACGCCGCGCAGACGTCTCCAGGCGGTGCGGTGTGCACACGCCCCTTCCAGGACCGTGCGCGCCACGGATGGCGCGCCCGGAGCCTACAGGGGCGGATTCATTGGCCGGCCAACTGCCGGGGCCCGGTAGGAAGCGATGCCGATCTACGTCGACAACC
>CAZKNH010000231.1:0-4387 GCA_964553875.1 uncultured Gammaproteobacteria bacterium | reverse complement strand
GACGGGCAGGTCTATGCGATCGCGCAGGGCAATCTCGTCGTCGGCGGCTTCGGCGTCGACGGCCGCGACGGCTCGCGCGTCGCGGTCAACGTTCCGAGCGTCGGCCGCATTCCGGCCGGCGCGACCGTCGAGCGCGAGGTCCCGACCGCGTTCCATATGGGCGACAGCATCGTGCTGAACCTGCACCGGCCGGATTTCACGACCGCGCGCAGGCTCGCCGACGCGATCAACCGAATGTTCGGGCCAGAGACGGCGAGCGCGCTCGACGCCGCATCGGTGCGCGTGCGCGCGCCGCTCGACGCGAGCGCCCGCGTGAGCTTCGTGTCCATGGTCGAGAACATGACGATCGAGCCGGGCGCGCCTCCTGCGCGCGTGATCGTGAACGCACGCACCGGCACGATCGTGATGGGCGGCGACGTGCGCGTGCTGCCGGCGGCGGTCTCGCACGGCAGTCTCACCGTGACGATCACCGAGAGCTTCGACGTCGCGCAGCCGGCGCCGTTCTCCCGCGGGGTGACCGTCGTCACGCCGCGCTCGGATATCGGCGTCGAGCAGGACGGGTCGCGCATGTTCCCGTTCGGTCCGGGCACGACGCTCGAAGAGATCGTGCAGGCCGTGAACAGCGTCGGCGCCGCGCCCGGTGATCTCGTCGCGATCCTCGAAGCGCTGCACCGTGCCGGCGCGCTGCGCGCCGAGCTGATCGTGATCTGATCGGAGCCGACATGACGCCGGAAGCTTCCGCCGCATTCACGTTCACCGACTTCCACGGGCTCGCCGCGCTCAGGCGCGAAGCGGCCCGCGAGACGCCCGAGGCGAAACGTGCGGTCGCACAGCAGTTCGAATCGTTGTTTCTCGGCCTCGTGCTGAAGGAGATGCGCGCGGCAGGCTCGATCGGCGGGGGGCTCTTCGACGGCGACGGTGTGCGGTTCTATCAGGACCTCTACGACCGTCAGCTCGCGCTCGCGCTCGCGCGCGGACGCGGCATCGGGCTCGCCGACGCGATTTACCGCGAGCTCGGCGGCGAGCCCGCCGCAGCCGGCGGGGGCATGCCTGTGCCGCACGAAGCGGCAGCGCGCGCCGGCTCCCGGGTCGAGAAAGTCACAGCCGTTCCGAGCCGCGATGCGTTGCGCCCGCGTGCGGGCGCGGCCTCGGTCGCGCGGCCCGACGCGGCATCTCACGACGCGATCGGCGCATCGCCCGAAGCGTTCGTCGCGATGGTCAGGCCGCATGCGGAGCGCGCGGCCGCAGCGCTCGGCGTCGACGCCGACGTGCTGATCGCGCAGGCCGCGCTCGAGACCGGCTGGGGACGGCACGTGATCCGCACCGGCGACGGCCGCTCGACGTTCAACGTGTTCGGCATCAAGGCGTCCGGCGGCTGGCGGGGGCCGCGCGCGAGTGTCCCGACGCTCGAGTTCGTCGGCGGGCTGCCGGAGCGCCGACGCGAATCGTTCCGCGTGTACGGCTCGATCGCCGAGAGCTTCGACGACTACGTCGCGCTCGTACGCGGCAGCAGCCGCTACCGCGGTGCGCTCGCGGCCGAGACGCCCGAGGCGTATATCCGAGCCCTCGCCGCGGGCGGCTACAGCACCGATCCCGCGTACGCGGACAAGGTTCTCGCGATCCTCGAGCGCGGCCTGCCGGGCGGGCCGCTCAAGCAAGCCGAGGGACCGGCCGATACAAGGTTCACGGCCGGACTTTCGCCGGATGACCGGCTGGGCGGAGGCAGCACATGAGCGGCGGCATCTTCGGCATCGGTATCTCCGCGCTGGTCGCGGCGCAGCGGCAGCTCGAGGTGACCGGGCACAACATCGCGAACGTCGGCACCGAGGGCTATAGCCGCCAGCGAGTCGAGCTCGCGGCGCGGGAGCCGCTCGGACCCGGCTACGCCGCGATCGGTCAAGGCGTCGGCGTGACCGGCATCGAGCGGATCGTCGATCGGTTCGTGAACCATCGGCTCGAGATGCGGATCACGGCCGAGGCCGAGCAGCGCACGCTCGCCGAGTTCGCGGGCCACGTGAACAATCTGCTCGCGGATGCCGAGTCGGGCCTCGCGCCCGCGCTGACGCAGTTCTTCGCCGCGGTGCACGACGTCGCGAACGACCCGACGTCGACCGCGGCGCGCCAGGCGTTGATCACCCAAGGCGAGTCGCTCGCCGATCGCTTCGCGCAGCTCGAGGCGAGAATCCAGGATCAGCGCGCGATCGTGAGCGGCCGGGTCCGCGCCGGGATCGGCGAGATCAACCAGCTCGCCGACGGCATCGCCGAGCTCAACCGCGCGATCGTCGACGCGCTCGGGCGAGGCGGCGGCGCGCCGCCGAACGACCTGCTCGACAAGCGCGACGAGCTGGTCCGCCGGCTCGCCGAGTACCTGCCGGTCCAAACCGCCGAGCAGTCGGACGGCAGCCTCAACGTCTTCGTGGGCCGCGGCCAGGCGCTCGTCGTCGGCTTCGACGCGACGACGCTCGCTGCGCGGCCGCTTTACGGCGACCCGGATCGGCTCGCGATCGGTTACGAGCAGAACGGTCGATTCATCGACGTGACGACGTTGCTCCAAGGCGGAGAGCTCGGCGCGCTGCTCGATGCGAGAACGAAGCTTCTCGATCCGGCGAGCGCGGAGCTCGGCCGGATCGCGGCCTCGCTCGCCGAGACCTTCAACGCCGTGCATCGCGGCAACATGGATCTCGACGGGGGGCTCGGCGGCGACTTCTTTTCGTTCACGATACCGGCTGCCGCGCCGGCCCATGGCAATTCGGCGACCGGTTCGCCGCAGGTCTCCATCGTTAACGTCGGCGAGCTCGTCGCCTCGGACTATCAGCTGCGTTTCGACGGCACGGAGTTCATCGTGAGGCGTCTCGCGGACGGTGCGGTCGTCGGCACGATACCGGCCGGCGGCGCCGCGGTGGTCGACGGGCTGTCGATCGACCTCGCGGACGTTTCGGGCGCGGCGAACGGCGACACGTTCCTGCTGCAGCCGACGTCCGTCGCCGCGCGGCTGTCGGTCGCGGTGCGCGACCCGCGGTCGGTCGCGGCCGCGCTGCCGATTCGCGCCGCGCCCGGCAGCGAGAACTCTAGCGCCGCCGAGATCGTCGGCATCTCCGTGCTCGATCCGGCCGATCCTGCGCTGCGCGACGCGATCGACATCGAGTTCGTCGACGGCGAGCTCGTCGTAGGCGGCACGGCCGTGCCGCTCGATCCGTCCGGCGAGACGGCGATCGAAGCGAACGGCTGGCGCATCGTCATCCGCGGCGTGCCCGAGGAAGGCGACGTGTTCTCGGTCGCGAACAACGTCGGCGCCGTCGGCGACAACCGCGGCGCGCTCGCGCTCGCCGCGCTCGAGACCTCGCGGACGATGGTCGGCGGCACCGCAAGCTACGGCGACGCGTACGCCGGCCTCGTCGCGCGGGTCGGCGTCGAGACGCGCCGCGCCGAGATCAATGCGGACGTTCAGGCGCGAATGCTGGAGGAGGCGTGGGCTCAGCGCGAGAACGTCTCCGGAGTGAACCTCGACGAGGAGGCCGCGAATCTGCTGAAGGCGCAGCAGGCTTATGCGGCGGCCGCACAGGTCATCGCGACCGCCGGCCGGATGATCGACACGCTGCTCGACGCCGTGCGTCGGTGAGGCACCGGCAGGCACGACTTCGATCGGGAGCCCAACGCGATGCGAATCTCGACCGCACAGATCTACAAGAACGGCCTGAGCGCGATGCAGGCGCGCCAGGCCGACCTTTCGCGAACCCAGCAGCAGCTTGCGACCGGCAAACGGCTGCTCACGCCGGCCGACGATCCGAGCGGATCGGCACACGCGCTGAAGCTTCACGAGCAGATCGCGTCGATCGAGCAGTACGCGCGTAACGCCGACCAGGCCGCGACGCGGCTCGCTCAGGAGGAAGGCGTGCTCGTCTCGATCGGCGATAGTCTTCACCGCGTGCGCGAGCTCGCGGTGCAGGCCGCGAACGCGACGCAGACGCCGGAGAGCCGACAGGCAATCGCGCGTGAGCTCCGGCAGATTTTCGCCGGGCTCGTCGACGCGGCGAATAGCCGCGCCGCGAACGGCGAGTTCCTGTTCGCGGGTTTCCGCAGCGCGAATCAGCCGTTCCTGCTGGGACCGGATGGGCGCGTCGACTATGTCGGCGACGACGGGCAGCGCGAGATCGAGCTCGCGCGGGGCCGCAAGGTCGCGGTCGGCGACAACGGCCGGGCGTTCATGACGATCCCGCGCGGCAACGGCGTATTCGTCGTGACGCCGAGCGAAGCGAATACCGGCACGGCGCGCGTCAGCGCCGCGGATATCGTCGATCACTCGGCGCTGACCGGCGAGCCCTACACGATCGTGATGACGGGGCCGGACGCGTACGAGATCGTCGACGGCGACGGCGACGTCGTCGCG
>CAZKNH010000230.1:0-4396 GCA_964553875.1 uncultured Gammaproteobacteria bacterium | reverse complement strand
CGCGAGATCGGCATCTGCAAGGCGATCGGCGCGAAGCGCCACCACATCCTGTTCCAGTTCCTGCTCGAGGCGCTCGTGCTGTGCATGATCGGCGGTCTCGTCGGCCTCGCGATCGGTTACGGGATCGGTGCGCTCGCGGCGTCGCTGATTCCCGGGTTCCCGGCCGCGCACACGCCGCTCTGGGCGGTCGCGCTCGCGCTCGGCTTCTCCGCGCTCGTCGGCGTCGTGTTCGGCATCCTGCCGGCCGCGAAGGCGGCGAACCTCGATCCGATCAGCTCGCTCCGCTACGAGTAGCCCCAGATTGGGGTCAGAGCCCTTAGACTTGGTCAAGGGGCTCTGACCCGAGTGGTAGCCTCAGCGCCGGCCGAAGCCCCAAAATGGGGAGCGCCGTGTCAGGCGCCGTTTTCGCGGCCCGCAAACGCGCGGCACGAGAAGCGGCCAAAAAAGGCGTCTGACACACTTTCTTGCGGATTTTTCGGGGGGAGAACGATCGGCACGCAAATAGAGGACGGCATCGCGTCCACGTACATCGGCGAAGCGGAGGTGGAGCCCGGCCGCATGCGCAAGACCATCGGGCTCGTGCTCGGCATCGCGCTCTTCGTGCTCGTCATCGCGCTGCCGCCGCCGGACGGGCTCGCGCTCGCGCCGTGGCGCGTCGCGGCCATCGCGATCCTGATGGCGACGTGGTGGCTCACGGAGGCGGTGCCGATCTCGGTCACCGCGCTGCTGCCGCTGCTGCTGTTTCCGACGTTCGGCGTAGCGCCGATCGCTGAGGTCGCCGCGCCGTACGCGGATCCGCTGGTCTTCCTGTTCCTGGGTGGATTTCTGATCGCGCTCGCGATCGAACGCTGGAATCTGCACCGGCGCATTGCGCTCACGGTCCTGTCGAGCGTCGGCGCACGCGAAGACTTGCAGATCGGCGGATTCATGCTGGCAACCGCAGCGATCAGCATGTGGGTCAGCAACACGGCCACGGCCGTGATGATGCTGCCGGTTGCATTGTCGATCGTGCCGAGGGGACCGGACGGCGTGCTCGATCCGGGCAAGGAGCGGTTCGCCGTGGCGCTCCTGCTCGGTGTTGCGTACGGGGCGAGCATCGGCGGGATCGCAACTCTGATCGGCACGCCGCCGAACGCGCTGCTCGCCGCATTCATGAATCAGAACTACGGCATCGAGATCGGCCAGCTGCGATGGATGCTGCTCGGTGTGCCCGTTTCCGTGGTCATGCTCCTCCTCACGTGGCTGCTGCTGACGCGCGTGCTCCTTCCCGTGCAGCGTGCCGAGCTCCCAGGCGCTCGGGCGGAGATCCGTCGGCAGCTCGCCCAGATGGGTGCGGCGTCTCGAGCCGAGAAGCGCGTTGCGGTCGTGTTCGGCCTGACCGCGCTCGCATGGATCACGCGCCCGTTGCTGCAACGGATCTTCCCAGAGCTCCAGCTATCGGACACGACGATCGCGATCGCCGGGGCGGTGCTTCTATTCCTGATCCCGAACGGCATCGAGCGCGGCCGCTTCCTGCTCACGTGGCAGCAGGCGGAGCGTCTGCCGTGGGGTGTGCTGCTTCTCTTCGGCGGCGGTCTATCGCTCGCGGCGGCCGTGTCGGGCTCCGGCCTCGCCGCGTGGATCGGGACGCAGCTCGAGGGGCTTCAAGGCGTTCCGCCGATCGTGCTCGTGCTGACGATCGCGGTGCTGATCATTTTTCTGACGGAGCTCACGAGCAACCTCGCGACGTCCGCGACGTTCCTGCCGGTCGTCGCGGCGCTCGCGGCGACGCTCGATGCGCCGCCGCTCTTGTTGACGATCCCGACCGTTCTCGCCGCGAGCTTCGCGTTCATGCTGCCGGTCGCGACGCCCCCGAACGCGATCGTGTTCGGCAGCGGCTACTTGACCGTTCCGCAGATGGCCAAGGTTGGCGTTTGGCTCAACCTCGTCGGCATCGTCGTCATCGTCGGGATGCTGTACCTGCTGCTGACGCCGGTCTTCGGCGTGTGAAGCACGATGGTCATCGTCGTGATGGGCGCGAGCGGCAGCGGTAAGACCACGGTGGGCCGCGCGCTCGCGAACGCCGTGCAAGCCGAGTTCCGCGACGCCGATGAGTTCCACACGCAGGACAGCATCGAGAAGATGGCGCGGGGCGTCCCGTTGACGGACGACGACCGGGCGCCGTGGCTCGACGCCCTTCGCGAGCTGATCGACGAGCGGCGGACCCGGCCTGGCACTCTCGTCCTCGCATGCTCGGCGCTGACCCGATGGATCAGGCGACGGCTCGGCCTCGATCGCGACGGTGTGCACGTCGTCCATCTCGAGGGCAGCGAGACCCTTCTCGCCCGGCGGATGCGGGAGCGGCGGCCGCGCCACTTCATGCCGCCCGAGCTTCTCGCGAGCCAGCTCGCGCTGCTCGAGCGCCCGCGCCGCGCCCTCGTGCTCGATGCCGCGCAGCCCGTCGACCAACTCGTCGCCGAGATCAGGCACGCACTCTCGTTGTAGGGACGGAAACGTGCCGAATGCATGGCCGCCGACCCCTCATGGTATGTTGAGGGTCATAGGCTCGAGGGAGCCGTAACGGAGACGCAGCGGCGGGCAGCGTCGCTGCGCCAGGGGCTCAATGGAAACTGTCGAGCACGTCGTCGTCGGCGCCGGGCCGGCCGGCTTGCGCGCCGCGCAAGTTCTCGCCGAATCCGGCCGGGAAGTGGTCGTGCTCGAAAGAAACGCGCGCGTCGGCCCGAAAACGTGCGGCGGCGGGCTGTCGACGAAAGCCGTGCGCGAGCTCGAAGCGCTCGGCTTGCCGGCGAACGCGGGAATGACGTCGGTCGCCCGTGCGTCGTTCCGCGGCGAGCCGGCGATGTCTCTCGATCCCGTGCACGCGCGGATCCGGACGCTGTCGCGAGAGCGTCTCGGCCGCTACCAGGCGCAATGGGCGGAGGAGGCGGGTGCCGAGATTCGCACGAACGCCGCGGTCACGGGCATCGATTTCGAGACCCGCACGGTCGCCTGCGGCGGGAAGACTCTGCGCTATCGCCATCTCATCGGCGCGGACGGCTCCGGATCGAGCGTGCGAAGGGCGCTCGGATTACCGACTCCGCGCGTATTCTTCGCTGGCGAATACAACGTTCCCTGCCGCGGACCGTTCGAGCTCTTCGTGGCGTTCGATGCGCGCACGCTCGCGAGCGGGTATTTCTGGGTTTTTCCGCACGAGGGCTACGTCTGCATCGGTGCCGGCGCGCACAAGGGCAAGATCCGTCCGTCGACGATCAGGCCGTACATCGAGCAGCGCATGACGGCGCTCGGGATCGATCCCGGCGACGCGCCGTACGAGGGCGCGGCGATCGAGGTCGAGTTCGCGGGCTTTCATTTTCCGGGCGACGTGCACCTCGTCGGTGACGCCGCGGGTTTGCCGTCCGGCCTCACAGCCGAGGGCATCTACTCAGCGCTCGTCAGCGGCGAGGAGGTCGCCCGTCGAATCCTCGAACCCGAGTATCCGATGCCGAAGACGCGACGGTGGCTCGCGGTGAAGCGCTCGCACGATCGGCTCGGCCGTATCTGGCTTCGCAGCGCCGCGCTCGAAGCGAGCCTGTCAGCGCTCTCCGCGCTTTGCGGCGCGGCCTTCGGCAAGCGTTGGATCAGTGCGTATTTCCTGGAGACCTGATGAAGCTTTCTCGCGTACCGCGTCACGTCAGTTTCATTCCGGACGGTAATCGACGCTGGGCCGAGGCGCGGGGAATGCCGCGCAGCGAGGGGTACGCGCACGGCATCGAGCGGGGGATCGAATTGCTTCGGCTCTGCAAGGCGATCGGCATCGAGGAGGTTTCGATCTACGGCTTCACGAAGGAGAACGTGCGCCGTCCGTCGGATCAGGTCGAAGCCTTCCGCGAGGCGTGCACCGAGTTCGCGCTGAAGGCCGTTGCGGCCGGCGCGGCGATGCTCGCGGTCGGCGATGCCGAGTCGGCCGTGTTTCCCCCGGCGTTACTGCCGTTCGCGAAGGAGCGCAGCGACGGCGACCTGCGCGTGAACCTGCTCGTGAACTACAGCTGGCAATGGGACCTCTACTCGGCGATCGAGCACGCGACGTCGAACGGCGGCGTCACGTATTCGAGCGTGCCGATGGTGCTTGCCTCCGGGGGCGTGTCGCGGGTCGATCTCGTGGTCCGTTGGGGCGGCAGGCGCCGGCTGTCCGGTTTCCTCCCGGTGCAGTGCGCGTACGCCGACTTCTACGTCATCGAGACGCTGTGGCCGGATTCTCGGCCCGAGGAGTTCCTCGACGCGCTGGCGTGGTATCAGCGCCAGGACGTGACGATGGGTGGATGAAGAGCTCGGCAAAGAGCGCGCGGATCCACTCGTTGCCCGGGTCGCGGTGAAACCGCTCGTGCCAGTACTGGTAGATGTCGATCGACGGCGTCTT
>CAZKNH010000229.1:1458-4399 GCA_964553875.1 uncultured Gammaproteobacteria bacterium | reverse complement strand
CGCGCGCGGATAGCAGTCGGCGTAGCCGACGTCGCGCTCGAGCGCGTGGATCGCGCGTGCGATCGCATCGACGACGTGGCCGTCACCGCTCGGGGCCCTCTCGGCGCGCCTCGACGCACGACGCGCGGCGGCCGCGGCGAGGTGCACCGCGAGCCGGAACGGCAGCACCGATCGCGTTCGATCGAAAAGACGGTAGGCAATGCGCGGTCCGGCAGGCGTGGGCGGCAACGACGCGCCGCGAAAGCTCGCGGCGTCGTGCGCGACGGCTCCTGCCGGATCCTCGAGCCTTTCGTCGAACGTCCAGCGCGCGAGGCCGAGGACCTTGCAAAGCCGCGGATCCTCGGCCTCGCGACGCCCGAGCAAATAGAGCCGTCCGGTTCGCGGACCGTAGAGCAGGTCGCGGCGGTCGTCGACGAGGACTCGAGTCCAGCGCACGTCGATCGCCACGCCGTCGATCTCCTAGCCGTAAGTGCCCGGATACGATTGCTCGTTGTAGTGGCCGCTGCCGCCGTTGACCGCGCGGGCACCGGCATAGTGCGCCGTGAGCGCAATCCAGATCGCATGTAGCAGACTCATGACCTTCTCCTAGTGGCTGATGGCGAGGGCAGTATGGAGCGGCGCGCCGCTCGGGGAACCTCCCAAACGGGTAGCCCGCGGCACGTCCTGGCCGCCGTCCTGTCGAAATGAGCGATGCCGGATCGACCAGGGACGAGTCATTGGATCAACCGGATCAGAGGAGACGCTCATGGCCTACATCGACGGATTCGTGCTCGCGGTCCCCGCCGAAAACAAGGAGTCGTATCGAAAGCTCGCGACGGACGCGCTGCCGCGCTTCAAGGCGTACGGCGCGACGCGTCTGGTCGAAGCGTGGGGAGACGATGTGCCGGACGGCAAGGTGACGGACTTCAAGGGTGCGGTGAAGGCGCAGCCGGACGAGGTCGTCGTGTTCTCGTGGATCGAATATCCGGACAAGGAGACCCGCACCAAGGCGAACGAGAGGATGATGGCGGATCCCTCGATGAAAGAGATGGGGGACATGCCGTTCGACGCGCAGCGGATGATCTACGCCGGTTTCACGCCGCTCGTCGACGACGGCCGCCGCAGCCGGCCCGGATATGTCGACGGTTTCGTCGTGCCAGTGCCTACGGCGAACAAGGGTGCGTATCGCGAGTTCGCGGCGCGGCACGCGCGGTTGCTGCAGGAATTCGGTGCGACCCGTGTCGTCGATGCGTGGGGCGACGATGTCCCGCCCGGTAAGACCACCGATTACCAAGGTGCGGTCAAAGCGAACGGCGACGAGACGGTCGTGTTCTCGTGGATCGAGTGGCCGTCGAAGGAGGCTCGGGACGAGGGTTGGAAGAAGGCAATGTCTGACCCGCGGATGCGGGACGAGCAGATGCCGTTCGACGGACGTCGCCTGATCTACGGCGGGTTTGCGCCGATCGTCGACGAGTAGGTCGTCCCGGCAATGGAGCGCGCAACGGGGAGATCGTTTCGCGCTCCACCGGCCGACCCGGTGTGTCGAGAACCGTCGCGTGACTCGGAGAGACCGGGCGAGCGCCGGGTGTCGAAGATCTCCTTCTACCTGTTGGCCCGATGCTCTGAAAGCATGCGGCGCAACCGGGTATAGGTTCCCGTCCCGTCCAGCCCGCCGACGCCGTTTTCCTGGAACTCCAGGTAATCGAGCGCGGCGCTGACATCGGCGCCATGGGCGAGCAGCAGGTCGACGAGCTGCCAGTCGGTCTCGTCGGCGCCCAGCCACGTGGCACGGCATGCGATCCACAGCAGCATCGGCCCTGCGAACGTGCCCTGCCATGCCGCGTAGCCCTCGGGCACGTTCGGCCCTTCGAAATGGTTGATCGCGCTTGGAGGGAGGATGGTCCGAGTGTCGATGAGGCGAGTGTTGACGTCGAAACCCGCGGCGATTGCCCGGCGCACGGCACCGACGGGATCGGCCGTGTTGCGCTGGATCGCGTAAAGGATGGCGCTCGACCCCCGGTGCAACGCGTCGGCCTTCATGCCGCCGGCGAAGAACAAATCGATCACGCGGGTATCGGCGTTCATCAGCGCATCGACGAATGCCTGTGTGCTCCACTGCACGCCGATATTGGCAAGCTCCTTCCGCGGGTCGTCGCTCGTCTCGCGCTTGGTTCCCGCCGTAATCGTCTCGATTCGCTCGATCCCTTGCTGTATGGCGTCGATCTGCGTGCGCGTGATGCCGAGCTGCTGCTGCAGCTCGGCTATCGATGTCACTTGCGTAGAGAGCACTCCTGTGTCGCCGGCGTCGTACAGCTGCTGCCACACCAGTAGGCCGGTCGAGAAGAGCGTCCCCAAGAACGACAGCGGCAAGAGCAGACGAACGCCCTCGAGCCGCTGATCCTGCTCCGGATCCAATGGCGCCCCGGAGCTGAGAGCCATGCGCTGCCAATGCGACAGTCGCACCAGAGAATACGCGAGGACGACCACGAACACGATGAGGAACAATGTCGTGAACTGCGCCATGGGCTCGAGCACGTCGCCGACGAGCGTGCAGACGGCTACGACTGCCGAGTGAGCAGTAATCCTCTTGGGTTGTGAGCGCAGAATGCGTAATGCGTGCTCGAGCATGGGCGAAGCATATCAACAGGAATATTTCGGACGAAAGAGGACTTCGGTTGACCGCCGTCCTGCCGTGCTCGGGGCGTTCAGCCGAGCTTCCCCTTGGCGAGTGCTCGATGGCGCAGTGGTATGGACACGAAAGCGCCCACCTTTTCAGATCGGTTCGCTTCGATCAGTGGCTTCTTCCCACCAATCGCCCAACGCGTCGATCAGTGGAACCAGTCGCTTTCCCGCGGGAGTGAGCTCGTATTCGACGCGGCGCGGATATCCCTCGTACTCGCTCCGCTGAACGATGCCCGCCTCCTCGAGCTTGCGGAGCTCGAGTGTCAGCATCCTGTGCGAG
>CAZKNH010000229.1:0-1358 GCA_964553875.1 uncultured Gammaproteobacteria bacterium | reverse complement strand
GCGGAGAATCGCAGCATGGAGCCGATCTTGGTGTACGGCTTCCCTCTGGGGAGCTCTCTTGGACTCATCGCGTCGCTCGAGTGGATGGGCTTGCCCCATCGGCTGTGCCGCGTCGACATGCTCGGAGAGATGCGGGAACCCGCTTACCGGCGACTCAATCCTCGCGTCGAGACACCCGTGCTGATCACCGACAAGGGCGAGGTGCTGACCGAGACGATGGCCATTGCAGCGTGGCTCGAGGCGCGCGACACGCAACGGCGCATCAGCTTCGATCCGGTTTCTCGCGAAGCGGACCGGATGCATCAGATGATGGCGTTCATCAATACGGGCTTCACGGGTGCCTTCAGTCCGCTCTGGGCCGCGATGGAGATGGATCCGCCAAATCCTCCGATGCAGGCGGCATTGACGGAGTGGGGTCGGGCGTCCGTGATCGAACGGCACGACCGGCTCGAGGAGATGATCGGCGACAGCGAGTACCTCATCGCCGATCGTCCGACGCTCGCGGACGGCCTGCTGATCGGCGTAGCCCGCTGGCTCGACTTTCACGAAGTCGCCGAAGCATCACGCTGGCCCAAGCTCGACACCCTTCGTAGGCGCCTCGAAGCGGATCCGGCGGCAGTCTATGCAGCTGCGCTCGAACGCGGCGAGACGTTGCCGGGGAGCGGTGCGTGCAAGGGCCATGTGCCGCTGGGCGAGGTCGTACGGCGATTCGGAGCATGACTTGGTCATGCGAGCTCATCGGCATTTACTTTGCATGCAGAAGGATAAAAAGGGCGCGCCGGGTCCCCATGCATTTCATGCATGACGTCGAGCGGCCCGGGAGGTCCTTCCAAGCAAGCTCTCTCGACGAATGTTGCGCGAGATGAAGGGAATGCTGTCCAAATGGTCCTTGATACTCCTTTGCTTCTCGTTTGCTGCAGCACTCGGAGGCGGCTTGTACGAGCACATCGTGTTGGCTCCCATATGGAGCAAGTCCCCTCCGTCGTCCTTCTCGATCATCCAACCGGACACCGGCGTGCCGCTCCAACGGTTCTGGATCCCGGTGCACGCGGCGATCACGCTCTTCGTTCTCTCGTCGCTGGTGCTGACCTGGCGTGACACGATCGTACGTCGGTTCCTTCTGGTCGCGCTGGCTTCATACGTCGTCATGCGGGCGTGGAGCGGACTGTACTTCATTCCCGAAATGCTCGACTTCCAGAAGGTGCCCGTCGATTCGGCGCCGTCCGCGGAGCTCTCGGCCAGGGTATCGCGATGGACGTTCTGGTCGTGGTTCAGAGAGCCGCTGGACATCGTCTCTTTCCTGTTCTCGCTCTTCGCTCTCCGCTCATTGCAACGTTGAAGCGCTGCGGCGGCGCTTG
>CAZKNH010000228.1:0-4468 GCA_964553875.1 uncultured Gammaproteobacteria bacterium | reverse complement strand
CAGGGCCTGCTCTATCTGCAGAGCGCCGAGGCGTGGGCCGGCGACATCCTGCGGCAGGACCTCGTCGATTCTCCGGACGCGGATCACCTCGGCGAGCAATGGGCGATCGAGCTGCCGCCGCTGCCGGTCGAAGGCGGAACGATCGCGGGCCGGCTCGAGGATCTGCAGGGACGCTTCAACCTGAACAATCTGATCGGACGGAACGGGCGTGAGGACCCCATCGCCGTCGCGCAGTTCGAGCGGCTGCTCGCGCTCGTCGGGCTCGATCCCACGCTCGCCGGCGCGGTCGTCGACTGGATCGATGCGGACGTCGAGCCGAGATTCCCGAACGGCGGCGAGGATGGGGCGTACGCGGACGCCGAGCCGCAATACCGCACGGCGAATACTCTGCTGACGTCGGCGAGCGAGCTGATGGCGATCAACGGGTTCGATCTGAGCGCGTATCGCGCGCTCGCCCCGTATGTGACGGCACTGCCGCCCGGCACGTCGATCAACGTGAACACCGCACCGCCGCTCGTGCTGCAGTCGCTGTCGGAGACGATGGACGCGGCCGTGGTCGAAAGGCTCGTCGATGAGCGCGCCGACCTCGGCTTCGAGGACATCGACGCGTCCTTCCGAGGGCTCGTCGAGCCCGAAATGCTGCAAAGGATCGACGCCGTCACGTCTTACTTCCTGTTGACAGCGACGGTGCAGCTCGGTACGACGCAGCTGACGATGCGCTCGGTCCTGCAGCGTGATCCCAGCGGCCTGACTCGAGCGCTGTTTCGCAACCTGGGAGTTGAATGAGCGTGGAGCACCTGGTCGTCCGGCTGCGCGAGGATCCGACGCAAGCCCAGTGGGCCGTATTCGATGACGATGGCCGCGTAGTCCGTCAGGCCCAGACCGGGCAGCTCTCCGCGGCGGCCGAGCTTGCGGCCGGACGGCGCGTGATCGTGCTCGTGCCGGGCGTCGAGGTCATCCTGACCGAAGCGGCGGTACCGAAGGCGAGCCCGGCGCGGCTCCGCAAGATCGTGCCGTTCTCGCTCGAGGACTCGCTCGCCGAAGACGTCGAAGAGCTCGCGTTCGCGGTCGGCCGCAGAACCGAGGCGGGCTCCGTTCCGGTCGCCGTCGTGGCACGTGCACGGCTCGACGAGTGGCTCGCGCAGCTGTCCGCGGCCGGCCTCGTTCCGCAGGCGATGTATTCCGACGCGGACGGCGTGCCCGACACGCCGTCGACGGTGACCTTCATCGTCGAAGGCGATCGCGTCTACGGCCGCGCGCCGGGACGCGCCGCGTTCGTGTTCGAAGGGCTCGGGCTCGAGCAGGTCCTCGACGTCGTCGACGGCAGCGGCGAGCTGAAGCACGCCGTCGTCTATGTCGACGAAGCCGGTCGGCTCCAGCACGCCGATTCGCTGCGTGCCCTCGGCGAGCGGATCGAGAGCACCCAGGTCAAGCTGATGGGCGACGGCCCGCTCTACCGGCTGGGTGCGACGCTCGTCGCGCAGCCCGGCACGAACCTGCTGCAGGGAGAGTACGCGCCGAAGTCGAATCTCGCGCCGCTCCTCAAGCCCTGGCGCGCTGCGGCGGGTTTGCTGCTCGGCCTCGTGCTCGTCAGCTTCGCGGCGCAGGCCGCCGAGTATCTGTCGCTCCGTCAGCAGAGCCGGGCGCTCGAAGCGACGTTGACGGAGATTTGTCGCCGTGACTTCTCCGTGTCCGTCGACGCGTGCGAGCGCGCCGTGCGGCAGCGATTGAACGACGCGGGCGTCGCGGCGAGCGGCACGAGCTTCCTCGCGGCGCTGTCCGCGATCGCCGAAGCACGCACACCGAACAGCCGTATCTCGGCGCTGCAGTACAGCGCCGGCCGGACGAGCATCGAGATCGTCGGCGAGGATGCGGCCGGGCTCGACGCGTTCCGTGCCGCGGTCCTCCGCACCGGCGTATTCAGCGACGTCACGATTCGATCGATAGGCGGGCGCGGCGGCACCGCGCGTATCGACCTTCTCGAGCACGGAGCGCAGCGATGATGGAATGGTTTCTGAACCGCACGCCGCGCGAGCGCGTGATCCTCGTCGCAGGGGGCGCGCTCGCGCTCGTCATCATCGTGTGGCAGTTCGTTTGGTCGCCTCTGTCGAACGGCGTCGAGCGGCTCGAGTCGACGGTCGCCGTGCAGACCCGGCTCTTGATCGACGCGCAGAACGCCGCGTCGATCGCCCCGCGGGAGGCGGCCCGGCCGCGCAGCGAGCAATCGCTCTACGTGGTCGTCGACCGGACGGCCCGAACGCATGGCGTCGCCGATGCGTTCACGCAGACATCGCAGGACGGCGCGACCGGCCTGACCGTCAGGTTCACTTCCGCACCGTTCGACGCGTTGCTCGGCTGGCTCATGACGCTTGAGAGCGAGCATGCCGTGACCGTCGATCAGGCAACGTTCAACGCGATGCAGCAGCCAGGCCTCGTCAGCGGCCAGGTCCTGCTGCGCCGCTACTAGAGGAGGCCGCGGGTGCAATGACGTGCCTGACGCGCGCGCCCTTCGCCGGCGCGTCCTTACGATCTACTCGCTAGGGGCTGGCTCCAGCGCGGATATGCCTAACCGCTACGCTTTCATCGCGCTCGCGCTCGGCGCGTACATCGCGTTCGTCGTGTCGATGTTCCCGGCCCAGGCGGCTTACCGGTGGTTCGCGCCGGACGAGGTCCGTATGAGCGGCGTCGCCGGCACGCTGTGGTCGGGGCGCGCGGCGCTCGCGTCCGCCGCCGGCTTGCCGCTCAGGGATCTGCGCTGGCAGCTCGACGCGCTGCCTCTTCTGATCGGCCGCGCTCATGTGCGCGTCCAAACGCGCCTCGCAGAAGGCATCGCCGAAGCGCGCGTCCGCGCTTCGCCCGGCGGCGTCGTGCTGCGCGACGTTCGACTCGTGACGAGTCTTGCCGCGCTCGCGCCCGTGGTGCCGATCGGTGACGCTCGCGGACGGGTGGACGTCCGGCTCGACCGGCTCGAGCTCACGGACGGACGACCGACGGCCGCGGTCGGACAGGCCGATATCGCCGGGCTGACCGTGCCGACGTTCGTCCCTGGCGGCCGCGGCGAGGCGGTCGGCCTCGGCGACTATGCGCTCGTGTTCGAGGACACGAACGGCGCCGGCGTTCTTGCCCGGTTCAGCGACAAGAGCGGTCCGCTCGCGGTCGATGGCACGCTGAAGCTCGATCCCGACGGCCGCTATGTTCTCGAGGTCCGCGCAGCGCCCCGCCCGGGCGCGCCGAACGAGCTCATCCAGGCGCTCGAGCTGCTCGGCGGTCCGCCCGGACCGGACGGCAAGCGCCCGTTCGAGCTGAGCGGCTCCCTGTGACGGCGACGCTTTTTCGGCGTGTTTGCCGGCCCTAGCGGCCGCTGACGACCGTCGCCCGCTGCCCGTTCACGGCTGCCATGCCCGGAACGCGCGAATCAGCGGAAAGTAGAGTCCGACGCGGATCGGGCGCTGATCGAGCTCGCGGAGCACGGCCGCGTAGCGTTCGAGCTGCGGGCGGTATCGTTCGACCTCGGCGTCGAGAAACGCGTCGAGCTCGCCGCCCTCGTGCGTGCCGGTCTTGAAGTCGACGATCCAGCGGACGCCGTCGTCGACGAACGTGCGGTCGAGCTTCATCCGCTCGACGCGGCCGCCGTTCACGACGGTCAGCTCGACCTCCGACGCCGCTTCGTCATGCGGTCCGAGAATCCACCGCCCCCGCTCGTCTTCGAGCACGGCCACGAGCGCGCGGACGACCGTCTCGGCCGCCCGTATGGCCGCCGCGGGGGGCAGCCCGAGGAGCTCGAGCTCGCGGCAAAGCTCATCGCGCGACGCTTCGATCGCGGCGACGCTCCAGGCGTCGAGCCCGTCGTCCGCGATCCGCTTGAGCCTGCGATGCACCAGCGTGCCGATCTGCATCGCCGGCCACCGCGCCCATTCGAATTCGGGACGCATGCGCCCGGCATCGTCAATCGCTGGAGACACCTCAACCGGCGCGTCGCCTTGCACGTCGAACGCCGCGCGCCGCTCGGCGGCCGCCACGTCGAAGCCGTCGGCGAATCTCGACAGCACGGGCTCGATCACGTTCGGACGAGCGGCCGCTGCGCAGAGCGGAGCCCCTTCGTCGAACGCCTCCGCAAGCGCGGGCCAGACGGCCCCGAGGAGACTCCGTGCCGGCGGTCTCTCGGCGTCCGCGCCGAGCCGGCATACGAGGTGCAGACGCTCCTTCGCGCGCGTCGCCGCGACGTACAGAAGGCGCGTCCGCTCGGCAGCCTCGCGTTCCTCGTCTGCCGCTCGGATCAACGACGTGAGCCGATCTTCGCGGCCCGGCGGCGGCAGCGGCGCCATCAGCAGATCCTCACGCCCGTCGGCGGCCACGCGCTCCATCCAGTAGAGCGCGCGCTGCTCTTCGCGACGTGTCTCGCGGCCGAGCCCCAGCAGCACGACGATATCGAACTCGAGACCTTTCGCCCTGTGCATCGTCATGATCT
>CAZKNH010000227.1:0-4683 GCA_964553875.1 uncultured Gammaproteobacteria bacterium | reverse complement strand
TTCAGGATCGTCTCGACGCCGATCGCACCCGTCTCCTCGAACGTGCTGCGATCGACGGTCATGATCGGCGCGTTAGCCGTGAAATCCTGGCGACGAATTCGCGACCCGGTGACCGTGACCTCCTCGATCGCGCGATCTGCCGCTTCCTGTGCCGCGGCCGGCATGCTCGGGCCGACCGCAAAGGCCACGCTCAGGATCGCCGCGCCTGACGCGGCCACGCTCGTCGCTATCGGGCCTCGAGCCCGACAGGATCCGCCGGTCACGGCCGGGGCCATGAGCGCTTCGCCGATCGCGCGGCACAGCGCGGTGACGCGCGGGCGAGTGACGGCAGAACGATCGGTCGATGCCTTCATCCGTATTTCCCCCCTATGCAAAGGCACGAACTCACTTTAGCCGGGTGCTCTGCCCCGGCTCGTTAGCGTTCTTGGTCAGTGAGAAACGATCGCTGGTCGGCTACCGGGCGGCGTTCTCCTCGTCACCGAGTCCGGCGGCGCGATCGCGGAACTGGTTGAAAAGTGACTCGTCGCTCGGCACGCACCGATCCTCGAGGATTCCCGACCAGCCGCCGATCGCCATCTTCTCCTTCGGAATCAGCGCCCACACTTTCGGGCTCGATTCCCACGGCTCGGTGTAGTACGACGGATCGATCAGCTTCAGACGCACGCGCAGCCGGTTCGGGCTCGGCCGATCCCACCGCTCCTCGAGCACGGCCTCGCTGCTGATCGGAAACCCGTATTGATCGAGCCACTGCCGGTCGTCGAAACCGGTCGACGTCACGACGAGCGTGTCGCCCTCCCAACGCCCGACCGAATAACCGTTGAAGCGCGGCAGATAATCCTCGACGTTCGGAAGCTCTCGTCCATCCATCCAGATGTCACGGAAGTCCCACGTCCACTCGAAGAGCTGCACGATCCGATCTTCCGTCTGCACGATCTCCATTGCAGCGCCGATCCCTGCGAACGTGATCAGCCGTGCGAGGCCGAGCGGCTCGCAGCGCATCTCCGGATCGTTGCCGAACGCGGGCAGCACCGCGCGGCGGTAGCCAATGTGGATGTCCGTGCGTCGCGCCGCTTCCTCGCTGCCGAGCTCGAGCCCGCGCGACGGCCGATTCTCCTCGAACCGCCGCTGGCCCTCGGGCGTCATCGGCGGCGTCTCGCCGAAGAAGCCGTAGCCCGGCCACGTCGCCGGATCGCGGCATTCCGGGCACGGACCGAGGTCGTATTGCTGGGGCGTGCGGCTCCAGAGCCCTCTGAAATCCCGCTTGTCGTAGCTTCGCGTGTCCGTGTCCGACGAGCCGATACCGCCCGGCGCCGCGGCCTCGCGCTCCTGAGCCGCGGAGCCCTGCGCCGCGAGGATCAGTGCGCTGCACGCGGCCGCGATGAGCGTTCGTCGCAGCGTCATCGCACGTGCTCCTCGCCGGGCAGCGGCCCCCTCCGCTCCGGCTGAAGCCCGCCGGGGACACCATCGAGATCGGGCGCCCCCGGCGGACCGAATCCGCCGCCGATGTTCTCGCCGTCCTCGTTCTCGATGCGCATCACGATGGCGCTGAAGCCGCCGGCCCGTGACGTGCCCAACGTCAGCTTGACGCGGGTCCCCGGCGCGAGCGCATCGAGCGTGCGCTTCCGCGTCCATCCCGCACGCGCCATCGTCGACGGGTTGGTCAGGAGCTCGGCAACCCAATGCTCGACCTCGCCGTCACCGACGATCCGGTCGAACGTCATCGTCGGATGCGGGTTCGCGTAGTTGAACTGCGTGACCGTGGCCCATGTCGTCCACAGGTTGTCGGTGTCGTAAGAAATGGCGCTGCCGTGATGGGCGTTCGCCGATAGCGCGGCGAGCGCAAGCCCCGCGGCCCAAAGCGCTGCCCTCGTCCAATGAGCTCGTACTCTCATACGTCCCCCTTCAGCGCCCACCGGAAAGCTCCCGGTAGATCGCCTCGATGAATGCATCGGTGGTCCACGGCCCGTTCGAGGCACCGAAGACGCCCGCGTAGTCGAGCGCCGGACGGCTGCGCCTCACGTCGGCGAGCGATGCCCCGCCGTCGATCGCGTGCCGAATGCGATCTCGGATGATCGTCAGCATGTCGCGATACTCCGCGACGTCGGCTTCGTCGTAGAGCCGCCCGTGGCCCGGCACGACGATCGTGCCGCCCTGTCCGCGAGTCTCCGCGACCGTGATGTCGAGGATCCGATTGAGCGCCGCAATCATCCCTTCGACCGAGCCGCCGTGATTCGCTATGAAGCTCGGGAAGCTCGTCGTCGAAATCACGCCGCCGGCGCTGACGACGTCCGATCCGCGGAAGAACACGATCGAATCGCCGTCGGTGTGCGCGCTTGGCACGTGAATGATCTCGATCGCCTCGCCGTTGAAATAGATCGCCTTCGACTCGCCGTAGAAGGTATCCATGATCAGATTCCCGGCGTCGGAGCCGGACTCGACGAGGCGCAAGGCGACGTTCTCGTGCGCGAGGATCGCCGCTTGCTGATGCGGCTCGCTCGCGAGCACGACGTTCCCGCCGGTGTGGTCGGCGTGGAAGTGCGTGTTGATGACGTAGCGGATCGGTTTGTCGCCCGCGAGCCTTCTTATCTCCTCGCGGACGCTCTCGGCCATCTCGCTCGTGCCCGTATCGACGACGAGCACGCCCTCGTCGCCGATCTGCACCGTCACGTTGCCGCCCGCGCCGAAGATCGCCCACACCTTGCCCTTCACGTGCATCGAGCGAACGCCTTCGGGCGGCGCTTCCCGCGGCGGGACATTGGCGGGCGCAGCTGCGACGCCGCGGCTGCGGCCGCTCTCGAGGCGCGCGGCGAACTCCGGATACATCGTCGCCGCTCCGGCCGCCATCGCCCAACGCGGAACCGAGTACTTCTCGGAGAACTCGTCGAGCAGCGTGTTCTCGCCCGGCAGGTGGTGAGGCACGTAGTACTTGCCGGCCGTCGTCTCCTCGGCCGGGAAGCACTTGTAGAAGATCGGGCCGTCGTTGCGGGTGAACGGATCACCGAGAACGGGCGCCGGACGGGCAGTCAGCTGATACTCCGTCGTCCGAATGAACGGCTCCGAGAAGTACACCGGGTCGTCGACGATCGTCGTCACGAGCAGATAGTCGTCGAAGCGCGTGAAGTACTCGATCATCCTCGCGCGCTCGCTCGTCGGCGTGCCGTTCCGGCGCAGCCACCCCGCTTTCATGTGCGTCGTCTCGACGACGAGCGAGTCGCCGTCCCAGCGGCCGGTCGAGAAACCTTCGAACGTGTGAAGCGCCTCGGGCGGCGGATGCGGACGGCCGTCGAGCCACACGATACGGTCGATGCCGAACGTCCCGTCGAGGCGGATCGCCTTCGCGACGCGTTGCACGCGGTCGAACTCGGTCGTCACGATCAGGGTATTCGGCCCCCACATCTGGTACGCGGCCGGATGCGGCGTGCACTGATGCTCGGGGACGCTGAGCCAGGAGCCCGAGTAGGTCTCCGCCTTCCGGATCCCGGCCTCGTTCAGCGGCAAGCCCATGTAGTCGCCGATCTCGGGTCCCGCGCCTCGGTCGTTGAAATCCTCGTGACCGAAGAGACCCGGATGGTCCCAAGCACCGGTGAAGTCGACTTGTGCCGACGCGAGCGACACCGGGCCGAGCGCAAGCGCGACCAGCAGATCGAGTCGTTTCATCGGCTGCTCCCCGCTTCGGCAAGAGGCGGCGCCGTCCGGCACGGCGACGGATTGAAGTTCGAGCCGTCCGGCTCACGCTTGAAATGCGACGACGTGACGAAGTCGCCGTTGAGATACATCGGGTCGTGAACGATGGACAGCACGGTCAGATAATCGTTGCCGAATGCCGATACGCGGGAGAAATATTCCGTGAGCGTCGCGTTCTCGCTATACGGGACGCCGTTCTTGCGCAGGTAACCGGCACGCAGGTGCGTCGTCACCGCCTTGAGCGAGCCCTTCGGCGGGTCGTTTGCCGGCTGCCTCGGCCCGCCGCCCATCAACGCTCTCATATCGAAGCCGCCGACCGGCCTCGTCCATTCCGCGGTCGTGAAGCCCTGCCAGCTCTTCTCGGCCGGCGGCGTCGCGTCGCCGAAATGGAAGAGCCGCGTCTGCTGGCCCGCGTCGGTCTCGATCTTGAGCGTGTTGTCGTCGTGCCAGGTGATATGCAGGCGCAACGGCATGCGCATCAGCCCTGGCGCGCCGTAAGGACGACACGCTTCGCCGCTTGCCGCGTCCCGTTCCGGGTCCCATTCGGCCGCCACGCGTCTGCCCGCGGGGTTCAGCGGCACGCTCGTCACGTCGCCGCGCGGAGCCGTGACCATCCGCCAGAGCCAATCCTCCGTGACGAGCGCCACCCAGTAACCCGTGAGATCGACCTGCGCCGCCTCCCTCGCCGATCGCTGCGGCGGCGCGAAGCCGGGCGCGCCGCCGGGCTGCGCATCGGCGGCGCTCGCGATCAGCAGGACCAGCGAAAGGGCCGCAGCGTGCGGCCGAGCCGAGCAGTGTCTCCGCATCAGTCGACGACCTCGCCCGGCCTCGTGCCCCAGCCGAACCCGTCCGTGGTGCGAGTGATCGTCCGGAGCAGCATCCGATGCTCTCCGTCGACCCGGCCGGGATTGCCCGTCACGACGACCGGATCGCCCGGACGCAGCGTCTGCGCCGTCACGCCGCGCGCGCCGAGCTGGCTCGCGCCCTGCCATTCGATCG
>CAZKNH010000226.1:0-4685 GCA_964553875.1 uncultured Gammaproteobacteria bacterium | reverse complement strand
CGACGACGCGGACCGGCGCGCGCGCGAGCGCGCGGAACGCGCGGTGCAGGCATGAACGCGGCCCCGATCGAGCACGCGTTGCTCCTCGCCGTGATCCTGTTCGCGCTCGGAATGATCGGTGTGCTCGTGCGCCGCAATCTGGTCTTCATGCTGATCGCGATCGAGATCATGCTGAACGCGACGGCACTCGCATTCGTCGCGGCAGGCGCCCGCTGGGCGCAGCCCGACGGCCAGGTAATGTTCATCCTCGTGCTGACGCTCGCCGCGGCGGAGGTTTCCGTCGCGCTCGCGCTCCTGATGCAGGTGTTCCGTGTGTTCAAGACGCTCGACGCGGACGCGTTGAGCGAGCTCAAGGGTTAGCGCGATGCAGGACGCATTGTGGCTCGTGCCGCTCTTGCCGCTCGCCGGGAGTGCGATCCTGCTCGCGACGCGCGGCGAGCTGTCCGACCGCAGCGTGAGTTTCATCGGCGTCGGCTCGGTCGGGCTTTCGGCCGTCGTCGCGCTCGCGGCGGCCGTGAGCTTCGTCGGCGCCGCAGAGGGCTTCGCGGCTTCGCGATCGGCGCTCGCCACGTGGATCGCGTCCGGCGAGTTCTCCGTCCGCTTCGGGCTCTATCTCGACGCGCTGTCGCTCGTGATGATGCTCGTGATCACGGTCGTCGGCTTCCTGATCCATCTCTATTCGACGGCCTACATGGACGGCGACGACGGCTACAGCCGCTTCTTCGCCTACATGAACCTTTTCACCGCGTCGATGCTCGTGTTCGTCCTGGCCGACAACCTGCTCCTGCTTTATCTCGGCTGGGAAGGCGTCGGGCTCTGCAGCTACCTGCTGATCGGCTTCTGGTACCGCGACCCCGAGAACGGCTATGCGGCGCGCAAGGCTTTCGTCGTCACGCGCGCCGGCGACACCGCGATGCTGATCGGGCTGATCCTGCTCGCGACGACGCTCGGCACGCTCGACATCCAGGAGGTCCTCACGAGCGCGGAGCAGGAATGGCAGCCGGGCGCCGGGCTCGCGCTCGCCGCGAGCGCGCTGCTCCTCGCGGGCGCCGTCGGCAAGTCGGCGCAGCTGCCGCTGCAGACATGGCTGCCCGATGCGATGGCCGGCCCGACGCCAGTCAGCGCGCTGATCCACGCGGCGACGATGGTCACCGCCGGCATGTACCTGATCGCGCGGATGAACACGCTCTACGTGCTCGCGCCGGCCGTCCAGCTCGCGGTCGCGGTCGTCGGTGCGCTGACGTTGCTGCTCGCCGCATTCGCCGCGCTGTCGCAGCGCGACATCAAACGGATCCTCGCGTACTCGACGATGAGCCAGATCGGCTACATGTTCCTCGCGCTCGGCGTCGGCGCGTGGAGCGCGGCGGTGTTTCACTTCATGACGCACGCGTTCTTCAAGGCGCTCTTGTTCCTGGCCGCGGGCGCGCTGATCCTCGCGATGCATCACGAGCAGGACATCTTCCGGATGGGCGGGCTGCGCCGTCGGATGCCGCTCGTGTTCTGGGCGTTCGTGATCGGCGCGGCGGCGCTCGCGTCCGTGCCGCTCGTGACGTCCGGCTTCTACAGCAAGGAGCAGATCCTCGCGGGCGCGTGGTCGGCCGAGCGCGGTGCGGTGTGGCTCGGCCTCGCGGGACTCGCGGCGGCGTTCTTGACCTCGGTCTACATCTTCCGCGCGGTGTTCATCGTGTTCTTCGGCGCGCCGGCGCCCACGGACCGACACGCGGACGAGAGCGAGACGCCGACGCCCGGCGCGACCGCCGCGATCCGCGCCCCTGCCGATCGCACGAGCGGCGGTTTCTCCCGCAGCCAGGACGGCAGCCCAGACGCCGGCGCACCGCACGCCGACCAGCGGCCCGACCCGACACGCGCCGCCGACGGACGCCGCACGCGCGCCGCGATCGCGATACCGCTCGTCGCGCTGTCGGTGCTGTCGATCGTCGGCGGCTTCGTCGAGACACCGGCGAGCCTCGGGCACGTCGCCGTTTTCTCGGGGTTCCTGGAAAGCGCGCTGCCCGCGACCGTCGCCGCGGAAGAAGGCGCCGCCGAGATCGCGCTCGAGCTCGCCGCAGCGTTGATCTCGCTCGCCGGCATCGCCGTCGCGTACTGGCTCTTCTTCCCCGGCCGGCGCACTGCGCACACGCGGACCGCGGCTGCGCCGGAACGGCCGCCGTGGCCGCTCGCGCTCGATCGGCTGTGGGCGTCCGGATGGGGATTCGATCGGCTCTATGACGCCGTCTTCGTTCGGCCATTCATGCTCGCGGCGCGGCTCCTCCGCGGCGAGCCGGTCGACCGCGTCGTCGACGGCATCGCGGCGTCGCTCCGCGTCGCGTGGCGCGGCGCGGCGGAGAGTCAGACAGGCGAGCTCAGGTGGTACGCGGCCGGCATGCTCGCAGGGCTCGTCATCGTGGTCGCGGTCGCGCTGCTCCTATGATCCTCGCGTGGCTCATCGTGATCCCGCTCGTTGCCGGCGCGCTCGCGTGGCTCGCCGACCAGCAGAGCCCGCGTCTCGTGCGCTGGATCGCGCTCCTCGCGCTCGGCGTCGACCTCGCGCTCGTCGCCGCGATCTGGCTGAACGCGCCCGCGGTGATCGAGACGCCGCGACCCGGCTGGCTCGTCGAGGCCGAGTGGGCGTGGATCCCGCGCTTCGGTATCGGGTTCCACGTCGCGATGGACGGCCTGAGCCTCCTGATGGTCGCGCTGACGCTTTTCCTCGGGCTCGTGTCCGTCGCGTGCTCGTGGACGGAGATCACGGAGCGGGTCGGTTTCTTCCACGCGAACCTCCTCTGGTCGCTCGCCGGCATCGTCGGGGTCTTCGTCGCCGTCGACCTGTTCCTGTTCTTCTTCCTCTGGGAAGTGATGCTCGTGCCGATGTACTTCCTGATCGCAGTCTGGGGGCACGAGAACAGGGTGTATTCCGCGATCAAGTTCTTCATCTTCACGCAGGCGAGCAGCCTCCTGATGCTCGCGGCGATCGTCGGCCTCGCGTTCGTGACGAGATCGGCGACCGGCGAATGGACGTTCAACTACTTCGATCTGCTCGGCAGCGAGCTCGAGCCTGCCGTCTCGATGTGGCTGATGCTCGGCTTCTTCATCGCGTTTGCCGTGAAGCTGCCGATGGTGCCGCTGCACACGTGGCTGCCGGACGCGCACACCGACGCGCCTACCGCGGGCAGCGTGATCCTCGCGGGCATTCTCCTGAAGACCGGCGCGTACGGGCTGATCCGTTTCGTCGTGCCGCTCTTCCCCGATGCGGCAATGCGGATCGCGCCCCTCGCGATGGCGCTCGCCGTGGCCGGCATCCTCTACGGCGCCGTGCTCGCGTTCGCGCAGACCGACTTCAAACGGCTCGTCGCGTACACGAGCGTGAGCCATCTGGGCTTCGTGCTGCTCGGCGTCTTCGCGTGGAACGAGCTCGCGCTGCAAGGCGCGGTGATGGAGATGATCGCGCATGGTCTCTCGACCGGCGGCCTCTTCGCCGTCGCCGGTGCGCTGCAAGAGCGCCTGCACACGCGCGACATGAGCCGGATGGGCGGGCTCTGGGCGCAGATGCCGAGGATGGGCGCGGTCGGTCTCTTCTTCGCGATCGCATCGCTGGGGCTCCCGGGGCTTGCCAACTTCGTCGCCGAGTTCCTCGTGCTGCTCGGTGCGTGGTCCGTCGCGCCCGCGTTCACCGCGGTCGCCGCGACCGGGCTCGTCGCGGCGGCGATCTATTCGCTCGTGCTGATCCAGCGCTCGTTCCACGGCCGGCCGCGGCGCGAGATCCGCGCGGTGGACTTCGATCGACGGGAGATGGCGTACTCGGCCGCGATGATCGTCGTGCTGATCTGGCTCGGCCTTCAGCCCCGGCCCGTGCTCGACACGACGCGCCCGACGTTCGAAGCGCTCGGCGTAGCGGCCGCGGCGCCGCAACAATGAGGGGCACGCGATGACGTTCACGGCCGAGCACTTCGTCGCGCTCTTGCCGATCATCGTGCTCGGCGCGGCCGCGATCGTCGTGATGCTGCTAGTCGCCTTCGTGCCGAGCCGGCCGCTCGCGACGGCTGCGACGGTCGCCGGGCTCGGCGCGGCGATCGTGTCGCTGCCGATCGCGGCGAGCGTCGTGCCGCTCGAGGTCACGCCGCTCGTCGACATCAACGGCCCGGCGCTCCTCTACACGAGCTGGCTTCTGCTCTGCACGCTCGCGGTCGTCGGCCTCGCCGCGGGCTACCTCGAGGCACGCGCCGAGCTGCCCGGCGAGCTCTACGTTCTGCTCCTCACGGCCGCGCTCGGCGCGGCCGTGCTCGCGGCGAGCTCGCACTTCGCGTCGCTGTTCCTCGGCTTCGAGCTCTTGAGCGTTTCGCTCTTCGCGCTGCTCGCGTATTCGCGCGAGCACAAGCCTGGGCTCGAGGCCGGCGCGAAGTATCTCGTGCTGAGCGGCGTCTCGTCCGCGTTCCTGCTCTTCGGCATCGCGCTCCTCTACGCCGAGCTCGGCACGCTCGAGTTCGCGCGCATCGAGGAGGCGATCGGCGCCGAAGGCGGCGGATTCTACGTCGCGGCGGGACTCGGGTTCGTCGTCGCGGGCGTCGCGTTCAAGCTTTCGCTCGTGCCGTTTCACCTGTGGACGCCCGACGTCTATCAGGGCGCACCGGCGCCGATCACGGCGTTCCTCGCGACGGTCTCGAAGGGCGCCGTCTTCGTCGTGCTGC
>CAZKNH010000225.1:0-4733 GCA_964553875.1 uncultured Gammaproteobacteria bacterium | reverse complement strand
GCTCCTTAATTCCGACTCACGGTAAACGCCTCGACGTGACTCCACGTGTTATCGAGGCCGGAATCAGCCGACTGTCTGAAAAATTACGCAATGGCTCGTCTCAGCGCCGGCTTTCGGTGTCGGCCTCCTTTACACGGGCCGTTCCCCAATATTAAGTAACCTATCTAAGTACTTGACTCGCCTGCGGTTCCGATCATGGCACCGGACTTGCTTTCCGGAGGCCATGCGCACACTGATCTTCACGCTCTTCGCCGCTATTGCGGCTACGGCGGGCCTGTCCTCGCCGGCTCAGGCACAGGACTGGAGCCTCGTACTGAACGGCAAATCGGTCCACGTGAACTCGTCCAAAGATTGGAACGAGCAGAACTGGGGACTCGGTCTCGAACGCGAGTTCGACGGCCAGGCCCGATGGGTCAAGGTCGCCGTCGTCAACGGCTTCAGAGACAGTCAGGACGAGATGTCCTACATGGCAGGCGGCGGCATCAAGCGTCGTTTCCGTCTCGATTCGCTGATGGACGGCTTTTTCGTCGACCTCGGCGTCGTCGGCTTCCTGATGACCCGGCAGGACGTCCGCAACAACGACCCGTTCCCGGGCATTTTGCCCGCGATGACCGTCGGGACGCGGCGCGTGGCGCTGAACGTCACGTACCTTTCCGAGCACATGATGGATAGCGCGACGAACGTCACGCGGGTCGATCCCACGGTCAGCGGACTCGTGTTTCTTCAGCTCAAGCTGGATCCGCGCCTTCTCGGCCTGCCGTTCGGCTCGGCGCGCGCCGCCGGGCCGCGATAGCGCCCGGAGCGCCCGCGGCCATCCCCACACACGGGCCCGGGCGCTTCGGCGCCCTCCGGAAATCGCCCGACTGGCCGTTTTTTCGTCGCTTTTTCGCGGCCGGCCCGGCCGCACGCCGAAGGCCGCTGTGGTATCTTCGGAAACCTCGGGGCCGCAAACGACTCCAAGGGCTTGAACGAACCACGGGGTTAGGATCATGCGCCATCGGATGTCGACTTTCCGCTTAGCCGCTGCGCTCGTCGGGGTTGCCGCCGGTCTATTGTGTGCCAGCGCCGGATACGGGCAGCTGCTCGTCACCGAAAAGGAAATCGAGCGCCAGTCGCGCACGCAGTGGCTGCTGATGAAGCGGCACACGCCGCAATCCCCGTCACCGAGGATTCAGGCGTACGTCGAATGCGTCGCGAACCGCCTCATCGATGTGCTCGATCCGAAGTTCGGCGACCTCGCGTGGGAGGTGGTCGTCTTCGACGACGAATCCGTCAACGCCTTTGCGATGCCCGGCGGCAAGATCGGCGTGTTCACCGGCATCCTGAACGTGGCCGATACGCCGGACGCGCTCGCCGCGGTGCTCGGACACGAGATCGCTCACCTCACCGAGAACCATGTGATGGAGCGCGCAAGGCGGCAGTCCGGCTCGAGCCTCGTCGGGATCCTGGGCGGCGCCGCAACCGGGATGCACGACGTATCTCATGCCGCCTCGACGATCTTCCTGACTCTGCCGTTCAGCCGTAAGCAGGAGAGCGAAGCGGATATCGTCGGCCTCGAGTACATGGCAAAGGCCGGTTTCGATCCCCGCGCGACGATCGCCTTGTGGAAACGGATGGGCGAAGCGCGCGAGAACAGGCAGGCCGAATTCTTGTCCACCCACCCGTCGGACGATCGGCGGCTCGACGAGATCGTGAAGTCGCTCCGGCCGGCGCTGATCGAATACAACGCCGCGCGCGACGCCGGCAAGATCCCCAACTGCAGCCTGTAAGGGCTACTCCGAGCGCTCCGTCGACTCCACTGCCTGCCCCTCGTCCCCTTCGGGCTCCGGCGAGCCCTCGGGCTCGTCGGAGCGCTCTTCGCTGCCTTGCTCGGGGCCTTCCTCGGGCACTTCGAGCTCGCCTTCTCCGACCGGCGGCGGCGGAGCGTTGGCCTCGGCCAACAGCTCGACGAGCTGGTCGTCCGTGATCGAGCGGATATCCGTCACACGACAAATGTCGTCGGAGTTCGGGTCGACAGGGAACGTACCCCCGAGCGGATCCGAGCGCGGAAATCCGTCGGGGCGACGCGTGCCGAGCCGCGATTCGAACGCATCTTGCTGCTGAAGCAACGAGGGCGCCGGGATGCCGGCGTACAGGACGAGGCCGCGCGTCGTCGCGCAGACGCGGCCCGACTCGAGCGGCGCCAGCCGGTCGATCCTCCCGAGCGCCGTCTGGAAAAACGCGATCGACGGCGCGAACGTCGCGTCACAGGTCAGATCCTGCAGCTCGACGACGAACGGACAGCGCTCCCGGCCCACATAGACGACGACGGTGTTCCGATCGATGATGTCGAAATCGCGGACGTCGCGCTCGTAGAAGCAATCCGTGACGGTGCAGGACCGGGGTAAATCCGCGTCACTCGTCGTCTGACTGGCGGCGCAACCGGCCACGACGAGCGGGAGCAGGCCTGCGGCGCTTTTCATGGCGCAAACCTCCGAGAACGGCCAGATCCACTCTATTCGAGCCCGCGGACGCTGTCCATTCGGGGAGCAGCGCCGGCGCGCGCCGCTTCAGCGCCGAAGCATGCTCGCGCGGCCGGCGCTGCGCGCCCTGACCTCGACGGCGATATCCGGATGATCGCAAAACACCGCGTCGACCCCGACCTCTGCGTAGAAGAACTCGAGCTGCTGCGCGAGATCGGCGAACTGGGCAGGCACGGCGTCGGCGCGGAACGTATACGGGTGAAGCTCGAGCCCCGCCCTCCTCGCCTCGCGGGCCCGCTCGGACACGCGAATCTCGACGTCGGACGCATGGCCGCGCACGGGCTCGAGCAGCGCGGAGTAATGCGGCGCCCAGATGTCCGCGTAGCGGGCAACGTCGGCGAGATCGACGACGGCCGTCCCCTCTTCCGTGAGCTGAGCAAGCTTGAGCTCGGTGCCGAGCTCGAACCGGCAGCGCCTCAGCTCGTCGGCGTCGAAGCACTGCACGACGGCGGCGTCTTCGCGGCGCGAATAGCCGTAGCGCTCGAGCGTCTCGAGCACGCGCGCCGCGAGATCGACACCATGCTCCCAGTGAAACGCCGGCGCCTTGATTTCCGGATAGACACCTACGCTGCGTCCGGTCGTCGCGTTGAGCGCGCGCACGAGGCGCAGCTCCTCGTCGAACGTCGTGATCCTGAACTCGACGTCATCGTCGGCGAAGCGGCCGGGGAATACGCGCGCGTCGGAGCCGGGCCGGCGGCGCTCGACGACGCGTAACGCCTTGAGCTCCTCGAGCGTGAAGTCGATCACGTAGAACCGCCCGTCTTGGCGCCGGCGCTCCGGAAATCGCCGTGCGACGTCCGTGACGTCGTCGAGGCAGACATCGTGCAGCACGACAAGTCTGCCGTCGGCCGTGGCGACGACATCCTGCTCGAGGTAATCCGCCCCTTGGCCGTACGCGAGCACTTTGGCCTCGCGCGTGTGCTCGGGCAGGTAGCCGCTCGCGCCGCGGTGGGCGATCACGAAGGGCGGTCCGTTCATCCGAGCGGCCGGTCGAGAAATCACCGCCGATAGCGCTCGCCGCCCCCATCCCGGTGCCGGCCGGACCTCATGGCTTCCAGTCCGGCATCTCGAACTCGATCACCTCCCAGCGGGCGGTGTCCTCGTGGCGCGCTTGCCGCTTGACGGCGTCGACGATCGAGCGCTCGTTCCACCCTACGACCTCCGCGGCCCGCTTTCTGACCTCGTCCGGCACCTCGGCCAGCCCGCCGAACGGCTCGAGCGCGATCAGCGGCAGGCTCATCGCCTGCGCGGCATCCATCTGGTACGTGACCCAGTCGCGATTCTCGACGAACAGCGAGCTCGTCACGAGCACGACCTCGGAAGCCTTGATCTGGTTACGTAGCTCTTCCCGCAACGCCTCCTTGCCGCCCGTCGCAGGGACGCGGTCGGGGGCGCTGCAGTTCAAGTAGAAGAAGTTCGACGCCGCTTCCATGTACTCGAATACACGCAGGTAGTCGTCGTCCGCACGAAAGGCGTGCGTCACGAAGACGCGAATCGGATTCTTTTCCGACATCGTTTCCGGGGTCTCGTGCTTGGCTCGCCCGACCGTACTACTCGGTCCCGTCTTTTGCAACGTACGACGTAGAAGTTCGCGAGAATCCCCCGGCGCCGGCCGATCCGGCGGAATCATCTCGAATTGCAGGGGGCGTCCGGTAAACTAACGCGCATGCGGCTTCTCTTGTACAACATTCGCTACGGGATCGGCCTCGGTCCGGCGCTTCATTTCCCGTTGCCGGGGGTCGGCTATCTTCTCGGAAACGCTGCGAACCTGCAGCGCATCATCGAGTTCATCAAATCCCAAAAGCCCGACATCGTCGCCCTCGTCGAGGTCGACACCGGCTCGATCCGAACGCGCTGCATCAACCAGGCCGAGGCCATCGGCAAGGCGCTGGGACACTACACGGTCTACCAGTGCAAGTACGGCGTGAGCTCGCTCAACCAACGGCTGCCGATCGTCAGGAAGCAGGGCAACGCGTTTCTCGCCGCGCCGCACGTCCACGGCGAGCGGTTCCACTATTTCGACAAGGGGATCAAGCGGCTCATCATCGAGCTCGAGCTCGAGGACTGCTCCGTGTTTCTCGTGCACCTGTCGCTGAAGTACCGGCACAGGCATGCCCAGCTCCGGTCGCTGCACGATCTGATCCTGCAGGCGACGAAGCCGGTCATCGTGGCCGGGGACTTCAACACGTTCTGGGGGGAGCACGAGATCTA
>CAZKNH010000224.1:0-4747 GCA_964553875.1 uncultured Gammaproteobacteria bacterium | reverse complement strand
GCGATCGTCGCGCTCGCGCTCTTCACGTCCGTATCGGCGATGATCATGATCGGTCCGCGCGTCTACGCTAAGATGGCGGACGACGGCCTGATGCCGCGCGTGCTCCGCTTCGAGGGCGAGACGCCGTTCGTCGCGGTGATGGCGCAGGCGGCCCTCGCCGTAGGCGTCGTCTGGATCACCGGGCTGCGGGAGCTTCTCTCCTATCTCGGCTTCACGCTGAGCCTCTGCGCGGCGCTGACCGTCGCGAGCCTTTTCGTCGTCCAGCGGCGCGATCCTGCACGCGTGGCGGGTCTGCCGGGCTTCTCTTGGGCGCCGGCGATCTTCGTCGCCGCGACGCTGCTCTTCGCCGTGCTCGCCGCGAGGCAGCAGCCGGCCGAGCTCATCGCGGCGCTCGTGACGGTGGTCTCGGGCGCCGGGCTTTACGTCATCGTGCGTCGCCGTGCACCGATCAGTAACCCGCCGCCTGATGACGCCGCTTCGCGCTGACGTAGAATCGATCGAGGCGCTTCCGAAGGCCCGAGCCCAGGCGGAGATCTCCAATGAGCTCCTCTCGGCACATGATTCTCGTGCTCGCGGCCGCGCTCGCCGCCACCGCGGCGCCCGCGTGCGCACAGGGCGATGCCGCGGAGCGCCGTGCGATGGTCGAGGACATCGAGCGGACGGTTCGCGCGACGAGCCGAAGCATCGGTAAGTCCCGCCTCGACGACGCGGTGATGCGGGCGATGGCCGAAGTGCCGCGCCACGAGTTCGTGCCCGCCGAATATCGCGCGCTCGCGTACGCGAATCGTCCTCTGCCGATCGGCGAAGGCCAGACGATCTCTCAGCCCTTCATCGTGGCGTTGATGACCGATCTCGCCGAGGTCGACCGCGACTCGATCGTGCTCGAGATCGGCACGGGCTCCGGGTATCAGGCGGCGGTGCTCGCCGAGATCGCGGCCGAGGTTTACACGATCGAGATCGTCGAGCCGCTCGGGCGCCGCGCGGCCGCGACGCTCGAGCGGCTCGGGTACGACAATGTCTCCGTCCGCATCGGTGACGGCTACCTCGGCTGGCCGGAGACCGCGCCCTTCGATGCGATCATCGTGACCGCGGCGCCGGAAGAGGTGCCGGCGCCGCTCATCGAGCAGCTCGCGCCCGGAGGCCGGCTCGTCGTTCCGGTCGGCGCCGCAGGCTCTGCGCAGTCGCTGCGCGTCCTCGAGAAGGATGCGATGGGCAACGTCACGGAACGCGACGTGCTGCCCGTCGCGTTCGTCCCGTTCACGCGCGACGATGCGAGTGAACGGACGGAGTGAAGAACGGAGCCATCCAATGAGCAAACCCGTATGTGCCGTAGTCGGGGTAGGGGAAGGGAACGGCGCCGCATTGGCGCGTGCGTTCGCGAACGAAGGCATGGCGGTCGCGTTGCTTGCGCGGCGCACCGACTTCACGAGCAAGCTGGCCGAGGAGCTTGCCGATGCCCGGGCGTATGCCTGTGACGCCGCAGATCCCGCGTCGATCGCCGCGGCTTTCGGCCGGATTCGCACCGAGATGGGCGATCCGCTGACGCTCGTTTACAACGCGGGCTCAGGCGTGTGGGGCGACGTCGAGAGCATCCGGCTCGAGGACTTCGAGGCCGCGTGGCGGGTCAACGCGTACGGCGCATTGGCGGCGAGCAAGGAGGTCATCCCGGCGATGAAGGCCGCGGGCCGCGGCAACATCATCTTCATCGGCGCGACCGCGTCCCGCCGAGGCGCCCCGCGGACCGCGGCGTTCGCGCCGGCGAAGGCGGCCCAGCGCAGCCTCGCGGAGTCGATGGCGAAGACCCTTTGGCCATACGGGATTCACGTGGCGCTCATCGTCATCGACGCCGTCGTCGACTTGCCGCGCACGCGCGAGAGCATGCCCAACAAGCCGGACGACTTCTTCCTGAAACCCGCCGACATGGCCGCGAGCGCCGTGTGGCTCGCGAAGCAGCCGCGCTCGGCGTGGTCGTTCGAGATCGAGGTCAGGCCATTCGGCGAGAAATGGTGACCTCGACCGTTCGAACGTTACGCGCCTAGCGAAATGCCGGGGGCCGCGAGCCGCGTCATGCCGCGCAGGTAGAGATCGATCGCGCGCGCCGCGCCGCGCCCCTCGTTGATCGCCCAGACGACGAGCGACTGACCGCGGCGGCAGTCGCCGGCCGCGAACACGCCCGGGACGTTCGTCCGGAAGTCGCCGTGCACCGCGCGGTAGTTCGTCCGCTCGTCGAGCTCGACGCCGAGCGCCGACGATACGTACGTCTCGGGCCCGAGGAAGCCCATCGCAAGCAGCACGAGATCGGCCTCGAGCTGCTGCAACGTGCCTTCGATCTCCCGCATCTCCGGGCCCTTACCGTTCGTCCGCCATTCGACGCGCTGCGTCTCGACGGCGCGCACGCGGCCCTCGCCGTCGTCGACGAAGCGCTTCGTGATGATCGCGTAGTTGCGCGGATCGGCGCCGAAGCGGGCGATCGACTCCTCGTGCGCGTAGTCGGTACGGAGGATCTTCGGCCACAGCGGCCACGGGTTGTCCGGCGCGCGCTGCGGCGGCGGCTGATCGAGCAGCTCGAGGTTCACGATGCTGCGGCAGCCGTGCCTGAGCGCCGTGCCGATGCAGTCGGCGCCGGTGTCGCCGCCGCCGATCACGAGCACGGCCTTGTCCCTCGCGTCGATGAACTTGCCGTCCCGGAGGCCGCTGTCGAGCAGGCTCTTCGTGTTCGCGGTGAGGAACTCCATCGCGAAGTGGATGCCGCGGAGCTCGCGGCCCGGCACCGGCAGATCCCGCGGGCGCGTCGCGCCGGTCGCGAGCAGCACCGCGTCGTGCTTCGCGCGGAGCTCCGCGGGATCGACGTTCCGGCCGACGTCCGCATTCGTCACGAACTCGATGCCGGACTCGCGCATGAGATCGACGCGCCGCTCGACGACCTTCTTGTCGAGCTTCATGTTCGGGATGCCGTACATGAGGAGCCCACCGATCCGGTCCGCGCGCTCGTAGACGGTCACCGAATGGCCGACCTTGTTGAGCTGGTCGGCCGCGGCGAGGCCCGCCGGCCCCGAGCCCACGATCGCGACGCGCTTACCGGTCCGGCTCTTCGGTCGGTTCGGCTTCACCCAGCCCTCGGCCCACGCCCGGTCGATGATCGCGTTCTCGATGTTCTTGATCGTGACCGGCGGGTCCGTGATGCCGAGCACGCACGCGCCCTCGCACGGCGCGGGGCACGTGCGGCCGGTGAACTCGGGGAAGTTGTTCGTCTTGTGCAGGCGATCGAGCGCCTCGCGCCAGCGGCCGTGGTAGACGAGGTCGTTCCACTCCGGGATCAGGTTGTCGATCGGGCAACCGTTCGCCGACTGGCAGAACGGCACGCCGCAGTCCATGCAGCGCGCGCCCTGCAACCTCAAGTGCTCCTCGCTCGGTTGCGTGAAGATCTCGTCGAAGTCGCGGCTGCGCTCGGCCGCGTCCCGGTACGGGACCGCCTTGCGCGGGTACTCCATGAACCCTGTGTGCTTGCCCACGCGCGGCTCCTCCAATCAGCTCCCGAGCGCCACGAAGGTCGTGGTCTCGTCGTCGTGGACCGCGGCTTCCATTTCCTCGTCGTGGCGCTTGCGCTCCGCGAGGACGCGCTTGTAGTCGGTCGGCATGACCTTGACGAACTCCGAGAGCACTTGGGGCCACGCGTCGAGGATGCGCGCGGCGACGGTCGAGCCCGTGTGCTGATGATGCAGCTCGATCAGCTCGCGCAGCTCCGCGATGTCCTCGTCGGCTTCGACGGCCTCGAGGCCGACCGTGCCGAGGTTGCACTTCGCTTCGAAGTCGCCGTGCCGATCCCAGACGTATGCGATGCCGCCGGACATCCCCGCTGCGAAGTTGCGTCCGGTCGGGCCCAGGATCACCGCGCGCCCGCCCGTCATGTACTCGCAGCCGTGGTCGCCGACGCCCTCGACGACTGCGCGCGCACCGCTATTGCGCACGCAGAACCGCTCGGCCGAGCGGCCGCGGAAGAACGCGCGTCCGCCGGTCGCTCCGTACAGCGCGACGTTGCCGATCAGCACGTTGTCCTCGGCGGCGAACCGGCTCTCGCGCGGCGGATAGATGATGATCTGCCCGCCGGACAAGCCTTTGCCGACGTAGTCGTTGCTGTCGCCTTCGAGCTCGAGCGTGATGCCCTTCGCGAGCCATGCGCCGAAGCTCTGACCCGCCGAGCCCTTGAACTTGAAGTGGATCGTGTCCGCGGGGAGCCCGCGCTCGCCCCACTTCTTGACGAGCGTGTAGCTCAGCATCGTGCCGACCGTGCGGTTCGTGTTCACGATCGGCAGCTCCACCTTGACCTTCTCGCCGCGCTCGATCGCCGGCCGTGCCATCTCGATCAGCCGGTTGTCGAGCGCGAGGTTCAAGCCGTGGTCCTGCTTCATCGTGCAGTGCACGCCGACGTTCTTGTGCGGCTTCTGCGCGGGCTTGAGGATCGGCGTGAGATCGAGGCCGTCCGCCTTCCAGTGGTCGATCGCATCGGCCGTCTTCAGGCAATCGACGCGGCCGATCATGTCGATGAAGCGGCGGAAGCCGAGCTTCGCCATGATCTCGCGCGCCTCCTCGGCGACCATGAAGAGATAGTTCACGACGTGCTCCGGCTGCCCGGCGAACTTCTTCCTGAGCACCGGATCCTGCGTCGCGATCCCGACCGGGCAAGTGTTGAGATGACACTTGCGCATCATGATGCAGCCGAGCGCGATCAGCGGCGCGGTCGAGAAGC
>CAZKNH010000223.1:0-4819 GCA_964553875.1 uncultured Gammaproteobacteria bacterium | reverse complement strand
TCCCGTTGACGATGGGCTTCGTCGCGAAGTTCTACGTCGTCGCCGCGAGCGTCGAAGCGTCGCTGTGGGTGCTGCTCGCGCTCGTGATCGTCGGCAGCGCGATCGGCCTCTTCTACTACCTGCGCGTGCTCGTCACGCTCTATCTCGACCCGGACGAGGCGACGCTCGAGCTGCAGCAGCAGGCGAAGCTTCCGACCGCGGGCTACGCGGTGCTCGCCGCGAGCACCGCGGTCGTGCTGTGGCTCGGGATCGCTCCGGCGCCGCTGATCGATCTCGTGAGGCTCGCCGCCCTGGGGCTCGTCTGACGGCCGATTTTTGACTGAGCTCAGGCCGCGAGCAGCTCCGGCCGCTGCGCGAGCGGGCGCAGCGACGGCACGACGTCGTGATGCACCGCCTTCAGCCGATCGTGCGAATGATGGCCATGGCTCACGAGGATGCAGTCCGTGCCGAGCGCGGCCGCGACCTCGAAGTCATGGACGGTGTCGCCGATGAGGAGGGTTTGCGACGGGTCCGCATCGAGTCGCTCGAGCAGCGCCCGCCCCGTATCGATCTTGCCGGTGGCGTGCCGGTCCGTGCGCCCGACGATCACCTCGAAATGTTGGTCTATTCGAAAGTAGCGGAGCGCGTCGTCGAGCGCGGTCTGCTCCTGCGACGACAGGATCGCCTGTGTCACGCCGCGCTCCGACAAGCCCTCGAGGATCCGGCGTGCGTGGTTCTGGAGCGAGCACTCGACGATGCGCGCATCGTATTGCTCGCAATAGAGCGTCGCGAGCCGGTCGAACGGCTCGACGTCGAAGTCGAAACCGAGCTGGCGGTAATAGAGCTCGACCGGGAAGTCGAAAATCTGCCGATACCGCACCGGCTCGATGCGGCGCATGCCTCGCGCGTCGAGCATCCGGTTCATGATGTCGAGGCACAGGGCGACGTCGTCGAGCAGCGTGCCGTTCCAATCCCAAATGACGTGCTGGTAGCGCCCCATCGTCGTTCTTCTCTATCGCCGCGGTTCTGCGCCGCGTGCATTCGGATGCGTCCCGAGTCTCCCATATTCGGGACGGTCTCGCCAGCCGACGCCAAACGACGACGCCGGAGGACGCGGGAGCACCAGGCGTTCGCCGCGCCAGGAGGGGCAAAGGTTCGCGCGAGCCCGTGCGACGTCTCTGCGCGCGGTCCGACCGTTACGCCGCGCGTCTCGCCGGAACGGGCAGCGTCATGCGCGGAGCCGGCGCTGGGCGGAACGCGCGCCTGAACTGCTGCGACGGGTCGGTCTCGGGATAGTCGGCGCGCCAGTGACCGCCGCGCGATTCCCTGCGCTCGAGCGCGGCCTCTGCGATCAGCTTCGCCGCGAGCAGCATGTTGCGCTCCGCTGCGCCCGCCTTCTTCTCGAGCCGCGCGAGCTCGGCGAGCGCATGCTCGAGCCCGTGCCGGTCGCGCACGAGACCGACGTAGCGCCACATCAGCTCACGCACCGCGGCACGGATTTCGACGCTGCCGCTGCCGCTCGCGGCGAGCGCGCCCGCGGGCACCTCGAGCGCGGAGGCCGGCGGCAGCACGGACGGCGAGTCGGCGATCGAGCGGCTCGCCGCCGCGCCGAGCACCATCCCCTCGAGCAGCGAGTTGCTCGCGAGACGGTTCGCGCCGTGCAGCCCCGTCGACGCGACCTCGCCGACGGCCCAGAGGCCCGGCAGCGACGTGCGCCCGTCGAGGTCGGTGACGACGCCGCCCATGAAGTAATGCTCGGCAGGTGTCACCGGCAGAGGCTCGACACGGGGGTCTAGACCCCACTGCTGGGCGGTACGCCACACGCTCGGGAAACGTTCGGGAAACGCCGCGCCGACGGCCGCGCGCGCGTCGAGGTAGACCTCGCGGCCGGCGCTCCGCCTTCGCCAGATCGCGCGCGCGACGACGTCGCGGGGCGCAAGCTCGGCATCCGGATGCTCTGCGAGCATGAAACGCTCGCCAAGATCGTCGATCAGGATCGCGCCTTCGCCGCGCAGCGCTTCGGTCAGGAGCGGCACCGGATCGGCGTCGACGGCAAGCGCAGTCGGATGAAACTGCACGAACTCGAGGTCCGCGAGCTCGGCGCCGGCACGCGCCGCGACGGCGAGCCCGTCGCCGGTCACCTCGACGGGGTTCGTCGTGCGCGCATAGAGACCGCCGATGCCGCCGGTCGCGAGCACGACCGCCGGCGCGAGGAGCGCGACGAGCGCGCCACCGGGCGCACGCGCGAGCACGCCGGCGACCCGCTGCCCGTGCCGCACGAGGTCGACGAGCTCGTGCCCGGCGAGCACGTCGAGGTCTCTGCGCGCCTCGACCGCGGCAACGAGCGCGCGCATGACCTCGGCGCCGGTCGCGTCGCCGCCCGCATGCGCGATGCGGCGCGTGCGATGCCCCGCCTCGCGGCCGAGCACGAGCTGTCCGCGCTCATCGACGTCGAAGCGCGCGCCGAGCGCGCGCAGCCACTCGACGCGGCCGGCCGCGGCGTCCGCGACGGCGCGCGCCACCTCGGGATCCGCGAGGCCCGCGGAGACGGCGAGCGTGTCGAGCGCATGATCGGCAGGCGAGTCGTCGGCGCCGAGCGCGGCGGCAATGCCGCCCTGCGCGTGCCGGCTCGACCCGCTGCCGAGCGCGCCGCGCGTCACCACGACGCAGTCCTCGAGTCCGAGGGCCGTCGACAGGCCCGCTATGCCCGAGCCGACGACAACGGCGCGGGCACGCCGAATCTCGACGGGCTGTCCGGTCGGCTCGGTCATCGGTTTGCTCCTCGGGCGCGTGGGTCGATGTCGCGCTCGTTCTAGACGCGTACCGCGAGCATGCGCTCGACGGACCTGCGTGCCCGCGCGGCAATCTCGGGGTCGACGTCGACGACGTGCTTCATGTCGCGCAGCGCGTCGCGAATGTTCTCGAGCGTGATGCGCTTCATGTGCGGGCACAGATTGCACGGACGAACGAACTCCGTGTCGCGTGCCTCCGCCGCGACGTTGTCGCTCATCGAGCATTCCGTGATCATCACGACCTTCGCCGGGCGCTCCCGCTTGACCCACGTGATCATCCCCGCGGTCGAGCCGACGTAATCGGCCTCCGCGAGCACGTCGGGCGGACATTCGGGGTGGGCGATGATCTTGATCCCTTCGTGCGCCTTGCGGTACGCGCGGAGCTCCTCGCCCGTGAAGCGCTCGTGCACCTCGCAGCTGCCCCGCCACAGGATCACGTCGACGTTCGTCTGCGACGCGACCCATCTGCCGAGGTACTGATCGGGCAGGAAGATCACGCGGTCCGTGCCCAAGGAGTTCACGACCTCGACGGCGTTCGACGACGTGCAGCAGATGTCGCATTCTGCCTTCACCTCGGCGGACGTGTTCACGTAGGTCACGACCGGCACGCCGGGATACTGCTCGCGCAACATGCGCACGTCCTCGGCCGTCACGCTCTCCGCGAGCGAGCAGCCGGCAGCGACGTCCGGGATCAGCACCGTTTTCTCCGGATTCAGGATCTTGGCGGTCTCCGCCATGAAGTGGACGCCCGCCATCACGATCACGTCCGCATCCGTCTCCGTCGCCATCCTCGCGAGCGCGAGCGAGTCGCCTTTCAGGTCTGCGACGCCGTGGAAAATGTCCGGCGTCATGTAGTTGTGCGCGAGCAGGACGGCATTGCGCTCGCGCTTCAGGCGTGTGATCTCCTCGATGATCGGCTCGAGCGCTGCGATCTCGACATCCGGAAGGACGTGGCCGAGACGCGCGTAGACGTCGATCGTGCTCGGTGCTGCCACCATGGTTCGGTCCCTCGCGCTGTTATGCTCAACTTGAGCATTACGGCGACAGAGTACGGCAAGTGTGCGTTCGTGACAAGTCCCCGATGCGAGAGCGCCGGGTCGGGGGACCGCTGCCGGCGCGTTCGCCGTCAGCGCCCCGGCAGGCGCAGCCCGGGGCGCGGACGCTCGCTGCGCACGTCCTCGCGGAACCTGAAGAGCTCCGCCGGACGGCCGCCGGTCGCGGCGGAGAAGCGGCCCGTGCCCTCGACGAGCCGGCCCTGCTCGACGAGCCGGCGGAAGTTCTGCTTGTGGAGCCGCAACCCGATCAGCGCCTCGACGGTACGCTGCAGCTGCGTCAGCGTGAACGTCTCCGGCAAGAGCTCGAAGACGACCGGGCGGTACGTCAGCTTGCCGCGCAACCGGCCGAGCGCGCTCGCCGCAATGCGCCGGTGGTCGTAAGCGAGCGGCATACCGGTGCCGAGATCGTCCGGCGGCTGCTCGCCCTTGTCCGCGTAATGCTCGACGATCAGTCCCGCCTCGTACAGCAGCTCGTATCGCTCGAGCACGCGGATCGCATCCCACGGCATCGGCGGCACGCCGAACGTCTCGCGGACCCGCGCCTGCCGGGCCTCGCTGCGGCCCGCCCAGCGCTTGAGCTTCGGCATGATCTGCGTCTCGAGCGCATCGGGCCGGCCGTTGCGGTGGTCCTCCCATGGGAAGAGATCGTAGTAATCGATCCACGCGGCGCCCGGCGACGGCTGCTCCTCGCGCACGAGCGCGAGATACGCGACCGAGAGGAGCCGCGCGTCGACGTCGGGCCTGCGGTCGCGATCGCCGAACGTGTAGAGCTGCTCGACATAGCCGAGCTCGAGCCCGGCCCGGTGCTCGACCCAGCGCCGAAGTCCCCGCTCGAGCGTCACGTCGGCGTCCGCGTCGAGCGGACCCGACGGGATCGACGGCCGCCGCGGGTCCTTCAACGAGACGAGCAGCCGCGGTCGCTCGTCCGTCACCGCGACGATCACGGCCTCGAGGCTCAGCGCGACCATCGAAGTCGGACGCTGCGACACCTGT
>CAZKNH010000222.1:0-4857 GCA_964553875.1 uncultured Gammaproteobacteria bacterium | reverse complement strand
ACGATGGGTTACGAGGCGGACATCGCGGCGATGCCGACCCTCTACGACTACTCGCGCGAGTTCTTCGCGCGCTATTACCGGCCGGACAACACGCTGCTGTTCGTTGCGGGCGAGGTCGAGCCGGGCCGCGTGTTCGACGAGGTCGCACGGCGCTACGCGGGCTGGGCGCCGGGCTACGCGCCGCCGCCGATCCCCGAGGAGCCGGAGCAGCGCGCCGAGCGGCGCATCGATGTCGACTACGACGGCCGGACGCTGCCCGTCGTCTGGCTCGCATACAAGGTCGACGCGTTCGATCCCGCGAACCGGCTGCGCGTCGCGGCGGATCTGCTCGCGGAGCTCGCGTTCGGCGAAACGAGCGAGGCGTATCGCCGGCTCGTGCTGGACGAGCAGGTCGTCGAATTCCTCGCGGCGGGCGCCGAGTGGAATCGGGATCCGGGGCTGCTCGACGTCTACGCGCGCGTGAAAGACCCGCGCAACGTCGACTACGTGATCGACGTCCTCGACGACACTGCGACACGCTTCCGCGCCGTGCCGCCCGATCTCGACGCGCTCGCCGCGCTGAAGTCGCGGATCCGCTATGACTTCCTGATGGGCTTCGAGACGGCCGACCGTGCGGCGGAGCGCGTCGCGCGGCCGCTCGCGATCTCGGCGGGGCTCGACGGGCTCGAGGCGCTGCATACCGCGTACGCCGGTGTCGCGCCGGACGACGTCCAAGCCGCGGCCGACGCGTACCTCAGGCCCGAGCGCCGCACGGTCGGCGTGCTGCGGGGCACACGATGATCGGCGAGTCACTCGGTGCGGCCGCATCGCACGGCCCGCTTGCGGCGGGATCGGATCACGACGTGCTGCTGCCGGTCGCCGGCGAGCCGACCGTTTCCTTCTCCATTTCGTTCGCCGTCGGCTCGCAGGACGATCCCCCCGGCAAGGAAGGTCTTGCCTACCTCACGGGGCTGATGCTCGCGGAAGGCTCGACCGAGCGGCTCGCGTACGACGAGATCCTCGCGGCGCTCTATCCGCTCGCGTCCGATTACCGCGTGCGCGTCGACAAGGAGCGCACGACGCTCACCGGCCGCACGCATCGCGACAACATCGACCGTTACGTGCCGCTTCTCGTCGACGCGTACACGAGACCGGCGTTCGATCCGCGCGACTTCGAGCGCTTGAAGAGCGACGCGATCAACGACATCGAGAACACGCTTCGCTACGCGTCGGACGAGGAGCTCGCGAAGGCCTCTCTCGACGCCTTCGTCTTCGCCGGAACGCGTTACGCGCATCCGCCCGAAGGCACGGTGCAGGGCCTTCGCAACGTCACGCTCGACGACGTCCGCGAGCTCTATCGCCGCCGCTTCACGCGCCGGAACGTCACGATCGGTCTCGCCGGCGGCTTCGACGACGCGCTCGCGGCACGCATGGCCGCGACGCGCGACGCGCTGCCGCCGGGCGATGCAGTGCCGCCGCCCGTGATCGTCCCGGCTCCGATCGAGCGCAACGAGGTGCTCCTGATCGACAAGCCGGGCGCGGATGCGTCGATCAGCTTCGGCTTTCCGATCGGCGTCGCGCGCGGCGAGCCCGACTTCTACGCGCTCGCCGTCGCGTGCTCGTGGCTCGGCGAGCATCGCCAGCAAGTCGGCCGTCTGTTCCAGGTGATCCGCGAGATACGCGGGCTCAACTACGGGGACTACGCGTACATCGAGGCCTTCCCCGAAGGCGGCGAGCGGAGGATGCCGCCCGTGAACGTGCCGCGCCGCGCGCGGCTCTTCGAGGTCTGGATCCGCACGCTGCCGAACGAGCAGGCGCAGTTCGCGATCCGCGCCGCGATGCGCGAGATCGAGCGGCTCGTCGAGCACGGGTTACGGCGCGACGACTTCGAGCTGACGCGCAAGTTCCTCGAAAAATACGTGCTGCACTACGCGGAGACGACCGCGCGGCGGCTAGGCTATGCGATGGACGACCGCTTCTACGGCCTCGAAGGCGAAGGCCACCTCGCACGTTTCCGCCGGATGATGCGCGAGCTCACGGTCGACGACGTGAACGCCGCGCTCGAGCGGCATCTCGCGGGACGTCGCTTCAAGTTCGCGATCGTGACCGGCGCCGCTGCGCGGCTCGCCGATGCGCTGGCAACGGGCGCGCCGAGCCCGATCGAGTACTCGACCGAGAAGCCGCGGCACGTGCTCGACGAGGACCGTGAGATCGCGAGCTACCCGGTGCCGATCGCCGCGGACGCGATCCGCGTGCAGCCGGTCACGGAAGCTTTCGAGCGCTGACCTACGCGAGCGCCCGCAGAAGGAACGGCAGGCTCCGGTCCATCCGGTGGTCGATACCGGAGTGCGTGCCGTCGAACTCCTCGTACACGTGCGGCACGCCGTGCTCGGCGAGCCGCTTCGACAGGATCCGCGTTCCGTAGTGGATTCGGTACTGGTCGCGCCAGCCGCAGTCGATGTAGAGGCCCCGCAACGTCTTCAGGTTCTTCGCATAGCGCCCGACGAGGTGGATCGGGTCGTGGCGGAGCCATTGCCGCCACCGCTCCGGGATCAGCTCGCCCGTCTCGAGATCGAACGGCACGCGCAGACGCCGGGGGGCGTCGGGATCGGGATCGTACGTCGCCGCCATCGCGAGATTCATCAGGCAATGGATCTCCGCGCTCGTCGGGCTCGGCTTGCGCCAGACGGCCTCGAGGAAGCGCCGGATGCGCCCGTCGTCGACGCCGCCGGCCGGCGTCGCGAGATCGGAGCGCGCGTCGACGCGCCCTTCGCGGCGCGGTTTCGCGCGATACTTTCCGAGCTCGTCGAGCGTCGCCGGCCAATCGCAGCGGTACACGAAGTCGAAGTACGCGTCGCCCGAGTGGCTCGCGGCCGCGCCCCAGTAGCGCGTGTATCTCATCGCGTGGACGAGCGCACCGTATCCGCCGGACGACTTGCCGAAGCAGCCGCGATGGCGCCGGTCCGCGAGCGTGCGGAACTCGCGATCGACGAGCGGGATCAGCTCCCTCGTCAGGTAATCGGCATACCGGCCGACGCCCGCCGAGTTCACGTACTGATTGCCGCCGTACGCCGTGAAGCAATCGGGAAAGACGAGTATGCAAGGCGGCATCTTGCGCTCCGCGATCAAGCGCGCGGCGCGCTCGGGCACGTTCTCGTCGAAGTTCCGCCAGCTCGTGTGCGATTTTCCGGATCCCGTGAAACCGACGAGATCGAACAGCACCGGGTAGCGCTTGCCTCGCCCGGCTCCGCGGCCCTCGTCGTATCCCGGCGGTAACCACACGTCGAGCTCGCGCACGTGCGGATCGCCGAGCGGGTTGTCGGCGAGCACCTTGGACGTGACCTCGAGCGTGATCAGCCGGCCGCTCGGCCAGCGAGGCCTCTTCAATGCCATGCGAAATTCCGAGAATCGAACGAAAACGCAAAGTCTACCGATTCCCGGCGCCCGCGCGGACTGGAATCACGCCGCAGGTCGCGGCTCAGGAACGCAAGTAGCGGTCGCCGCGCTCGGCGTGCGCAAGGCGACGCAGAAGCGCCGCCGTTTCATGCAGCGTGCGCAGCAGCGCCGAGACGTGCGCGTCGGGCTGCGGCAGGAAGTCGATGTCCGCGCAATCGTTGCGCACGACGTGGCCGCGGATCGCGATGTGTCGGATGTCGCATCTGCGTGCCTCCGCGAGTGCCGCAGCGCTCCGGGATGGTCTGTCGCCTCCCGGCCGCGACCGGCGCAGCCGCAGGCAGAGCTCGAACAGCTCGCTCTCGAGCTCCTCTCGACGCAGGAAGTGATATCTGAAGAACCACCGGCTCATCATGCCTTCGCTCCCGAGCGGATGCATTCTGATCCGGAAATTTCCCGCCGTCAGTCAACTAAACGACTCGCGGCGCGAATCCGACGGAGAAAGTCGCCGGGGCAGGAACGTGCACCGAGGCACGAGACCTTCGGCGCTCCGGGGTCTCGCCGCAGCCCCCGTGAGGGCGCAGACCATGGCACCAAGCTTGCATCGTACCCGGGCTCAGCGGAGGGCCGGCGATGGTGGAGGACAGCCTGTGGCCACTGGCCGTCTTTATGGCCGCAGCGCTCGCGCTCGTCGGCGGCGTGCTCGCGTCGTCGCACTGGCTCGGCGAGCGGCATAGCGAACGCGCGACCGGCGACCCGTTCGAGTCGGGCGTCGTGCCCGTGCACCGCGCCCGGTTTCGGATTCACGCGAAGTTCTACGTCGTCGCGGTCCTGTTCGTGATCTTCGACATCGAGGCGGTCTTCATCATCACGTGGGCCGTGATCGCGCGCGACGGGGGATGGGTCCCGTTCGTCGAGATCGCGATCTTCATCGCCGTGCTCCTCGCGGCGCTTGCGTATCTGTGGCGGATCGGCGCACTCGACTGGGCACCGGGCGCGCGCCGCGCCGCCGCGCCCGCCCCCGCAGCCGCCCGAGCGGCGAGCGCGACGCGGTCAACCGGACTCGGAGACGAAGCATGACGGAGAGCCGATGCGTTGGTGGTTGAGCACGCCGGACGGTGCGTCGCCGACGGCGACCCGACGTTCGGCACCGAGCGATGATGCCGCGCAGCAGGACGCGATGCGGCACAACGTGTTCCTGAGCACGCTTCAGGACCTCGCGGCGTGGTCCCGCAAGTATTCGATCTGGCCTTTCAACTTCGGGCTGTCGTGCTGCTACGTCGAGATGGCAACGGCGTTCACGAGCAAGTTCGACATCGCGCGGTTCGGCGCGGAAGTGATCCGGGCGACCCCGCGTGAAGCGGACCTGATCGTGATCTCCGGCACCGTGTTCAGAAAGATGGCGCCCGTCATACGCCGGCTTTACGAGCAGATGATGGAGCCGCGCTGGGTCATCTCGATGGGCTCGTGCGCGAACTCGGGCGG
>CAZKNH010000221.1:0-4902 GCA_964553875.1 uncultured Gammaproteobacteria bacterium | reverse complement strand
CGCGGCGTGTTGTGCTCGACGTAAACCATCAGGTAGTGGCTGCCGGCGTCGACGATCTCCATGTTGTACGGCGCGCCGAAAATTCTCGGCAGCCCGGGCGCAAGGCAACGCAGCGAGTAGTCGTGCCACGCCTCGGTCGCCTCGAAGATCCGCCGGCCCTCGGGCGTGAACGGCGTCGGCTTCGGCTCCAGGTCGTCGACCGTCACGCGCCAGCGATAGTCGTTACGCCAGACGCCGGTGATGTCGACGGGCCGCCCGGGGCTGCCGTACCCGTAGTTCTTGTCGGCGCTCGCGTTGATCTCGTTCCGGCCGGGGCGCGTATTGGCCTCGTCGCGCGTCGGCGGCACCACGCGCCCGTCCGCCGTGACGACGCGACGAATGTTGAGCTTCTTCGCACCGCCGCGGCCGAGATCCCCGGTGGCCGTGACCTTGTCGCCGACGCGGAGCGAGTCCTCGGTCCAGTTCTGGCGCAGCAGGTTCGTGACGTTGCCGCCCTGCAGCTCCCAGTCCTCTGTCGTGCCGTCGGGCTTGGTGACCGTCAGGCGATAGCGGACGTGCGGATTGCTGAACCAGACCTGCGTGATTTCGCCTTCGAGCGTGCCCTGCTGGGACGTATCGAATTCCGCCGCGACGGAATGATGGGCCGATGCCGTGGCGGCAAACCAGAAAGACGCAAGCGCTGCGACGCCGACTCGGACCATAGCTTCCCTCCCCCGCCCTCTTCGGGACCTTTCGCTCGATTCTACGCCCGTTCCCGCCGGGGAGACACGGTGCCGAAGCCGCCCCTTCCGCAGGGCGTTCAGGCGACACTACGATAGGGCCATTCGACGGGGGAGGAACCGACGATGAGAAGATTCACAGCCCTTGCCGCCGCCATCGCCGGCACGCTCGCCGCCGGCAGCGCTGCGGCGCACCACGCCTTCACGGCGCAGTACGACGCCAACCGGCCGGTCGCCGTCACGGGCATCGTCGTGAAGATCGAGTGGCTGAATCCGCACGCGTACTTCTTCATCGACGTCACCGATCCCGACACGGGCGACGTCGTCACGTGGGCCGCCGAGATGGGGTCGCCGGTCGTGCTGATGCGGCAGGGCTGGACTCGCGACTCGATGAAGATCGGCGACGAGGTCGCAGTCGAAGGCATCCGCGCGCGCGACGGCAGCCCCGCGTTGAATGCGCGCGCGGTCGTGCTGACGAGCACGGGGCAACGGCTCTTCACGCGCTCGGCCGCGGAGGAACGGTCGGTCAACGACGAGCGCGCGCCGTGAGCAGGCGGCCGCGAACTGGCCGCTCCGCGACGGCGGCCGCATGTGTTCTGTCGCTGATCGTCGCGAGCGGCGCGGCCGCGCAAGACGGCCGTTCCGAAGTGCCTCGCGCCGCAGGCGACGACCCGGCGGCCGCGCCGGTCGATCTTACGCCTCGACTTCCGGACGGCACCCCGAACTTAGGCCCCCTCGAGGACGGCAAGGGCTACTGGGACCGCGGCTCGGGACCGCTCGTCGGCGGCGCGGACTATCCCCCGCCCGACGAGATCCCGTTCAAGCCGTGGGCACGCGCACTCTTCGAGTACCGTCAAAGGACGTTGGCGAAGGACGATCCGCACGTCCGGTGCGCACCGCCGGGCGGGCCCCGTCAGTTCGCGGTGCCGTTCGGGCTCCAGATCATCCAGGTGCCTTCGATCAAGCGCATCTACATCCTGTCCGGCGGCTCGACGCGCCCGTGGCGCGAGATCTACATGGACGGGCGACAGCATCCTCCGCGCGAGCTGCTGAATCCGAGCTACTTCGGTCACTCGATCGGACACTGGGAAGGCGACACGCTCGTGATCGACACGATCGGCTTCAACGAGCGGTTCTGGCTGCACCGTGAAGGCTATCCGCACACCGAGGCGCTGCATCTGATCGAGCGCATCTCGCGCCCGGACGTCAACACGCTCCGATACGAGGTCACGATCGACGACCCGCGGACGTACACGCGCCCGTGGACCACGTCGTGGACGAAGGAGTGGGTACCCGACGAGGACATCATCGAGTACTTCTGTCACGACAACAATCGCGACATCTATCACATGGTAGGCGCGGAATGAGCGGCACGGCGGCACCGTGCCCGCCCGCCGCGAGCGGCAAAGGATCGACGTGTGAAACGGTGCGCCGCTATCCGCTCAGTGGATCGTCGGCGAGCACGGCACGGCCAGCAGGAGCATCCTGAGCGATGGCTCGGCCTCCTCGCTGTGCAGCCATTCGGCGACCTGGGGCCGCCACAGGGAAAGGTTCAACTGGATGAGTTGCAGATAAGCCTGAACGGCCGCCGCGGGCCAGTATATCCTCTCCATTCCAAGCCTCCGTTTCCGCGCCGCGGCAGACGTCGCGGCGCGCCCGTGCTCGGATATGGGGACGCCGGCCCGGACGTCAAGAGTCCCCGCGTCGGACGATAGTGCGCCCGGGGGGCGCTATGCTACCGTCTGGGCTGGTTACGACTTCGGAGGAGCCGCTGATGGCCAAGGATCGCAAACCCTCGTCACTTGCGGTGATCGCGCTGCTCTCGTGCGGCGCAGCCGTCGATGCGCGAGCGGGGTGCGACCAGCCGCCCCTCGTCCAGATCCCACCGCAGGAAGAGATCGCCGGCAACGAGGTCCGCGTCATCGCCGAAACCGCAGCGTACTTTCAGGCGATGGAGGCCTACGTGAACTGCATCCGCGCGGAGATCGACGCGGTCGCAGAAGAGGCGTCGGTGTTTTATCTGCGTATCCTGACGCAGCGCAACAACAACGCAGTCGCCGAGGCCGAGGCGGTGCAGCGCTGGTTCCTGAGCCGCATTCCGAACCCGGAGGCGTTCATCGAGCCCGCAGAGGCCGATCGGCCCGAATAGCCGGGCCGGGTCGGCCGGGCCTCCCCGGCTCCTCTAACCGGTCGCGGCCGCCGTCGTCGTCGCCGGTTCCGGCTCCGCGCGCTTCAGCCTGAACGGCGTGCTGTTCGCGATGCCGAGCACGATCGCGGAGAAACGGTAGTCGTGCTCCGCCGCGTCGCGCACGATCTTCCGGACGGTCGGCATGTCCGTCGGCGTCAGACCGCGGCCCAGCGCGTACGTCAGGAGCTTCTCGACGACCACGCCGACGAACTGCTCGGGCCGCGCGGCGAGCGCCTCGCGCAGCTCGATCGGACCCGAGACCTCCGTGCCGTCCGCCAGCTGCCCCGACGCGTCGACGATCCCGCCGGGCTCCCTCGTCCGCCAGCGGCCGATCGCGTCGAAGTTCTCGAGCGCGAGGCCGAGCGGATCGAGCACGTCGTGGCACGACGCGCAGACCGGATTGGCGCGGTGCTCCTCGAGGCGTTCGCGGACGGAGCGTGCGACGCCGCCCGGCTCGTTCTCGTCGAGCGCCGGGACATTCGGCAACGGCGGAGGCGGCGGCGTGCCGAGGACGTTCTCCATGATCCACTTGCCGCGCAGCACCGGCGACGTCCGGTTCGGATAGGACGTGACGGTCAGAATGCTCGCGTGCCCGAGCAGGCCGCGACGCGTTTCGCTCGGCGCCGGCACGCGGCGGAAGTGGCTGCCGTAGATGCCGGGCACGCCGTAATGCCGTGCGAGGCGCTCGTTCAGGAACGTGTAGTCGGCCGTGATCAGGTCGACCACGTTGCGGTCCTCGCGGATGATGCTCTCGACGAAGCGCTCCGTCTCCTCGCGCATCGCGCTGCGCAGGTTGTCGTCGAAGTCCGGGAACTCCTCGATGGCCGGGCGCGCGCTACGGAGGTTCCGCAGGAAGAGCCACTGACCGACGAAGTTCTCGATCAGCGCGTCGGACTTCGGATCCGCGAGCATCCGCCGCACCTGCGCCTCGTAGACCTCGGGATCGGAGAGCCGGCGCTGCTCGGCGAGCGTCAGCAGCTCGTCGTCGGGCAGGCTGCTCCACAGGAAGAACGACAGGCGCGACGCGAGCGCGAGGTCGTCGAGCGCATAGAGCTCGCCCGGAGCCACGCCCGGGGGATCGGGCTCGGTCCGATAGATGAAAGCCGGGTTCGCGAGCATCACGCGGAGCGCATTCTGGATGCCGGCGTCGAAATCGCCGTTCTTGCGCCCGGACTCGAAGAACTTGAGCAGCAGACCGAGATCCTCTTCCGTCACGGGACGGCGGTATGCGCGGCGCGCGAGCGTCGACAGGATCTCCTCCGCGCACGGCAGCTCCTCGACATCGCTCCGCGGCCGGCACGTGAAGATGCGCGCCCGGCTCGGCGTGTCGCCCCGTCCCGTCGGATTGAACGGGCCGCTCAGGCTCACGTAGTCGACGAGCGGCTCGCCGTTCATGTTCTGCAGATCCTGATCGCGCGTGTGCAGCTCGAGCGGCTCGTGCGTCTCGGCCGAGCTCTTGCGGATGAACGTGACGACGACCTCGTGCGGCCCCGCGTCGACCGGCACGCGGACGCGCAGCCGCTCGTCGATCGCGTCGGCCGCCGCCGAGAAATTCGCGTCCGACGCCGCGTTGTCTTCCTCGCCGCCGACCTGGGCGAGGAACACGCGCTCGCCGTCGATCGAGATCTCGAGCAGGTGCGGCCACTCGAGGCCCTTCATGTAGCCGACGATGTTCCGAAGCAGAAAAACCCTGAACTCGTACTCGCCGTCGAGCGGGAAGTTGTGATGGAACGAGAAGCCGCCGCGCGTGCCGAGCGGAAGCCCCGCGACGTGATCGCCCTGCGCGAGATCGGGCGGCACACGGTAGATGCTGGTCACGGCCCGCGTGGTCGGGTCACCGACCGCGAGCGCGGAGATCTTCGACGCTGCGGAGAGATACTGCTCGAGCAACGACGGCGAGATCCTGAGCACATCGGCGATGTTGTCGAAGCCGTATGCCTCGTCGTCGGCCGGCAGGAACTCGGCCGGATCGATCTCGAGCGCGAGCAGGTCGCG
>CAZKNH010000220.1:0-4952 GCA_964553875.1 uncultured Gammaproteobacteria bacterium | reverse complement strand
TGAATCTCTTTCGCCTGCTCGTCCTGTATTTGAAACCGGTGCTTCCGGAGCTCGCCGCGCGCGCGGAGGCGTTTCTCGCGATCGAGCCGCTCGTGTGGTCGGACGTCGAGAAGCCGCTCCTCGCACGGCCGATCGGCACCTTCAAGCCGCTCCTCACGCGCGTCGAGCCCGCCGCGATCGAGGCCATCCTCGACGAAACACGGAAAGCCGTCGCCGCCCGCAGCAAGGAGAGCGCAATGACAGAAACTGCAGAGAAGGAAACCGCGCAAACCGACGAGATCGACATCGAGCTCTTCTCCCGTATCGACCTGCGCGTCGCGCGCGTCGTCGAGGCCGACTACGTCGAAGGAGCCGACAAGCTGCTCAAGCTCACGCTGGACACCGGCGGCGGGACGCGCACGGTGTTCGCCGGCATCCGTAAGGCGTACGAGCCGTCCGCGCTCGTCGGCCGTCTCGTCGTGCTCGTCGCGAACCTGAAGCCGCGCAAGATGCGCTTCGGCACTTCGGAGGGCATGATCCTCGCGGCGAGCGGCGACGGCCCGGGCGTGTTCCTGCTCAGTCCGGACGAAGGCGCCGAGCCCGGGATGAAAGTGAGCTGAGCGTCACGGGCGCCGGCCGCGCCCGGCGCAGGGCCGACACGGAGGCGACATGGAGCTCGTGCTGATCATCATCGCCGCGGCACTGGTCAACAACTTCGTGCTCGTGCAGTTCCTCGGCCTCTGCCCGTTCATGGGCGCCTCACGGCGCGTCGAAGGCGCCGTCGGCATGGCGCTCGCGACCGGACTCGTGCTGACGACGGCGTCGGGCCTCGCTTATCTCGTCGATCGGCTGCTCTTGATCCCGCTCGAGCTCGAGTACCTGCGGCTGATCGGTTTCATCCTCGTGATCGGCGCCGCGGTGCAGCTGACCGAGCTCTTGATCCGCAGGCTCTCGCCGATGCTGCACCGCGTCCTCGGCCTCTATATCCCGCTGATCGCGAGCAACTGCGCCGTCCTCGGCGTCGCGCTCTTGAACTCGACGGCGAGCCGGAGCCTCGTCGCCGCGCTCTTCTACGGCGCGGGCGCGGCGTTGGGCTTCGGTCTTGTCCTCGCGATGCTCGCGGGCCTGCGCGAGCGCCTCGAGCGCGCGGACGTGCCGAAGCCGTTCCGCGGACACGCGATTGCATTCGTCACAGCAGGTATCATGTCCCTCGCATTCCTCGGTTTCACGGGGTTCGCCCGGCTCTGACCGTGGGTCCGGAGCCCAATCTCGCTGCGCTTCCCGATGCTCACCGCAGTCACGCTGCTCACTGGCCTGTCGCTCGCGCTCGCGTCGGCGCTGATCGCGGCGTCGCGGCTGTTGCCCGGCCGGGATGACGACGCGGTCGCGCAGGTCGAGCGCGCGCTGCCGCGCATCCAATGCGCGCAGTGCGGCTTCCCCGGCTGTCGGCCGTATGCCGAGGCGATCGTCGCCGGCCGCGCGGACATCAACCGCTGCCCGCCTGGCGGCGATTCGACGATCCGCGCGCTCGCGGAGATGCTCGGCCGCGACCCACGCCCGCTCGACCCGAGCCTCGGCGGCGCGAGCATGGACCGCGTCGCACGGATCGACGAGGCGCTCTGCATCGGCTGCAATCTGTGCGCTCGTGCGTGCCCCGTCGATGCGATCGTCGGCATTCCACAAACGATGCATACGGTGCTCGCGCGCTACTGCACCGGCTGCGAGCTATGCCTCCCGCCGTGTCCGGTCGACTGCATCGAGCTGGTGCCGCGACATGCTTGAGCTCACGCCCGACCGCCGCCTGACCGGCGGGATCCGTCTGCTCGCGCACAAGGCGCGGTCGACCGCGCAGCCGATCCTGCGCGGCCTCGTGCCGCCGGAGCTCGTGATCGGGCTCAACCAGCACGCCGGAACGAGCGCGGTGCCGATCGTCGAGGTCGGTCAGCGCGTCGCGAAAGGCGAGCCGATCGCCCTCCCCGGCCCCGGCATTTCCGCCGGTGCTCACGCGTCGAGCTCGGGCCGCGTGCGCGCGATCGAGGAGCGGCTGATTCCGACCGGCACGCGGCTGCGCAACGCGCTCTGCGTCGTGATCGAAACGGACGGCGAGGACCTGCCGTACCGCGGCGCGACGGCGAGCACGTGGCCATCGGACCGGGCCGCGCAGCTCGACCTCGTGCGCCGCGCCGGCATCGCGGGACTCGGCGGTGCAGCGTTTCCGACGGCCACGAAGCTCGAAAGCGTCGCCGGACGCTGCAGGGCGTTGATCGTGAATGGCGCCGAATGCGAGCCGTACATCAGCTGCGACGACATGCTGATGCGCGAGTTCCCCGAGGAGATCGTGCTCGGCGTGATCCGGATGGCCGACCTCGTCGACGCGCCGCTCGTGATCATCGCGATCGAGCGCGACAAGCCTCAGGCGATCGACGCGATCCGACGCGCCGCGCTCGCGATCGGCGATCCGCGGCTCAGGCTCGCGGAGCTGCCGACGATCTATCCGGCCGGCGGCGAACGGCAGCTGATCGAGCTTCTGACCGGCGAGGAGGTGCCGAGCGGCACGTATCCGAACGCGATCGGCTACGTCTGCCAGAACGTCGGCACTGCGTACGCGCTTCAGCGCCTCGCGTCGACCGGCGAGCCGGTCACGTCGCGGATCGTCACGGTGACCGGTCTCGGCGTCGCCGAGCCGCGCAATGTCGAGGCTCCGATCGGCACACCGATCGGCTGGCTCATCGAGCAGTGCGGCGGCTACCGCGATGACGTCGTGCGGTTGATCCACGGCGGCAGCATGATGGGGTACGCGCTGCCGAGTGACGCGCTGCCGATCACGAAGGCGACGAGCTGCATCGTCGCGGCCGCCGAGGAAGAGATCCGGGTCGACTTCGACGAATGGGCATGTATCCGCTGCGGCGAATGCGCGGCCGTCTGTCCGGCGCGGCTGCAGCCGCAGGAGCTCGTCGTGGCGGCTACCGCGCGCGACTTCGACGGCCTCGAGGCGCTAGGGCTCGACGACTGCATCGAGTGCGGCTGCTGCGACGTCGTCTGTCCGAGCCACATCGTGCTGACGGAGCGTTTCCGCAGCGCGAAGCGCGCATTCGCGCAGCACATGCGAAGGCAGGCCCTGTCGGCCGAGGCCGAAGCGCGGCATAAGCGCCGCGAGCGTCGCCTCGAGGCGGCGGCCGAGGACACCCGCGCAGCGCAGGCGGCGCTGAAGGCGCAGCTCCGCGCCGACGAGGCCGAGCGCCGCCGGGCAATCGAGGCCGCCGTCGAGCGCGCGAAGCGGCGTAAGCGCGGCAACATCGAACCGTGACCGAGGAACCGACGCCATCGTCCGCCCGTGCGGCACCGCGCCGTTTCGAGACCGCGGCGCCGCCGCATACGAAGCCGATCAGCAGCGTGCCGCGAATCATGCGCCGCGTGCTGTATGCGCTCGTTCCGGCCGCGATCGCCTACACGTGGTTTTTCGGCTTCGGGCTACTGATCAATTTCGTGATCGCGGCACTCGCCGCCGTCGCGACGGAGGCGGCGATTCTGCTGCTACGCCGGCGCCCTATCGCGCGATCGCTCCGCGACGGCAGCGCGCTCGTGACCGCGGCGCTTCTCGCGTTCTCGCTGCCGCCGCTCCTGCCGTGGTGGATCCCGGCGCTCGGCGGCGTCGTCGCCATTGGGCTCGCGAAGCAGCTCTACGGCGGGCTCGGGAAGAACCTGTTCAATCCGGCGATGGTCGCTTACGTGCTGCTGCTCGCGTCTTTCCCCGTCGAGATGACGCAATGGCTGCCGCCGCGCATGGGTGACATCGACTATCGGGCCTTGGGCCTCGTCGACCAGCTCCGATACAGCGTGCTCGCCGAGCTCCCGCCCGACCGGACGATCGACGCGTACACGCGCGCGACCCCGCTCGACATGGTCAAGGAAGGGCTCCGCGCGCAGCGTCCGTTCCAGGAGCTCCGCGCGCACTCGATCATCGGGACGTTCGGCGGGCGCGGCTGGGAATGGGTAGGCAACTTCATCGCGCTCGGAGGCCTCTACCTCCTCTACGCGGGCATCATCAGATGGCAGATCCCGGTCGCCGTCCTCGGCGGGCTCCTCCTGCCGGCTCTCGTGCTCCATTCGATCGACCCGAGCGGTTATGCGGGGCCCGCATTTCATCTCTGGAGCGGCGCCGCGTTGCTCGGCGCGTTCTTCATCGCGACCGACCCCGTCTCCGCGCCGACGACCGATCGCGGCCGACTCTTCTACGGCGCCGCCATCGGCCTCCTGACCTATGCTATTCGCACGTGGGGCGGTTATCCGGACGGGCTCGCGTTCGCCGTGCTGCTGATGAATGCGGCCGTGCCGCTGATCGACCGCTATACGCAGCCGCGCATCTATGGACACGCCGAAAGGTAGCGTCGCGAAGACGCTGATGCTCGTCGGCCTCTTCTCGGCGGCCGCCGCCGTCCTCGTCGCCGGCAGCTACGAGTTGAGCCACGAGCGCATCGCGGCGAACGAGCGCGAGGCGCTGCTGCGCAATCTCTATAGCGTCCTCGATCCGGCCCTGCGGGACCGCGGGCTCACGCCGACCCAGCTGACGGCGACGGACCGCGAGCTCCTCGGGAGCGCCTCGCCGACGGACGTCTTCGTCGTCACGACCGAGGACGGCGAGCCCGAGGCGGTCATTTTCGTGTCGACGGCACCGGACGGCTACAACGCCCCCATTCGGCTTCTCGTCGGGCTTTCGCCCAACGGCGTGCTGACCGGCGTCCGCGTGCTGAGCCACCGTGAGACGCCGGGGCTCGGCGACGCGATCGAGCTCCGCAAGTCCGACTGGATCCTGCAGTTCGACGGCAAGCGTCTCGGAGATCCGCCGGAATCGCTGTGGGCGGTCACCAAGGACGGCGGCGCGTTCGACGCGCTGACCGGCGCGACCGTGACGCCGCGCGCGATCGTCCGGGCCGTGCGCAACACGCTGGTATACTTCGAGCGCCATCGCGAGG
>CAZKNH010000219.1:0-4970 GCA_964553875.1 uncultured Gammaproteobacteria bacterium | reverse complement strand
GCGTCTTCGCGCTGTCGAACTCCTGGTCGCCGACGAGGAGCGTGACGATCTGCACCGTCACGGTGGTCACCGCGTCGAACGGGTTCGCGGTCAGGTTCGCCGCGAGCCCCGCGGCCATCACGACGATCATCGTCTCGCCGATCGCCCGCGACACGGCGAGCAGCAGCGCGCCGACGATGCCGGGCAGCGCCGCGGGCAGCACGACGTGGCGGATCGTCTCGGACCGCGTCGCGCCGAGCCCGTACGAGCCGTCGCGGAGCGCCTGCGGCACGGCGTTGATGACGTCGTCCGACAGCGACGACACGAACGGGATGATCATGATGCCCATCACGAGCCCCGCGCCGAGCGCGCTTTCGGACGCGACCTCGAGCCCGACCGCGTCGCCGAAGCGCCGCAGCATCGGCCCGACCCAGAGCGCGGCGAAGTAGCCGTAGACGACGGTCGGGATACCGGCGAGGAGCTCGAGCAACGGCTTCGCATACGCGCGCACGCGAGGGCCCGCGTACTCGGAGAGATAAATCGCCGACATCAGCCCGACAGGGGCCGCGACGAGCATCGCAATCCCGGAGATCAGCAACGTGCCGGCGAAGAGCGGAATCGCGCCGAACGCACCGGACGAGCCGACCTGATCCTCGCGAATCGCGGTCTGCGGGCTCCACTCGAGGCCGAACAGGAAATCGATCGGCGACACGAGCCGGAAGAACCTGAGCGCCTCGAACAGCACCGAGAGGAAAATGCCGATCGTCGTCAGGATCGCGACGAGCGACGCCGCGACGAGCATGTACTCGATCGCCTTCTCGACCTGGTTCCGCGCACGCATCTCCGGGCGCACCCGCCGGTACGCGAACGCGAGCGCGGCGATGCCGGCGACGACGACGGTCGCCGCGAGCAGATAGCGGCTGACGCTCCTGAGCCGTGCGTAGCGCTCGGCAGCCTCGACGATCGCGGGCTGCGGCTCGCCAAACACGACGTTGCCTTCGACGAGGTTGCGCACGTCGTTGTAGAGCAAGCCGAGCTCGGCGTCGGGGAGCGCCTTGAGCGCCTCGGGCAGCGCATCGATGACCGCGGCCTTCAGCACGATCGGCTCGACGGCGATCCAGATCGCGAAGAGCGCGAGCGTCGGCAGGAGACACCACAGCGCGACGTAGCCGCCATAGTATCCGGGCAACGAGTGGTACGTGCGGGCCGGCGTCGCGCTCGCTCCGGCGATGGCCCGCTGACGCCCGGCCGCATACGCGAGCGCGGTGAGGCCGAGCAGAACGATCAGGACCGTCGAAGCGCTCATGCGGCCGCTTTGCGGATGGCGAGGATCATCGTAAGGCGGTCGCGAGCTGCAGGGACTCGAGCGACTCGATCCTCTCGACCATCTCCCGGCGCTGCGACTCCCTGAGCGGCACGAGCCCGAGATCCGACAGATAGCCGTAGTCGCCGGCCGCGGCCTCGCTCATGAACTCGCGCAGATACCCGTCGATGCCCGGGATCACGCCGACGTGGGCCTTCTTCACGTAGAAGTAGAGCGGCCGCGCGATCGCGTACGTGGAATCCGCAATCGTCTCGAAGCTCGGCTCGACCCCGTCGATCGCGACGGCCCGGACGCGATCGCCGTTCTGGTCGAGGAAGCTGTAGCCAAAGATGCCGAGCGCGGTCGGGTTCGCGCTCAGCTTCTGCACGATCAGGTTGTCGTTTTCCCCGGCCTCGACGTACGCGCCGTCCTCGCGGAGCGTATGGCACGCGACGAGGCGCTCGTCCTCGTCGAGCGATCGGATCAGCTCGAACGTGTTGCACCCGCCCTCCATCGCGAGCTCGAGGAAGGCGTCGCGAGTGCCCGAGGTCGGCGGGGGCCCGAGCACCTCGATCCTGGAGCTCGGCAGTGACGGGTCGAGGTCGGACCATCTGCGATACGGGTTCGGGACGAGCCGCGGCGCACCCGTCGGATCCGGAACGCGCTTCGCGAGCGCAAGGTAGACTTGTTGCAGAGTCAGGGAGATAGGACTCGATTCTCGAGACGATGCGAGGACGATGCCGTCGTAGCCGACGATGAACTCGACGATCTCCCGGACGCCGTTCCGGGCGCAGTTCTCGATCTCGGAGCGCTTGATGCGCCGCGACGAGTTCACGATGTCCGGATGGCGAACGCCGAGGCCGTTGCAGAACAGCTTGATGCCGCCGCCGCTGCCGGTCGCCTCGATCTTCGGCGTCTTGAAGCGCGTCGCGCGCCCGAAGCGTTCGGCGACGACCGTCGCGAAGGGATAAACCGTCGACGAGCCGACGATATTGATATAGTCGCGGGCGATTTGCGCCGACGCCGGCGCGGCCGCCGCGAACGCGAGCAGGAACAGCGCGGCCGCGCGAACGAGAGGCGCTGACGAGAAGTCGTCGGCTCGCATGACGAGCCGAAAGGTAGCCAACAAATGTTACGAAATTGTTTCAGCCCGGTGCCGACCCGGCCGACCGACGCGGCGGCGTGCAGCTTAAACCGCGTCATGTCAATCACTTGCACGCGATTCCTCACGAGGGATATCACGGAGGGAGCGGCGTGAGTCTCGACCTCGTCGCGCTCGCGCGGGCCCTGGTGCAGCGCCCGTCCGTGACACCGGACGACGCTGGCTGTCAGGCGCTGATCGCCGAAGAGCTCGCGCCCGCGGGCTTCACCGCCGAGCCGATGCGCTTCGGCCCGGTCGACAACCTGTGGCTGCGGCGCGGCACGGGTCGCCCGGTCCTCGTGTTCGCCGGCCATACCGACGTCGTGCCGCCCGGCCCGGAGGATCAGTGGTGCGCGCCGCCGTTCGCGGCCGAGGTTCGGGACGGGATGCTGATCGGCCGTGGCGCGGCGGACATGAAGGGCAGCCTCGCGGCGATGGTGAAGGCCGCGGAGCGCTTCGCGATGACCTATCCGGACGCGCCCGGCTCGATCGCGCTCCTGATCACGAGCGACGAGGAAGGTGCGGCCGACGACGGTACGCTGAAGGTCATGGAGCGGCTCGCGGCGCGCGGCGAGCTGTTCGATTACTGCATCGTCGGCGAGCCGTCGAGCAGCGAGCGCCTCGGCGACACGATTCGGATCGGGCGCCGCGGCTCGCTGACCGGGTTCCTGACCGTGCGCGGCGTCCAGGGTCATGTCGCGTATCCGCTCGCGGCGGAGAACCCGATGCACGCGTTCGCGCGTTTCGTCACGGCGATCACGCGCGAGCCGATGGACGCCGGCAACGCGCACTTCCCGCCGACGACGTTCCAGATGGTGAACGTCCATTCCGACGCGGGCGCCCCGAACGTCGTCCCGGGCGAGCTTCAATGCCGGTTCAATTTCCGCTACTCGACCGAGTGGACGGCGCAGTCTCTGTCGGCGCGCGTCGAGGCGGAGCTCGAGCGGCTCGGTATCGACTATTCGATCAGGTGGCGCGTCGCGGGCGAGCCGTTCTTGACAACGCCCGGCAAGCTGACCGAGACCGTCAGCGAAGCCGTCGAGCACGAGACCGGTGCGCGGCCCGAGTTGTCGACGAGCGGCGGCACGTCCGACGGCCGCTTCATCGCGCCGTACGGCATCGACGTCGTCGAGCTCGGCCCGCTCAACGCGACGATCCACAAAGTCGACGAGTGCGTCGCGATCGAAGACCTCGAGCGCCTCGAGCGCATCTACTTCCGGATCGCCGAGCGCCTGCTGTTGTAGTTTGGAGCCGAAAATGTGTCAGACACGTTTTTTCCCAGAAAAACGTGTCTGTCACATTTTTCAGCGGGAGACGCGTGCCCAGTTCGCGGCCACGATCAGCCCGCCGAGGAGCACGAACCAGATCAGCACCCACGCCGGCATGCTGAGGCCGAGGAAGGTCCAGTCGATCTCGGCGCACTCGCCGGAAGCCGTGAAGACCGCCCGCAGCGCGTCGAGCACGGGCAGCGTCTCGAAGTAGACGTTGAGACCGGGGCCGCAGCTCGGGATCACGTCCGGCGGCAGGTTCTGCATCCGCACGTGCCACCCCGCGATGCCGGCGCCCGTGAGGGCCACGGCGGCGCCGAGCACGGCATAGACCCGCGCGCCCCACCCGGTCGGCGCATGGAGCGCCCCGGCGAGGAACACGACCCCGAGCGCGATCATCGCGATCCGCTGGAAGATGCAGAGCGGACACGGGTTGAGCCCGACGACGTGCTCCTGATAGAGCGCGTACCCCATCAGCGCGGCGACGATCAGAACGCCGATGCCGTTCAGAAGCCGCCGTCCGCCGCGCGTCCGGAACCACTGACGCGGCGCGGCTGCGCCAACCACGGCGATCACGAGCGGCTCTCCCGCCGGCGCACGGCCTCCTGCACCTCCGCCTCGATGTGCTCGAGGTCCGTATATCTCAGATCCTTACCGTGAACCATGAATATCACGTACTCGCAGATGTTCTTCGCATGGTCGCCGATCCGCTCGAGCGCACGCGCGACCCACATGGTGTCCATGACCCGCGAAATCGTCCGCGGATCCTCGATCATGAACGTCAGCCCCTGGCGGTAGATCGACTCGTACTCCTCGTCGACGACGTCGTCCGCCTTCACGACCGCGAGCGCCGCCTTCGCGTCGAGGCGGGCGAACGCGTCGAGCGCGCCGCGCAGCATCTCCTTCACGTGCTGCGCGAGATTACGCAGCTCGCGGTAGTTCGTCGACGGGCGTTCCTGACCCGCCAGCCGCGCGGCGAGCACGCCGATCTTCTCCGCTTCGTCGCCGACCCGCTCGAGATCGGTGATCGTCTTGATGACGGCGATGATGAGGCGCAGATCCCCCGCGGCCGGCGCTCGCGTCGCCAGGATGCGGCTGCACTCCTCGTCGATGCTGACCTCCATCCGGTTCACCTTCGCGTCGTTCTCCGCGACCTGAAGGCCCAGCTCGCTGTCGCCCTCCGCGAGCGCACGCATCGCACGATCGAGCTGATCCTCGACGAGCCCGCCCATCGTCAGCACCGAGTTGCGGACGCGCTCGAGGTCCTCGTTGAACCGCC
>CAZKNH010000218.1:0-4989 GCA_964553875.1 uncultured Gammaproteobacteria bacterium | reverse complement strand
TGCCGAGCATCTTCACGTGGCCGCTTCCGCCGCGTGCACTAGTATCGGCCCGGACCCCGGGAAGGCGCGGTCGCTCGACCGTGCCCGTCGGTATCGACCACACTGGAAGCGCTCGAGGCTCGAGTCGGATACGAGGCAAGACGATGCGAATACCAACGATCATTCGTCATGCGGGAATGGGGATCGGCCTTGCCGTCGCGGCGGCCGCCGTCGCGCAGGAAGGCTTTCCGCTCGACGGCACGTGGCGAGGCGAGTGGGGCTCGACCGGCGAGAGCCGGAACCGGGTCGTGATCGTCATGAGCTGGGACGGCGAGCGGATCAACGGGATGATCAACCCCGGCCCGAGGTCGATCCCGTTCCAACACGCCGAGCTCGAGCCGAGCACGTGGACCGTGCGGATCGAGGCGGTCGGCCCCGACGGCAACGAGATCGTCATCTCCGGCAAGCTCGAGGACATCGGCTCCTACAATCGATACATCGTCGGCACGTGGACGCAGGGCGGCGTCGAGCACGACTTCCGCATCACGCGGGAATAGCAGCGTAAGGCTCGACGGAACCGATCATGGCGGATGACAACATCGAGCGGGCGGCCAGGCTCGACACCGCGTCGATCAGCGACGCGCTGGACAGGCTCGGCATCGCCGGGCAATGCCTCGGCATCAAGCCGCGTGACCATTCGTTCCGCATGACGGGCCGAGCGTTCACCGTGCTGTACGGCCCGGTGGACGCGGGAAAGCCCGGTACCGTCGGCGACTACATCGACGACCTCGAGCCGGGCACCGTCGTCGTGCTCGACAACGGCGGACGGGAGGACGCGACCGTCTGGGGCGACATTCTGACCGCGGTCGCGCATCGCAAGGGGCTCGCCGGGACCGTCATCGACGGAGCGAACCGCGATACGCACCTCTGCCTCGAGCTCAAGTATCCGATCTACAGCAGGAGCTACTCGATGCGCACCGGCAAGGATCGCGTGCAGGTCGATGCCGAGCAGGTGCCGGTCACGATCGGTCAGGCGCGCGTGCAGCCCGGCGATCTGCTGCGCGGCGACGCGGACGGGGTCGTCGTCATTCCACGCTCGCACGAGGATCAGGTGCTCGATCTCGCCGAGTCCATCGAGGCGGCGGAGCGGCAGATCCGCGAGCTGATCGCCGCCGGGAAGCGACTGGACGAGGCGCGCAAGCTCGTCGGCTACCACCGCCTGCAGTCGCGGAACGACCGATGAGCCGCGAGTCGTAGAGGCCTAGAGGGCACGGAGCACGAGGAGTCGCCGATGAGCAGGACGTCCGTGTACTTGGCTCGCCTCGCCGCGCTCGACAGCTGTGCGGTGTCGGATGCGCTCGACTCCCTCGGGCTGCCTCCGGCCGTGACGGGTCTCGTGGCGCTCGGCGCGTCGCGCCGCATCGCGGGGCCGGTCAGGACGGTGAAGCTCGCGCCGGGGAAGCCGCCCGGCGGCACCAGCCGTCACCTCGGCACCGCTGCGATCGAGGCCGCGCAGCCGGGCGACCTGATCGTGATCGAGCACTCGTCGGGCACCGAGTGCGCGGGCTGGGGAGGCGTGCTCTCGATCGGCGCCCAATTGAAAGGCGTGGCCGGAGTGATCATCGACGGGTTCGCTCGAGACATCGACGAAGCGCGCGCACTGCAGTTCCCGTTGTACGCACGCGGCGCATGCGCTCGAACGGCACGCGGGCGGGTCTGCGAGCAGGACTACGACTGCCCGATCGAGATCGGCGGAGTGACGGTGCGGCCCGGAGATCTCGCGCTCGCGGATGCGAGCGGTGTCGTGTTTCTGCCGGCCGAGCGCGTCGACGAGATCGTCACGCGCGCCGAGCGCATCGCCGAGCGGGAGCGGCTGATGGTGCGTGCGCTGCGCGAGGGGGAGCGGATCACGGAGGTCGTCGGGCGCGACTACGAGACGATGCTCGAGAAGCTCGGTTGAGCCCGACCCGCGGCGGGCCTAGGTCCAGACGATGAATCCTTGCGCGGTGCCCGTGCCGGCCTCCGATCGATAGCACGGCACGTAGTCGATCAGGTCGCCCGAAAGCTCCGTCTGAAACAGACAGCCCGACGCCGAGACCCAGTTCAGCAGCTCGGACGTGCCGTCCTTCATCAGCCGCGGGTCGATGGCGCGGAGGAATGCCTCGTCTCGGCGCTGGATCGCGCCGATCAGCGCCTGATCGAACTCCTCGTTGATCACGAAGTGCGACATGCCGCCCGAGCCGACGATCGCGACGCGTACGTCCGCATCCCATTCGGTGATCACGCGGTGCACGAGCCGGCCGAGCTCGAAGCAGCGCCAAGGCCGCGGCTGATTGGGCGGGAAGAACGTGTTCGTGATGATCGGCAGGACCGGAACGGCCCGATCTTGCATCACGCGACGCAGGATGTATCCGAACGAGTGCGGCGTGCCTTCGTGGTGATGGTCCGGCGCGTGCTCGGGCCATGCGCTCGACGCGGCGAAATCCCAGCCCTCGTCGAGTCCGCGCTCGATCACGCGCTCGGCGAGATCAGGCAGGCCTCGATACTCGACCCGCCGATCCGGCCGGTTCGCCCATTCGGACTCGCGGATGCCGGGCGGAAGCTTCATCGCGCGCCGCTCGGGCAGCGGTCCGTTCCAGAAGGTCTCGCCGTGATAGACGGTGAAGGCCGGTTGCAGCGACGGCAACAGCAGCTCGCGCTGGTCGTTGCCGAATATCACGCAGACGTCGGGATCGATATTCGCCCAGATCTCGGCGACCTTGGCAATCGCGGCCTGACAGGCCGCATGACGACGCGTGCGCGCTTCGAGAGAAGCCTGCTCGCCGAGGTTCTCGTCCGCGCGAAGCTCGACCAGCTCGTCGAACGTGTAACGCTTGCCCTTGAACCAGTGACTCCGCGCGCGATCCGCAGGGATTCGCAGCATCCACTCCTCGGGCGTTGTGCTGAGCTGAGGACCGTGCGCGGTCCAGAGTCCGAGTACGATCCGGGCCATCGATGGTGCTCTCGTTCTGCGCGCGAGCGGCGAACGAGTCGGAGCATGCGTGCTCGCGACGCGGATCGTCAAGCCGAAGCCGGGTCATTCAGCGCGCTTTGCGGCGGCGTGACGGCATCACACGACGCGTCGGTCGTGACGGTGCGATAGTGCGTGAGTCGATACGGCCGGTCCTACGGCGTTGCGCCCGCGTCCGCCTGTGCCGGCTCGGAGCGAATGGAGAACGCGCCGCGCAGCTCTTGCGGAAGCTGCTTGCGCACGTCGTCCATTTGTCCCTCGGTCACGCTCTCCGCGATCACCGAGCCGACGGCGTCGAGCACCTCGGCCGCGCGGTCGGAGCCGATGTTGAGACGGCGAGCGAGGCTTTCTTCGATCGCCTGTCGCGTGATCTCCTTGTCCGGCCCCGACGGTTGTCGACGGAGCGTCGCATGCAGGAGCGACGGTAGCTGCGCGATCAGGTCCTTCGCCTCGTCCGGCGTGAGCCGGCGGACGAGCATCGTCAGCACGGTCTCGAGCGCGGCTTCGGCGATCTCGTCGCCGTCGAAGCCGGCCGCGACCCGAACCTTCGCGATCATCCGCTGCAGCGTCGCTTCGGCGCGCGCGAGGCTTCGCAGCCTCTGCGGCGAGCGCTCGTCGAACGGGCCGCCTTCGCCGATCTGACTTTGCACGATCGCGCCGAGCTGCTCGATCGGCGCGGTCTCGTCGAGCAGCAGATCGTCGAGCGTGACGATGCCGACGAGGCGCTCGCGCTCGACGAGCGGAATGCGCCGCACGTTCCACTTCTGCATCAGGGCGATTGCGTCGGTCGGGCTGTCCGACGGCGACAACGTCGCGACCGGGCTAGTCATCACTTCGGAGAGCGGCGTGCTCGCCGGATCGAGACCGGGCGCGAGCACGCGTATCGTGAGGTCGCGGTCCGTGACGATCCCGAGACGCGTCCGGCGTCCTGGACCACGACCGCGCCGATGTTGTTCTTCTCGATCGCGCGGGCCGCCTCGATGGCGGAGGCTTGCGGAGCGAGGATCACGAGGCGCGGCCGAACATAGGCTCTGAGCGGCATGGCGGGCCTCCTTCGCGAGCGAATGGAAACGAATTGTCACGCTCCGCGGCCGGGCCGGGGATAGGGACAATCCGCGACTCCGAGGAACGCGGGAGGGGAGCTGCGACGTAGTACTCTAGTCGGCTGTCGCGAGCCGCCCCGGCGAGCGGACGATCAGCACCGAGCACGGTGACGATCTCGCAACGCCGAGCGCGGTGCTCCCGAGCCGAGGACCCCATGTGCCGCGCGTTCCACGTGATCCCAGCACGGCGAGATCGACGCCGTGCTTGCCGGCCGCGTCGACCAGCGCCTTCGCCGGTCGGCTGCGCAACATCCGGCTCTTCGGGCGGACGTCGTACCCTTCGAGCTGAGCTTCGAGCCGGCGGAGCCAATCGTCGGCGGCGCTCTCGATCAACGTCACGAATTCCTCGCGCCGGCGGGCGGACATGCGCCTCAGCATCGCCGCGTCCGGCAACTCCGCGACGGCGACGGCGGACGCCTCGAGCGCGGGGATATCGAAGAATCGAAAGAACGCCGCGGCCGCGGCCCTGCTGTACGCGGAGCCGTCCGTCGTGAACAGCACGTGAAAGTCCGGCGGCCCGCCCGTGGGCCTAGGCCAGCCGCGTCCCGGCTCGCGCTCCCTCGTCATCAGCACGCTCATCGGCACGTGCTCGAGCACCGCGAGCGCGACGCTTCCGATGTCGAGAAAGGGCGCGTCGCTTCGTCCTTTCGCGCCCACGGCGACGAGATCGTAGCCGCCTTCCGCTGCAAGCTCCGGCAGGACCGCCGTCGGCGGCCCGCGGCGCACGCGCGGCTCGATCGACAGCCGCTTCGACGTGAGCCGCTTCGTCGCACGGTCGAAGATCCTGCGGACCTCGGGCGGCATTCTCCGCACGTCGCGCGTGCGCCTGGACGGCCAAACGCTGGGCGCAGCGCCTCAAGCGGGTATTCGCCATCGAGATCGAGACGTGCCGGCGCT
>CAZKNH010000217.1:4218-5078 GCA_964553875.1 uncultured Gammaproteobacteria bacterium | reverse complement strand
CCCGACGTCTGCTACGCCGGCGTCGAGGACGCGGCGCTGTTCCGCACGACCGACGGCGGCAGGACATGGCACGAGCTGCCGAACCTGCGCGGCCACGAGTCGGGGCCGCAGTGGCAACCGGGCGCTGGCGGCATGTGCCTCCACACGATCGTGCTCGATCCGAAGGACCCGAAGCGCATCTTTGTCGCGATCTCGGCGGCGGGCTCGTTCCGGACCGAGGACGGCGGCGAGACGTGGAAGCCGATCAACCGCGGCCTCGTCTCGCAGTTCATCCCCGACCCAACGGCCGAGGTCGGCCACTGCGTGCACCGGATCGCGATGCACCCGTCGAACCCGAACACACTGTTCATGCAGAAGCATTGGGACGTGATGCGGAGCGACGACGGCGGCGAGTCGTGGTACGAGGTGAGCGGCGATCTGCCGAGCGATTTCGGGTTCCCGATCGACGTGCACGCGCACGAGCCCGAGACGGTTTACGTCATCCCGCTCAAGAGCGACTCGGAGCGCTACCCCGTCGACGGGAAGCTGCGCGTCTACAGGAGCCGCACCGGCGGCCACGAGTGGGAGCCGCTGACGAAGGGGCTGCCGCAGCAGGACTGCTACGTGAACGTGCTGCGCGACGCAATGGCCGTCGACTCACTCGATCCGTGCGGCATCTACTTCGGCACGACCGGCGGGCAGGTGTACGCGTCAGCGAACGGCGGCGACACGTGGGAGCCGATCGTCAGCCACCTGCCGGCGGTGCTGTCCGTCGAGGTGCAGACGATCCGATGATCCGAGTCGTCCTGCCACAGCACTTGCGGACGTTGGCCGGCGTCGCCGGCGAGGGGCAAAGAGCCGACGACCCGCCCGGGAAGCAG
>CAZKNH010000217.1:0-4208 GCA_964553875.1 uncultured Gammaproteobacteria bacterium | reverse complement strand
CGAGCCGCTGAGCCGCGGCCGCTGGCCCCCCCAGTGGGGGATGTGGGCGGGGCCCCCGGCGGGGTGCCATCGGCCGGGCCCCGCGCCGGTGACGCAGGCATCGATCCTTGACGCGCTCGAGGCGCGCTACCCGATGCTCTGCGGCACGGTACGCGACCACGTGACGAAGAAGCGCCGCCCGCTCGTGCGCTTCTTCGCGTGCGCGGAGGACGTCACGCACAACCCGCCGGATGCGCCGCTGCCCGAGGCGATCGCATCGGGCGAGGAGCCGTTCATGATCGTCGGCGCGATCGCCGGAGGCTAGCCGGCATTATTCATGAACGTTTGGCGTCGGTGGCGGCGGGCGGTGCGCACCATGAGCGTCTTGGGGACCGGCATGACCCCGTCCGTGGGGCCTGCGATCGCGCCATCCATGGCGCTCACGCTCCCCAAGACGCTCATGGTGCACACCGCCCTCGGTTGGCGGCGTGCCGTTCATGAATAATGCCGGCTAGCCTCCGGCGAGGCGGCTCACTTCCACGCGGGCGCGAAGATCTTCGCGCCGATCGCCTTCTCCGCTTCCTCGCGCGAGACTTCGCGCACGAACTCCGCGAACGTCCACATGTGCCCCTCGAGATCCAGCGCACGATACGTGCGCGCGCCGTAGAACTGGTCCTCCGGCTCCTGGACGATGACCGCGCCCGCCGCCCGGGCCCTCTCGCAGTGCGCGTCGATGCCCCGTTCGAGCTCGACATGGACCACCTGCGTATTGATGCCGTTCGCCGAGCGGGGGCTCTTGATGCGCGCGTCCCACTCGCCGCCGATCATCACGCGTCCGCGTCCGCCCGCGCTCATCTCCGCATGCAGCATGCGATCGTCGCCGGGCGACTCGATCAGCATCGTGACCTCGAAGCCGAATGCCCGCTCGAGCCACTCGAGCGCCGCCTTCGGATTCCGATAGTGAACGCTCGGCGTGAAGACGTTGTCGCTCATCGGCCGCACTCCGTCTTGGGATACGGCCCATGTTCGACGAATTTCGACCGCAAAGCGAGCCGGCTCAGCGGCAGCTGCTCCCCTCGACGGGAACGACCGTGTAGAGCGCGGTCATGCCAGCCGTGATGTGATCGTTCACGTGGCAGTGGAACATCCACGTGCCGGCGCTGTCCGGCACCATGTCGACGACGCGCCCTGCAGCCGGCAGAAGCTCGACGACGTCCATGCGCCGGCCGTTCAGAAGCCCCGTGTTGCCATGCCAGTGCGCGCTGTGCAGGTCCACCTCGGTGCCGAGCGCGAAGATGTACCAGCGGACGCGCTCGCACTCCCGCATCTCGAGCCCCTCGAGGTTCGCGAAGACGACGCCGTTGATCGAGTGCATCAGGTTGCTCTCGACGAACTCGTCGGACTCCTGCTCCTCGGGCGTGACCGGGCCGAACCGCTCGATGTTCTCGTCGATGTACCAGCTCACGTTCTCGTCGAACACCGTGAACAGCGTGACGAGCTCGCGGTCGACGTCCTGCGGCGAGCCGTCCTCGCGCGCCGCACCCTGCCGCGTGACGACGATCGCGCCGACGAGCCCGCTGTTCGTATCGCGCGGCTCGTCGACGTGCGAGTGGTAGAGCCACGCGATGGAGCTCGGATCCGCGGGGCCCGGCCCCGCACGCTCAGGCACCTCCCAGACGTACGTGTACGTGCCGCCCGGCGGCACCGCGTCGTCGAGCTTATCCTCGTCCTTCGTGCCGTCGTTGTACCCGACGCCTTCGGACGCCTTCGTGTAGAAGACGCCGTGCGGGTGGACGCTGTAGGGCCGCGACGCATTGTTCTTGAACACGACCTTGATCGTGTCGCCGACCTCCGCGGAGATCACCGGACCAAGGAGGCCGAGATGCCGCCACTTCTCGCCGCGCGCCTTCGGCGTGGAGAACGTCTCGTCCGTGTACTCGCGGAACACCGCCTTGCGATAGACCCGCCCGAGCCGGCCCTCGCCGCGCCCGACCCAGACGAGCTGCTCCTCGGTGAACTCGTGCCCCATCATGTTCTCGACGCCGAGCGGCGCGTAGTCCCAGTCGACTTCCTCGGCCGCGATGTAGTAGACGCGCTCGGCGGCACGGGCCGCGTCGGGCAGCATCGAAGCGACGAAAGCTGCAGACAGAAGCAGGCTCCAATGTCTCATGCTCGGCATCGATTTCCTCGGGCAAAGATTTTGGCCGCGTCCGCTTGCCGGCTCACGGACGCGAAAGGCGGACCGCCGCCGCTCGAACGACGAAACCGCGGGCAACGCGGCATAAGGCTAGTCATCCGTTCCGCGGATCGCAAACGCCGCGCCCCGTGCCCTCTTCCGCGCCGACGCTGCGTATAATCCGGCCGTCCTCACAGCCGACGGATCAACCTCGACGAGACATGAGCGCCGATTTCCTCAGTGGACTCCTGCTCTTCGGCGTCTTGTTGTTCGGCGCCGTGTATCTGCTCAAGGAATTCTTTTGGGAACGGTTGAGCGACGTCATGACGCAGCGTCGGACGCCACCGCCCGCGCAGCCGAATGCCCACCTCGTCGGCGCGGTCGGGCGCGTCGTCGACGACGGTGCGACGAGCGGGACGCTGCGCGTCCGCGTCGGCGGAGAGACGTGGCGCGCGCGATCCGTCGACGGCGCTTCGCTGCCGGTCGGAACCGAGGTCGAGGTGAACGCGGTGGAAGGTCTCGTGCTCGACGTCCGCCGACGCGCGAGCACGGAGCCGCAGGACGCTTCCGCGGACCATGCTCAACGCGCCGAGCAGGCGGGCGGCTGAAAGCCCGTCAGAGTAAAGCTCGCCCCTGCCCGCGCTCGAACCCCACGTGCTGGACCACGTGGCCGAGCATGACGATGAACCCGGTCGAGCGCAGCACGCCGTCGACCGCGTAGTCGAAAACGTACGTCCGCTCGATGCGGAGGCCGTTCGACAGATCGAAGCGCGGGCGCAGCGCCGCGAGTGCAACCGTACCGTCGAGCATTTGCAGATTACTGCGCCTGCACGCGTCCGCCGCGATCCGGTTCGCGGCCTCCCGCACCCGGATGCTGTCGTGCCACACGCCGATCACGGCGGCAAGCAGCATGAGGAAGAGCAGAGTCCAGTGATCGAAGTGGACCATCGGGCGAGTATAAGGCCTGCGCGGCGCTGCCGGCCCGCTCGCCGCGCGCGATGAGCCCCGCTTCCGCGCGCTCGATGGCAGCGCGGAGGATCAGGCACGCGCTTTCAGAAGGCGCTCTTCCTCGGGGCGTCCGTCGGCCCGCGCTGGACGCTCAACTCGGAACTTCGGTCGTCACCGACGCCGAGGGGCGTCCGGACGGGGCTTCGGGCGGCAAAGGCGTCAGGGCCGCCGCCTTGCGCCGTCCCAGCATCGAGCCGAGCACCGCCGCCGCGAGCGACAGCAGGAGCGCGAAAAACGTGATCCAGGCGGCCGCGCTCGCTTCCGGCTGAATTTCCCTCGCCTGCTCGGCCAGCGCTCCGCTGGCGCGGGCTTGCTCCATGAGCTCCGCCGCGCCTTGGCGCGCCGCCTCGGCGGCCGCGGCGGGGTCCTCCGCGGACTCGACGCGGGCCGCGGTCTGCTCGAGGGTCGTCTGCACTTGGTTCGGAGGCAGGCCCGTGACCGACGCGATCCGCTGCGCGGTCTCGGGATCCCGAAGGCGCTGGGCGATCTGTTGCGCCGTTCCGGACGTGTCGATGTCGACGCCGCCTTGCCCCTGAACCGCCTGCCCGATCGTCTCCGCGGCACCGCCGACGATGCCGAACACGCCGCTCGCGAGCGACGCAACCCCGCTCGCCGCGAGGTACGCGATCAGCAGCATGCTGACGACCCAGACGAGCGCGCCCTGGAAGAACGCGGTCGTACGGTCCGTGATCGCGCCGACCCGGGTAGCGGTGAGCCCGCCGACGAACAACGACACGAGCAGGGAGACGGCTCCCCAGATCCCGGCGCCAGTCCCCAGGGCCGAAGCGCCGGTCTCGCCCGGCTCGACGGCCGTAATTCCGATGGCAAGCCCAAGCGATGTGAGCAACATCAACAGGCCCAGTGCCACGAGAACACCGCCGATGATCCCGCCCCACGAGACCTTCATGCCTTCGGTCCTCGTGAACGGTGACGGCCAGCCTCGCCGGCGCTCGTGGTACCGGCGCTCGTGCATCGGTCTCTGATCGGCCACGGTTGCCATGACGCTCTCTCCTTCTCGAAGCGGAGCCGAGACCTTTTCTGGTGT
>CAZKNH010000216.1:0-5093 GCA_964553875.1 uncultured Gammaproteobacteria bacterium | reverse complement strand
TGGACCTCGGCATCGGCGAGTTCCACGCGGTCGGCGAGACGATCAAGCAGTTCGCTTCGGACGAGGCGACGGTCGTGATCGGCACCGTGATCGACCCCGAGATGTCGAATGAGATCCGCGTCACGGTCGTTGCGACCGGTCTCGGGAAGGGTGCGAGCGAGAAGCACGAGTCGCCGCGCCTCGTGAAGCCGAGCCTGATGCGGCGCGAGCGGCCGAACTTCGCGGAGCTCGAGAGGCCTGCCGTGCAGCGGGTACGGGCCGTCGGCGACGGGCTCAACGGCCCGGAAGAGATCGACAACCTGCTCGATATCCCGGCGTTCCTGCGTCGCCAGGCCGACTGAGGCGCAAACCGCTCAACTGGTTGAAAACGTTGAGTATGCGGCGGTTCCTTGCTGGAAAGTTCGCGGCTGTGCTAGGGTTCACTGCCGCTTTTCCAGGGCGTAACGTTCCGTAAGGATAGGGAGCGGACGCCGGGCGTCAGTGGGAGACGCCTCAAGGATGCCCGTCGCGGCGCCGACAGCCGGCGCGCACGGCCGCGGCTGCTTGCGAGGAAGCCCGACAGGAGTCACGGGACTTTGAAACAGCGCACTCTGAAGGACTCGATCCGCGCGACGGGTATCGGCCTGCACAGCGGCGCGAAGGTATTCATGACCCTTCGTCCTGCGCCGCCGAACAACGGCATCATTTTCCGGCGGCTCGATCTCCCCGAGCCCGTCGACGTTCCTGCGAACGCGCTGTCGGTTACCGAGACCACGCTCGGCACGACGCTCGAGCGCGACGGTGTCAAGGTCGCGACCGTCGAGCATCTCATGTCCGCGATGGCCGGCCTCGGCATCGACAACGCGTTCGTCGATCTGACGGCGCCCGAGGTGCCGATCATGGACGGCAGCGCGGCGCCGTTCGTCTTCCTGCTGCAGTCGGCCGGCATCGAGGAGCAGAACGCGCCGAAGCGGTTCATCCGGGTCGTGCGGCCCGTGAAAGTCGTTGAAGGCGACAAATGGGCGCTGCTCAAGCCTTACGACGGGTTCAAGATCAACTTCGAGATCGACTTCGATCATCCGGTGCTGAAGAAGCACCGGCAGAAGATGTCGCTCGACTTCTCGGCGACGGCGTTTCTGAAAGAGATCAGCCGGGCGAGGACGTTCGGTTTCCTGCGCGATCTCGAAACGCTGCGTGCGAAGGACCTGACGCTCGGCGGCAGCCTCGACAACGCGATCGTGATGGACGACTACCGCGTGCTGAACGAGGACGGGCTCAGGTTCCGCGACGAGTTCGTCCGGCACAAGGTGCTCGACGCCGTCGGCGATCTTTATTTGCTCGGCTCGTCGCTGATCGGCGAGTTCGTCGGCTACAAATCCGGGCACAGGCTGAACAACCTGCTGCTCCGCGCGATGCTCGCGCAGCCGGAGACGTACGAGGAAGTGAGCTTCGAGGAAGACCGCGCGTCGCCGGTGTCGTATCAGCTCGCCCCCGGTTACTGAGCGTACGTCGGGTTCAGAGCCCTTTGACTCTGTCTAGGCGAGTTGGCGTTCGGACGTGAGCTCGCCTCGACTCGCCTGGGCAGAGTCAAAGGGCTCTGCACCCCATCACCGCGCCTAGACTGAGCCAAAGGGCTCTGAACCCGGCGCTGCAGCCGACCCCGGCGCCGACGGCGCCACCTTCACGCGCAGCCGCGCCGCTCCAAGCTCCGCGCCCCGATAGCGCACGCGCGCGGCCCACACCGCTGAATCCATGACCAGCACGAGCTCGCCGTCCGCGCCCTCTGACGCGCCGACGAGGTGGGATGCCTCGTCGGGCGGCAGCAGCGCGCGGATCCGCTCGGTCGTCGACCTGCGCTGCTCCGCCTCGCGACCGAGCGCGGCGAGGCGGCCGCCGGCGAGCACTTCCGCGAGCTTTCTCGGGGACTTGTCGGTCATTAACGAGACCCCTGTCACGTTCGGCGCCGAGAAACTTGAGCCTGGTCGAGTTTGTCGGCATCCTACCCGGACGTCCAAGGGCAAACCGTCCGAAAGGGCGGGACGCAAAGCCACCGATCTAACGGAAGTTTTTCCTACGATAGCGGGGTTGCCGATGGGGACCAATAATAACAACGCTTCGGATTCTGCCGTCGGGCCCTCGCCGACGCGCGCGCCCTGCGCTCGGTTGCGGAACAGGAGCACGCAAGCATCGAGCGGAGGCCGCGCAGGATGGAACTGATCTTCCTCGACCGAGACCGCGGTCACGTCGCGCAACTGCACTTCTCCCCGCGCCGGGTCTGGGTCGCCGCGAGCACGCTCGCGTTCTGCTTCTTCTCGCTCGCATTTTACATAGGGTGGCGCACGGCCGATGCGTACGGGATCACGAATCCGAGCACGCAGGTCGAGGCCTGGCGCGCCGAGCTCGAGGCGCAGCAGGCGCTGCTCGAGCAGACCCGCCGGGGCTTGCAGCGGAGCGTCGACGCGCTCGCGCTCCGGCTCGGCCAGATGAACGCGCACGTCGTCCGGCTCGACGCGCTCGGCGCGCGGCTCACGCAGATGGCGGGGCTCGATGACGGCGAGTTCGACTTCAGCTCTCCGCCGGCGCTCGGCGGCCCGGAGGAGCTTCTCGCCGATGCCGACCAGCTCGATCTGCGCGGAATCCTGAGCTCGTTGAACGGCCTCGCGCTCCAGCTCGAGGACCGGTCCCGCCAGCTCGACGTCCTCGAGGATTTTCTGCTGAACCGCAAGCTCGCGGACGAGGTTCGACCCGGCGGCCGTCCGGTCTCGTCGGGGTACATCTCGTCGCGCTTCGGCCAGCGGACCGATCCGTTCACCGGCCGCCGCGCGTTCCACCAGGGGGTCGACTTTGCCGGCCGCGAGGGCAGCGAGGTGCTGGCGGTCGGCTCGGGCGTCGTGATCTGGTCCGGGCCGCGTCAGGGTTACGGCGAGCTCGTCGAGATCAATCACGGCAACGGCTACGTGACCCGCTACGCGCACAACGCGTCGAATCTCGTCTCCGTCGGCGACACCGTGAAGCGCGGCCAGGTCATCGCGCGGCTCGGCGACACCGGGCGCGCGACCGGGCCCAACCTGCACTTCGAGGTGCTGCGCGACGGCAAGCCGGTCGATCCGATGACCTACATCGAGTAGGCGCCGGGTCGCCCGAGCGCGACGGACGCCGGCCGTCGCGCCTCTACCGCTCGCATCCCGGGGCCGACGCCGAGCCCGAACGCTGCGCTTTTTCGCCCCCAGTACGAAACCACCGGGGCTCGCCGCCGTCCAACGCATGAAACCGCCGCGGGCCGGCTCCGTTCCGCTGCCGGCGGGCGCTCGTGGCCTCGCCGAGGTGGCGCCTTTTCGCTACGGTTGCCCGTTCCCAAGGCTGTTAGAATCACCCCCTCAAAACGTCCAAGGATTTACTGTTGGCTAACCTAGCAACGAACATCCTGACCGGGATCTTCGGCAGCCGGAACCAACGGCTTCTGCGCCGCTACCAGACCCTGGTCAATGCAACGAACGCGCTCGAGCCGCAGATCCAGGCGCTCGACGACGAAGCGTTGAAGGCCAAGACGGCCGAGTTCAAAGCCCGCTACGCCGAGACCGGCGACCTCGATGCGCTCCTGCCCGAGGCTTTCGCCGTCGTCCGCGAGGCGGCCCGGCGCACGCTCGGCATGCGCCATTTCGACGTGCAGCTGATCGGCGGCATCACGCTGCACCAGGGCAAGATCGCCGAGATGCGCACCGGCGAGGGCAAGACGCTGGTCGCGACCCTCGCGGCGTACCTGAACGCGCTGACCGGGCGCGGCGTCCACGTCGTGACCGTGAACGAATACCTCGCGCAGCGCGACGCGGACTGGATGGGGCCGGTCTACCGCTTCCTCGGGCTCGAGGTCGGCGTCATCAAGAGCGGTCAGTCGGTCGAGGAGAAACGCGCCGCGTACAACGCCGACATCACGTACGGCACGAACAACGAGTTCGGCTTCGATTACCTGCGCGACAACCTCGCGTTCCGTCCGCAGGACCGGGTCCAGCGCGAGCTCGCGTACGCGATCGTCGACGAGGTCGACTCGATCCTGATCGACGAGGCGCGCACGCCGCTGATCATCTCCGGGCGCTCCGAGGAGAGCACGGAGCTCTACGTCAAGATCAACCAGCTGATCCCGTACCTGCGCAAGCACGATCCCCCGCAGGGGCGCGCGAACGACGACATCGAGGCGTCGCAGGTCGAGCTGCTCGACGTGAACGGCAAGTCGCTCGGCAAGATGTCGCTCGACGAGGCGCTCGCGCGGGCGCGCGAGAAGGGTCATCACCTGATCGAGATCGACCCGAACGCGAAGCCCGTGAAATGCCAGCTCTACGTGCCCGGGCATTTCACCGTCGACGAGAAGGCGAAGCAGGCGTACCTGACCGAGGAGGGTCACGAGTACGTCGAGAAGCTGTTCGCGAAGGCGGGCATCCTCGGCGAGGGCGAGAGCCTCTACGACCCCGCGAACATCCGGTTGATGCATCACCTGAACGCGGCGCTCCGCGCGCACGCGCTCTTCCGCCGCGAGGTCGACTACATCGTCTCGAACGGCGAGGTCGTCATCGTCGACGAGTTCACCGGACGCACGATGCCCGGCCGCCGCTGGTCGGACGGCCTGCATCAGGCGATCGAGGCGAAGGAAGGCGTCCGCGTCAAGGAAGAGAACCAGACCGTCGCGTCGATCACATTCCAGAACTACTTCAGGCTCTACAAGAAGCTCGCCGGCATGACCGGCACGGCGGACACCGAGGCCTACGAGTTCCAGCAGATCTACGGGCTCGAGGTCGTCGTGATTCCGACGCACAAGCCGATGATCCGGCAGGACCTGCCTGACCTCGTGTACCTCACGCAGAAGGACAAGTTCGAAGCGATCATCGAGGACATCCAGGACTGCTACCAGCGCGGTCAGCCCGTGCTCGTCGGCACGACGTCGATCGAGACCTCGGAGTTCCTGTCCGGGCTCTTGAAAAAGAGGAACATCCCGCATCAGGTGCTGAACGCGAAGTACCACGAGCGGGAGGCCGAGATCGTCATGCAGGCGGGCCGCCCCGGCGCCGTGACGATCGCGACGAACATGGCCGGCCGCGGCACGGACATCGTGCTCGGCGGCA
>CAZKNH010000215.1:0-5108 GCA_964553875.1 uncultured Gammaproteobacteria bacterium | reverse complement strand
AGCTGCGCGCCGGAGCCGTCCGGCCGCTCCGTCAGCGTCCACTGGTAGCTCAGGACATCGCCGTCGGGATCGCTCGAGCCCGAGCCGTCGAGCTCGACGAGCGCGCCGACGGCGACCGTTCGATCCGGCCCCGCCTCGGCCGTCGGTGCGGAGTTCAGCGTATCCAACGTGACCGTGTCGGCGGCGCTTTGAGCGCTCCCGTCGTCGACGACGAGCGATGCGGTATACGTCCCGGGGGCGTCCACCTGGAACGTCGGGCGGATCGCGCTCGGATCCGACAGCGCCGCTGTGCTGCCGGCCGGCACGTCGAGCGTCCACGCATAAGTGAGCTGATCCCCGTCGGGGTCCGTCGACGCCGACCCGTCCAGCTCGACCGTCTCGCCGAGCGCAACGGTGCGATCGCGGCCGGCGTTCGCGGTCGGCGGAGTATTCGCTGTCGTGACGCGAACGGTATCCGGTGCACTCTGCGCTCGGCCGTCCGACACGATCAGCTCGACGACGTACGTACCGGGACCGTCGAGCGCGAGCTCGGGATTCGGTGTCGTCGCCCGTGAGAGCTCGGTGACGCTCGATTCCGGACGCGCGACGATCCTCCATGCGTAGGTCAGCGCGTCTCCGTCCGGATCGCTCGAGCCGGTTCCGTCGAGCTGGACGACGTCTCCGACACGCGCGGTGAAGTCGACTCCGGCATTCGCGATCGGTGCGCGGTTCGGCGGCGGTGTCGTTGCGGAGCCCCCTCCACCTCCGCCTCCACCGCCTCCGCCTCCGCCGCCGCCCCCGCAGCTCGCGAGGAGCGTAACGAGCCCGGCGAGCGCCGCCGTACGCAGGCTCGTCGTGCGACAGAAGGCGGCCTCCCGTTTCACAATACGCAACCCTCCGCGCTCGGCTCGGACATAGCCCTCCGACTGCGAGGCCAGCTCGCGGTATCCGTCGTCAAGCTTCATCACGGGATTCCCTTGCTACGTCTCGGCCCGCATCAGTGCCGGCCACGCCCCCCTAACGAATCCCGCTGCGCAACGCAGCGATGCGATCGTTTTACTTAATTCTTATGCAGTGCAGGTTCCTGCTCGAGCAAGTTTGCAACCCGCATCGCTACTCTCCGGAGTTTTCGTGCTCGAGCGCTCACCATCGGGCGTTACCCGATGGCGTTTGCTTGCAAGACTCCGGTCGGTCCGAGGAGCGCGGCCGAAAAGCCGCACGAGCCTGTGGCCCATTCGTTATTTTTGTTGGTGGTAATGTATACCAATCGCGACGCTCTTCGTTAAAGGAGAAGAGCCCCAGAGCGCCCTGCACCCGCCGGCCTCCTGCGGCAACTACGGCTTGACGCCGACGCAGATTCAAAGGGGGTCGCGCGGCGGAGCCGTGAAGCACGGCGCTCGAACCGCTGCGATAATGCCGTCTCGCGCCGCCGCAAGGGGTCGACCAGCGAGGAAGGAAGTGAAACCGATCGAGAAGGCTATACACAGTACCAGCGCGGCTCTACTGCTGCTCTTCGCAGGACGCGTTTTTGCCCAGACATCGGGGAACGAGCCGTCGGTACCCGATCTTCCGGCGGGTTTCACGGCGACGCTCTTCGCCGAAGGCTTGCCGACACCGCGGCACATCGTGATCCGAGACAACGGAGACGTCTACGTCACGTTGCGCTCCGGGCGGGCGAAGTTCCAGCCGACGGACGAGCCCGGCGGGGTGCTGGGGCTTCGGGACGAGGACGGTGACGGCGTCGCGGACGTCATTCGCCGATTCGGCGGCGCCGACGTCGACACGGGGCTCGCGATCGACGGCGATCGGCTCTTTTTCTCGTCGATGACGACGATCTACGTAGCCGAGCTCGGCGACTCGCTCGTACCGGACGTGATCGACGTACTCGTCGCCGATCTGCCGGAGTCATGCTGCGGTCATCGCACGAAACCGATCACGCTCGATGGCGCGGGGAACCTCTTTACGCAGGTCGGGGCGCCGTCGAACGCCTGTCAGGCGGAGCAAGGCCGCCCGGGCTCGCCGGGGCTCATGCCGTGCACGCTGCTCGACGAGCACGGCGGCGTGTTCCGATTCAGCGCGTCGGCGCTCGGGCAAAGCCATGCGCGGGATGCGAAGCGCTACTCGACCGGGCATCGCAACCTCGTCGCGCTCGAATGGAACGACGCGGCCGGCGCGTTGTTCGCGCTGATGCACGGCCGCGATGGATTGAATCAGCTATGGCCCGAACACTTCACGGCCGATGACGACGCGGAGCTTCCGGCGGAGGAGTTCCATCGAATCGACGAAGGCGTCGACCTCGGCTGGCCGTACACGTATTACGATCCGCGCCGCAACCAGCGCATGGTGATGCCGGAGTACGGCGGCGACGGCGAAACGCCGGCCGAGCCGTCCCGCTATCCGGATCCGCTCATAGCGTTTCCGGCGCATTGGGCGCCGAACGATCTCGTGTTCTACACGGGCACGCAGTTCCCGGCCCGCTACCGCAACGGCGCGTTCATCGCGTTTCACGGCGCGGTCACGCCGCGGCGCGACGACGTGGGCTCGGTCGTCTTCGTGCCGATGAACGCAGCCGGCGAGGTGACGGGAGACTGGGAGGTGTTCGCCCACGGATTCGATCGGCTCCGCACCGACGCGGGCGCGATCGGGCGGCCGAGCGGCGTCGGCGTCGGTCCGGACGGCGCGCTCTTTGTCGTCGACGACGCCGGCGGGCGCATCTGGAAGGTGACTTACGCCCGATAACGAGCCGGCGCCTCCCGGAGCTGCCGCCCCCGGTGCTTGGCGAGAGATTGCGAGGAGCCCGAGCACGTCATTCGGCCGATGGGCACCGCTTGCCGCGCCCGTCCCCGTCGCGCTCGCCCACCCAGATCGTCTTGATATTCACGAACTCACGAATGCCGAAAGCCCCGAGCTCTCGCCCGTAGCCCGAGTCCTTCACACCGCCGAACGGCAAGCGCGGGTCGGAGCGAACGAGCTCATTGACGAAGCAATTGCCGGCGTCGAGCCGGCGCGCGGCGATGTCGTGGCCGCGCTCCACGTCCTTCGTGAAGACGGCTGCACCGAGCCCGTAGGCGCTCTGGTTCGCGAGCTCGATCGCGCGTTCCTCGTCCGCCGCTTCGACGATCGCGGCGACCGGACCGAAGATTTCCTCGTCGAATGCCGCCATCCCAGGCACCACGCGGGTCAGCACCGTCGGCGGGTAGAAGAATCCGGGTCCGTCGGGGAGCTCACCGCCGAGCACGCACGCGGCTCCGGCCGCGATGCTCCGCCGCACTTGATCGTGGACCTTCTCGCGCCCCTTGGCTTGCGCCAGCGGTCCGAGGTCCGCGTCGGGATCGAACGGATCGGCAGCGCGCTTCCCGCGCATCGCTTCCGCGAAAGCCGCGACGAAGTCGTCGTGGAGCGGCGCCTCGACGATGAAGCGCTTGGCAGCGATGCAGCTCTGACCCGAGTTGATCAGACGGCTCTTGACGCAGCGATCGACCGCAAGCTCGAGGTCGGCATCGCGCAAAACGACATACGGATCGCTGCCGCCGAGCTCGAGCACGGTCTTCTTGACCGCTCCACCGGCCGCAGAGGCCACCGCCCGACCGGCCGCGACGCTGCCGGTCAACGTCACGGCGGCGACACGGCGATCGGCGATGATGCGGCGGACCTGCTCCTTGTCGACCCACGCGACGCGCACGACGTCGTCCGGCACACATGCGTCGCGAACGAGCTTCTCGATCGCGAGCGCAGTGCCCGCGACGTTGCTCGCATGGCGCAGGACCGCGACGTTGCCGGCCAAGAGCGCGGGCGCGGCGAATCTGAAGAACTGCCAGAGCGGAAAGTTCCACGGCATGATCGCGAGCACGGGTCCGAGCGGCCGAAAGACGACCTCGCTCCGTTCGGCGTCGGTTGGGACAGCCTGCGGAGCAAGGAGCTCTTCCCCGTGCTCCGAATAGTGCTCGCAGACCCAGACGCACTTGTCGACTTCGTCCTCGCCTTGCCGCAACGGCTTACCCATCTCCGTTGCGATCAGCCGTGCGAGCTCGTCGGAACGCTCGCGAAGGCACTTCGCCAGCGAGGTCAGGCACGCTGCGCGCTCCGCAATGGTGGTCCGACTCCAGCGCCGAAATGCCTCGGCCGACGCGGTGAGCAACGCGTCGATCTCATTGTCCGTTTGCGTCTCGTAGTGGGCGATGACCTGACCGGTCGCGGGATTGACGGTGGTGATGGTCATGGGATACGAACCCGCATCGATTCCTGCTTCGATGCAAGGCACCAATGCAGGATTCGGGCCGCGCGAAAGCTCGAAGAATCAGCGCGCGGGTCGGCGCGCATCACGCGAGGACATCGTCCAGCCTCGCGGCCTACGCGGCACGCCTCGCGGCGAGACGCCGGCCGGCCGGGCATTTCCGGCCGTGGCGACTGCGCGGATCGTGCAACGCGGCGGCGCGAAGCGGCTGCGGATGCGCGTGCTGCGCCGGGCTTGGGCGGCATTCTGCTCGATGCATCTTGCCGAGCCCAACCGCTACCGGGCGGCGCGCGTCGCCGCGTCGATAGCGAAGCAGCCGGCCTCGAAACTTCGGCCGGCCTTCCCCGGACGCCACGTCCACGCGTTGCTGCGTGCCTCGAAACCCCATAGCCTGCAAAGCTCGGCTGAATCGCCCGAGATAGCCTCGCCCCGGACAGCTGATCCAGACCTCCGCGCGCGGCTCGCTGAGACGATCCACGAGCTCCGCGAGCAGCTCGGCGTGGCCGCGCTCGTACAGCACATCGCTGCCGATGATGACGTCGAAACGCCCGATGTCGGGCGGCGGCGCCGCCCACGGCAAAACGACGAAATCGATCGGTGGAATGCCGTTCAGCGCCGCGTTGTATCTCAGGAATCTTTCGGCCAGCGGATGGTGATCGCTGGCGGTGATATCGGCGCCCCGTCGTTTCAGGACGAGGCTCGGAAGTGCGAGGCCGCAGCCGATCTCGAGAATGCGTCGTCCGTCGATGTCCGTGACGCTCATCGCCTCCGCGAGCGCGATCGACGCAGGCCACAGCACACCGAACAGCGGCCAGGACGCAGAACAAATCCCGAGCCGCGCGGCGCTCCCGTCCCGATCGACGTACTGCTGCCGATCGCGCAAGGATTTCAGCCG
>CAZKNH010000214.1:0-5118 GCA_964553875.1 uncultured Gammaproteobacteria bacterium | reverse complement strand
ATGCCGACCTGCTCGCTCACCTGCCCGGCCGGGATCACGCCGGGCCAGCGCATGATCGCGGGCACGCGAATGCCGCCCTCCCACACCGAGAATTTCCTATTCGTCGTCGGCGCATTACGCGAAAGCCACTCGCCGCCGTTGTCGTTCGTGTAGATGACGAGCGTGTCATCGGCGATACCGGCCTCGTCCAGCGCTTCGAGTATCTGGCCGACGCCCTGATCGACGCGCTCGAGCATCGCGACGTAGTCCGCGCGCGTGCCGGGATTGTCCTCCCACGGCTGCAGGTGAGCGGCGTTCCGCGGGGCTACCGACGGCCGGTCCGGCGGCTGATACGGCCAGTGAGGTGCGTTGTACTGAACGGATAAAAAGAAAGGACCGTTCCGACGCTCGCGGATGTAGCGCACCGCGCGCTCCGTGATCAGGTCCGTCATATAACCTTCTTCGGTGACCAGCTGCCCGTTCTCCCACAAATCGGGCTCGCCGTCGCTGTTCGTGTGCTGGTAGTAGTCGACGAACCCGGCCTTGAAGCCGAAGAAGTAGTCGAAGCCGTGCGCCTCCGGGCTCTGATCCGGCTCGTAGCCCAGATGCCACTTGCCGACGAGCGCGGTGTCGTATCCCGCCGTCTTCAGCAAGTGGGGCAACGAGTGCCCCTCGGCCCTGAGCCCGCGGCCCTCGGCCCTTGGCGCCGTCGGCAGCGGCGCCTCGACGTTGTAGCGCTGCTGATAGCGGCCGCTGATCAGGCCCGCTCGCGTCGGCGAGCACGTCGGCCCGTTCGAATAGAAGTTCGTGAAGCGCACGCCGTCGCGGGCGAGCTGGTCGAGCACCGGAGTGCGGACATCCGGAGCGCCGTAGATGCCGAGATCGCCGTAGCCCGCGTCGTCGGTCATGATGAAGACAATGTTCGGGCGCGCAGGCTGGGCCTGAGTCACGGAGCAGACGAGCAACGAGCAGATCAGCGCTGTTATTCGGAACATCGTCAATTTTCCTTATCGTGGTTCTTCGGCCCGTCCGTCATGCGGCCGCGGTTCGGTCGCACAGCCATCATGCCGCGCTCGCTTCGCTCCCCGGGCTTATCTTCCCCGCCCGTTTTGCCGGCGAGGCTCGCCTCTGCGTCGCCGCTATCGGCGCCGGCGCATGCGTTCCCAGTACTCGTCGAGCCTCCCTTCGATCTCGAGCCCGCGGAAGAACGGATACGGATCGCAATCGTACTCGAGGATCACCGTCTCCGGCGTCTTCCGCCACTCGCGGATGCGCGTGACCGGACGGTTGTAGTTCTCGGGATCGTAGAGCGTGAGCTCGCTCCGCAGCGTATTGCCGCCGTCGTGGAGGGACATGCGCTCGACGACGCGCGCGTTCTCGGACAAAGGCTGTCCGTTCAGATCTACGAACGCCTCCGTCAGCATCTCCGTCTCGACGACGAGCGTCGAGCCGTCCCAATGCCCGATCGAGTAGCCCATCGATCGATGCGGTAGATCGCGCGGGTAGTCGCGGCCGTCGAGCCAGATGCGCCGTACCTCGTGGAAACTTTCGTAGAGAATCGTGACCTGCTGCTCGGTCTGGACGATCTCGAGCGGATACGGCCAGCCGGACACACGGACGAGGCCCGGCGACACGCAGCGCAACGCCGGATCGTCGAGATAGTGGTAGCCGTCGACGACGGCCTGCGCCTTCGGCGTGTAGTCGAGGTGGACCTTCGCGATGCCCGGCGACACCCGCGACCAGACTCCGGTGAAATCGACCGGATTCGGCGGTTGCTTCGGCTGCTCGACGATCCGCTCGGCGTGCCAGCGGCCCGCCGGCGCATCGAGCGGCGGCTCGAGCACGCCCGAGAGCTTGCCGCCGTCGAGCGTGCCCGTGAGCCCATAGCTCAATAGACGCCCGCCGCCGTCGCGCGTATCGATCTCGAGCTCGACACGGTTGCCGTCGACATTGAACGTGACCGGACCTCCGTCGACGAAAGCGCGCAGCGCATCGCCCTCCTGCTCGATCTCGAGAACACCTCGGTGCACGGCGCTTCCCTCGTCGAGCGTCAGCGACCAGCGACCGACGAGGTCGGTGCTCGTTTGCGCTTCTGCGATGGATCCATAACTCAGGACGAGGCTCGCGCAGAGCCACGCGCCGCGGAGCGCTCCGCTTGCAACGTTCACTCCTCCGCCTCCTCCTCGTCCGTCACGGCTTCGGTCGGCCGGATGACCCTGCCCGTCGCCGTCTTGACCTCGCGAATCCAGATCTTCCGCGCGCCGTCGCGGCCGAGATTGCCCTCGAGCACGACGCGGTCACCGACCTTGATCAAGTCGCGCGTCCAGCCGACGCGGGTGAGCGCGCTGATGCTTCGCGTCTGCGCATCCCAGATCACTTCCTTCCCGTCCTCGCCGACGACGGACACGAAGTAGCGCACATGAGGATTCACGTAGAGCGCCTCGACGACCTCGCCCTCGATCGTGCCGGTCAGGTCGTAGTCGAACTCGGCCGCGAACGAGTGATGCGCGTCGGCGGGCGCCGCGATGAGCGCGGTTACCAGTGGAAGCCACGCGGCCATTCGCCTGGGCATCGTTGTCTCCCCTCTTGCTCGAAGCGCCCGTCACGCGCTTCGCGGATTCGATTATAGCCGTGTCGCGATTTTTGCTAGCATTGGCCCATGGGCGATCCCTTCGATCTTCAGCGATTCGTCGACGCCCAGCGCACGACGTTCGCGCAGGCCCGGGCAGAGCTTCTCGCCGGGCGCAAGGAATCGCACTGGATGTGGTTCATCTTCCCGCAGCTCGAAGGGCTCGGGCGAAGCGAGACCGCGCAGTACTATGCGATCCGGTCGCTCGACGAGGCGCGGGCGTATCTCGAGCACCCGATACTCGGGCCAAGGCTCGTCGAATGCACCGAGATCGTGAATCGGATAGAGGGCAAGTCGGCGTACGACATATTCCGGACGCCGGACGATTTGAAGTTCCGATCGTCGATGACGCTCTTCGCGCAGGTCGCCCTCAATCAGCCGGTCTTCGAGCAGGCGCTCGCGAAATACTTCGACTCGGTTCCGGATCCGTTGACGATCGCGCGCCTCTCCCGGCCGCGTGAGGAGTAGCGGCGCCTACGCCGACTCGCGCTCTACGGCGAGACGCTTGCGCCGCGCAGTCAGCGTTGCGTCTTCCTCGAGCGCCTGCCAGCGCACGACGCGGTTTCTGCCGCCGTGCTTGGCGGCGTAGAGCGCCGAATCCGCCCGATGTAGCAGCGTCGAGAAGCCCTCGAGCTCGTCCACGCTGCCACCGGCGACGCCGATACTGACCGTGACCACGGGCACGACCGTGGAGAAATCGTGCGGGATACCGATCTGCTCGATCGACGCGCGCACCTGCTCGGCGATCTCCGCGGCGGCGTCCTCGCTCGTTGCCGGCAGCACGATCACGAACTCCTCGCCGCCGTACCGCGCGATCAGGTCGTCGTGCCGCCGCGTTATTGCGCGCAGCGCCTCCGCCACTTGCTCGAGACACCTGTCGCCAGCGAGATGCCCGTAGTTGTCATTGAACGACTTGAAGCAATCCACGTCGATCAGCAACAGGGACACGGATTGCCGTTGGCGCTCGAGCTGCTTCCATTGGGTGGAGAGGTATGCGTCGATCGCGCGTCTGTTCGCGAGGCCCGTCACCGGATCGACGGTCGTTAGTCGCTCGAGCGCGTGGTTGCTCTGCGTGAGCGCCGACTCCGCGCGGTCGATTTCCATGCGGAACAGATACGAGAAGCCGCCGGTGACCAGCAGGGCACCGGCGGCACTCGCAGCGTACATTGCGCGAAGAGTCGACTCGGACATCACGATCGTCGTCGTCCCCGGCGGGAACGCGAAGTGACACACGACGAAGAGCAACGCACCGAGGCCGACGAACAGCCCCGTGGCCCATCGCTCGCGGCTGCCGAACACCGCTCCCATGGATGCGGCCATCGGAAAGTAGAAAAAGTGAACGCCGGACGCGGAGCTGATCAGCGACAGGACGACGGGAATATGGACGTAGACGGTCCCGGTGACGACAACCCGTGCGGCTTCGAACCGTCCGGCGCGGTTCAGCAGCAGCACGCCTGCGTACGAAGCGATGAACAGCATGTTCGCCGCGAACACCCACGCATAGTGAGCGAGGTCGGTCAGGTAGAACACCTGGTACGGCAGCGTCGAACCGGTAGCGAGCAGCGCGATCAGATTCGAGAGCGCGATCCCGCGTGCCCGCTCAGGCGGTGCGTCTCGAGTGCCGACGCGCCAGAGCCCGACGATCAACCGGCCAAGGCCCGGCGCAGGCCGAGCACTGCCCGAATCCGTTACGTTCTCCGCCGGCGCCGCGGCATCGACCTCAGAGACAGACACGGCATCCAGCGGAATACGCGGTACGCAGCCGCGGATATCTCAAGAGAGTACGCATTCTTTCGTTGCCCGCCCGGGTCGATGCGTCATCAGAAGTGCCGAGAGCGTAGCGGGTTTAGCCGGGGGGTGCTGTGCCGGAATTCACGTAGCCGGGCGAGTCGGAACGAGGCTTCGCCGCCGGCATCGGCGATGAGGGCTCGGCCGGATCGGGGGGAGCGCGTGAGCACTTCGCGGCTTCACGGTGGCGCCGCGGAGCGCTCACCGTGATACGCTCGAACTGCTCGTTCTGCCGAGGAGTTCCCGATGCTGAAGAGAAACCTGCTGACGATCGCGCTCGTCGTCTTCTCCCTTGCAGCCCTCTTCTTCGGCCGCTTCGAGCTCGGCGGCGCGCCGGCCGAGGCGCAAACGACCGAGCTCACCGCGCTCGACTATTACGAGATCACGCAGCTCATCAACCGCTACGCCTACGCGATCGACACCTGCGCCAACAACGGCTACGACTACGCGAACCTCTTCACCGAGGACGGCGTGTTCATCGACAAGAACTCGGACGCGGGTTTCGCCGCCGGCGGGCGCGTGCTCGCGCAGGGGAGAGAGGCGCTCGCCGCGCTCGTCGGCGGAGGGTCGCGCGGCTGTGAGACGCCGCTTCCTTGGACCGACTGGAGTCATCTGATGCTGAATCACGAGATCACGCCGTCGCCCGAAGGCGCGAGGGGGCGCGTGTATCTCGTGCAGCTCGGGATGCGTGGGCCCGGGAGCGTGGATCGGCATGGCGGGTA
>CAZKNH010000213.1:0-5133 GCA_964553875.1 uncultured Gammaproteobacteria bacterium | reverse complement strand
CTCGCGCGACCGCGTGGGCTCGGGAACCTCGACGCCGCGCAGATGTTGCTGCGCCGCAAGGAAATCGGGGTCTGACCCCAATTTCTCGCGCGAGCGCGTGGGCTCGGGAACCTCGATGCCGCGCGGACGTCTCCGGGCGGTGCGGTGTGCACCCGCCCCTTCCAGGACGGTGGGGGCCAGGAAGGGCGCGCACGGAGCCTATAGGGACGGATTCATTGGCCGGCCAACTGCAGGGGCACGGTAGGAAGCGATGCCGATCTACGTCGACAACCGCGAGTACCCGGCGGCGCCCGGCAAGAACCTGCTCGAGCACTGCCTCGCGCTCGGCTTCGACTTGCCGTACTTCTGCTGGCATCCCGCGATGGGCTCGGTGGGCGCATGCCGCCAGTGCGCCGTCAAGCAGTACCGCGACGAGAACGACACGCAAGGCAGCATCGTCATGGCCTGCATGACCGCCGCGAGCGACGGCACCCGCATCGGCCTCGACGAGCCCGAGGCCCGCGACTTCCGCGCACGCGTGATCGAGTGGCTCATGGTCAACCACCCGCACGACTGCCCGGTCTGCGAAGAGGGCGGCGAATGTCACCTGCAGGACATGACCGTGATGACCGGCCACAACTACCGGCGCTACCGCGGTCTCAAGCGCACCCACCGCAACCAGTACCTCGGGCCGTTCCTCAACCACGAGATGAACCGCTGCATCGCGTGCTATCGCTGCGTGCGGTTCTACCAGGACGTCGCGGGCGGCGACGACCTGCGCGCGTTCGCGTCGCATCACCACGTCTACTTCGGCCGCCACGAGGACGGCGTGCTCGAGAGCGAGTGGAGCGGCAACCTCGCCGAGGTCTGCCCGACGGGCGTTTTCACCGACAAGCCGTTCTCCGACCACTACGTCCGCAAATGGGACCTGCAGTCCGCGCCGTCGATCTGCCCGCACTGCAGCGCAGGCTGCAACATCTCGGCGCAGGAGCGCTACGGGCGGCTGCGGCGCGTCGTGAACCGCTACAACGGCGACGTGAACGGCTACTTCATCTGCGACCGCGGACGCTTCGGCTACGGTTACGTGAACGCGGACACGCGCGTCCGTGTGCCGCTTGCGCGCACCGACGGCGGCAGGCTCGAGCCGCTGACCGCGGAGACGGCGCTCGGGCTCGCGGTCGAGATGCTCGCCGGACGCGTGATCGGCATCGGCTCGCCGCGCGCGTCGCTTGAAGCCAACTTCGCGCTCAGGAAACTCGTCGGCGAAGACAACTTCTACGTCGGCGTGCCGGCCGGCGAAGCGAGACTCCTGGCAACGGTCGTCGCGCTCCATGAGAGCGGCACGACGCGCGCGCCTTCGATCGCCGATGCGGCCGCGGCCGACGCGGTGCTCGTGCTCGGCGAAGACGTGCCGAGCACCGCGCCCCGGCTCGCGCTCGCGCTCCGCGAGGCCGCCCGACAGCGGCAAAAGGCGATCGCGGCGGCGCTCGGGATCCCGTCGTGGCTCGATCAGCCGGTGCGCACCGCGGCGCACGACCAGTGGAGCCCGCTCTTCGTCGCGACCGCGGACGCGACGCGGCTCGACCGCATCGCCGAGCGCACGTACCGCGCGGGCCCCGACGACGTCGCGCGTCTCGGCTTCGCGATCGCGCAGCGGCTCGACGCGTCGGCGCCCGGCGCGGGGGATCTCGAGCCCGAAGCGGTAGCGCTCGCCGAGCACATTGCCGCAGCGCTTTCCGCCGCCGAGCGCCCGCTCGTCGTGTCCGGCACCGGCGCGGGCGACGCCGCGGTGATCGAGGCCGCGGCCAATGTCGCGCTCGCGCTCGGCGCGAAGCGCGGCCGCGCCGCCGATCTCGCGCTCGTCGTTTCCGAATGCAACAGCTTGGGCCTCGCGCTCCTCGGCGAGCGGAGCCTCGACGACGCGCTCGAGCGCATCGACGCGCAGCCGATCCGCGCGGCCATCGTGCTCGAGAACGATTTCGACCGGCGCCTGCCGCGAAGCGCACTCGAGCGCTTCCGCGCGCGGCTCGAGCATTTGATCGTCGTCGACCATACGCTGCACGCGACGGCCCGCGCGGCCGATCTCGTGCTGCCCGCGGCGGCGACGGCCGAAGGCGACGGCACGCTCTTGAGCAGCGAGGGCCGCGCGCAGCGCTTCTACCAGGTGTACGTGCCCGAAGGCGACGTCCGCGAATCGTGGCGCTGGCTCGGGGAGCTGATCCGCCGCCGCGGCGAGCGCTGCACGTGGCAGACGCTCGACGACGTGACGACGGCATGCGCCGAATCCGTTCCTTCGCTCGCGCGGATCACGGCCGCCGCGCCCGATGCGTCGTTCCGCATCGTCGGCAAGCCGATTGCCCGCGAGACCGCACGCTACAGCGGCCGCACCGCGATGCGTGCGAACGTCGAGATCCGCGAGCGCAAACCTCCGCCCGATCCCGACGCTCCGCTCGCGTTCTCGATGGAGGGTTACTACGGCACGCGGACGCCGCCCGCGCTGCTCCCGTACTACTGGGCGCCCGGGTGGAACTCGAACCAGCAGTCCGTGCAGAAGTTCAAGGACGAGACCGGGCGTCTGCGCGGCGGCGATCCGGGCGTGCGGCTCTTCGAGCCGCGCGACGGCGTCAGGCGCCGCTACTTCGACGGCGTGCCGGCGCCGACGACGCGCCCCGCCGCCGACGTTTTTCGCGTCGTGCCGCTCTACCACGTCTTCGGCAGCGACGAGCTCTCGGCGGCGTCTCCGCCGATCGCCGAGCGTGTGCCGGAGCCTTACGTCGCGCTCGGTGCGGAAGACGCGCGTGCACTCCGCCTCGACGTCGGCCGCACCGTCGAGGTCGCGCTCGGCGAGTCGCTCGTGACGCTGCCCATCCGCATCTCGCCGACGCTCGCGAGCGGCGTGATCGGCGTGCCTGCCGGCCTTCCGGGTGTCCCGGTCGCGGCCGGACGTGTCGCGCGAATCCGTCCCGCCGCCTTGCCGGGCGAGAAGCGCGACGAGGGAGACCGCGGATGAGCGCCGTCGCGATGCTCGTCTTCATCGCGGTGCTGTTCGTCGTGCTGCTTCTCGCCGCGGCGATGCTCACGTGGATCGAGCGCCGCGTGCTCGCGTGGTGGCAAGACCGCTACGGGCCGAACCGCGCAGGGCCGTTCGGGATCCTTCAGGCGCTCGCCGATGTGATCAAGCTCCTGCTGAAAGAGGATTGGATTCCGCCGCTTTCGGACAAGCCCGTCTTCGTGATCGCGCCCGCGATCGTCGCCGCGACGATGCTCGTCGCGTTCGCCGTCGTGCCGTTCGCGCCGGGCCTCGTGATCGCGGATCTGAACATCGCCCTCCTCTTCTTCCTCGCGATGACCGGGCTCTCCGTCTACAGCGTGACCTTCGCGGGCTGGGCGTCGAACAACAACTACGCGCTCCTCGGAAGCCTGCGCACGGCGGCGCAGATGATCAGCTACGAGGTGTTCATGGGCCTGTCGCTCGTCGGCGTCGTGATCCTCGCGGGCTCGTTCAGCCTCGTCGAGATCGTCGAAGCGCAGCGCGGGATGTGGTACTTCGTGCCGCAGTTCGTCGGTCTCGTCGTGTTCTTCCTCGCGGCGATCGCCGAGACGCACCGGCTGCCGTTCGATCTGCCCGAAGCCGAGCACGAGCTCGTCGCGGGTTATCACACCGAGTATTCCGGAATGAAGTTCGGGCTCTTCTTCCTCGGCGAGTACCTCGGGATGATCCTGTCGTCCGCGATGATCGTGACGCTCTTCTTCGGCGGCTGGCTCGGACCCGCGATATTGCCGCCGATCGTCTGGTTCGTGCTGAAGCTCTCGTTCTTCCTCGGCGTCTTCCTGCTCCTCCGCGCGGCACTGCCGCGGCCGCGCTACGACCAGCTGATGGGGTACGCGTGGAAGTTCCTGCTGCCGCTCGCGCTGCTGAATGCGCTCGTGACCGGCGCCATCGTCGTCGCGATGAACGGTGAAGGAGTCACGTGATGGCGATGACCGAGAGCTGGCTCTACCGACAGCTCGCCGTGCTCGGCAGCCAGGTGAAGAGCATGGTCGGCGTCTTCATGCACGGCTTCCGCAAGCGCGAGACGATCCTCTACCCCGAGGAGAAGCCCTATCTCGCGCCCCGCTTCCGCGGCCGCATCATCCTGTCGCGCGACCCGGACGGACAAGAGCGCTGCGTCGCGTGTTACCTCTGCGCGGTCGCGTGTCCGGTCGACTGCATCGCGCTCGAGAAGACCGAGGACGAGACCGGCCGCTGGTATCCGGCATGGTTCCGCATCAACTTCTCGCGCTGCATCTACTGCGGGTTCTGCGAAGAGGCGTGCCCGACGTATGCGATTCAGCTCACGCCCGACTTCGAGATGAGCGAGTACGACCGCCGCAACATGGTGTACGAGAAGGAAGACCTCCTGATCAGCGGCACCGGCAAGTATCCCGGCTACAGCTTCTACCGCGTGTCCGGGCTCGCGATCGGCGGCAAGGACAAGGGCGAAGCGGAGAACGAGGCGCCGCCGGTCGACGTTCGGGGGCTCATGCCGTGAGCGAGGGCGCCGCATGACCGTCGCGTTCTACGTGTTCGCAGCCGTCGCGGTTGCGGCGACGATCATGACGATCACGCGGCTCAATGCGATGCACGCGCTGCTCTACCTGATCGTGTCGCTGCTCGCAGTCGCCGGCGTCTTCTTCACGCTCGGCGCGCCGTTCGCCGCCGCGCTCGAGGTGATCGTCTATGCCGGCGCGATCATCGTGCTCTTCGTCTTCGCCGTGATGATGCTGAATCTGGGCGAGGTCACGTTGCGCGAGGAGCGCCGCTGGCTCTGGCCGCAGCTCTGGATCGGGCCTTCGATCCTGACCGCGATCCTGCTCGTCGAGCTCCTCTACGTGCTGTCGATCGGCGACCTGGGCCCGCCTCCGCGTCAGGAGGTCGGCCCGGCCGCGGTCGCGGCGCGGCTCTTCGGGCCCTATCTCCTCGCCGTCGAGCTCGCGTCGATGCTGCTCCTCGCCGGGCTCGTCGCGGCCTACCGGCTCGGTCGGATCCTCGAGGCACGCATGGCCAGGGATCGGAGCGCCGCGGACCCGTCGGCGCCCGGCCGGCAGGCGCCCCCCGTCGACGACGCGGACCGGCGCGCGCGCGAGCGCGCGGAACGCGCGGTGCAGGCATGA
>CAZKNH010000212.1:0-5167 GCA_964553875.1 uncultured Gammaproteobacteria bacterium | reverse complement strand
GGCCGTCAAGAGCGCGTCGCCGAAGGCAAACGGGGACGTGCACTAGAGCGGTAGAGGTCGCGACGCCGCGGGATCGTAGTGGGGTAAGGCTTCCGTCGGTTTGATACGTCGAGCCCGCCGTCGTGCGCGAGGAAGTCATCACCACGCACCAGGTACCCTTCGACGGCAAGGTCCGTGACATGGAGACCGGTGTGGATGCAGGCGTCGGAGCACAAGGATCCCGTCGCGGAGGCATCGGTTGGGCGTTGAAGCTCATCGGCGCAGCGGCCGTCGTCGGCGCGCTCGCGGCGCCGAAGCTTGATCTCGAGCGATGGGTAAGCGTGCTCGCGCCGTCGCATGACAGCGCCAGCGCGCGCACCGACTCGGTGCAGCGCACGCGATCGCTACGCGTCGACGCCCTCGTCGTCGGACCGGAGCCGCTCGCCGAGGTCGTCCGCACGACGGGCACGCTGCTCGCGGCCGAGGCCGTCGAGCTCAGGCCGGAGGCTTCCGGGCGCATCGTGTCGATTCATTTCGAAGAGGGCCGGACCGTCGAGGCCGGCGACCTCCTCGTCAAGCTCTATGACGCGGATCTGCGCGCACGGCTTCGTGCCGCGACGGGCGAGCTCGACCTCGCGCGACGGCGTGAGCGCCGCGCGGCCGAGCTCGTCGAGCAGAAGTTTCTGCGCCAGGACGAGCACGATGCGGCGCTCGCACGGGTGCAGATCCTCGAAGCAGAGATCGCGCTGATCGAGGCGCAGATCGCGAAGACCGAGATCCGCGCGCCGTTCACGGGCACGGTGGGGCTCCGCCACGTCAGCGAGGGCGCTGTCGTCGACGCGTCGACGCGGATCGCGACCGTGCAGCGCACGGACATCCTCAAGATCGATTTCGCCGTGCCGGAGCGCTATGCACGCCGGGTCAAGGTCGGCAGCCCGATCGTGTTCGGCGTCGCGGGCAGCGAAGCGCGCTACGCGGGGCGCGTATACGCCGTCGATCCGCACATCGATGCCGCGACGCGGACGCTCGCGATCCGCGCCGTCACGGAGAACTCGAGCGGCGAGCTGATCCCCGGCGCGTTCGCGAGCATCGATTTGTTGCTCGAGGAGACGGCCGATGCGCTGATGATCCCGTCGATTGCGCTCGTGCCGGAGCTCGAGTCGCCGTACGTGTTCGTGCTCGTCGACGGCCGTGTGGAGCAGCGGCGGATCGTCACCGGGGTGCGTACCGAGAGCCGGGTGCAGGTGTTGTCCGGGCTTCGGCCCGGCGACATCGTCATCACGACCGGGCTGCAGCAGCTGCGTGCAGGGGATCGGGTCGACGTGCGGATCGTCGGCGACACGAGCACCACGGAGGGGGCGTCGATCTCGGCTTCGGCCCGCGAGCCGTCTCGCGTCGTCGCGCCCGAGCTTGCCGCGCTCTCCGTCCCGCGCCGATGACGGCGCCCGAGCTCTGCATCCGCCGTCCCGTTCTGACGCTCGCGGCCGCGTTCCTGATCGTATTGGCCGGCGCGATCGGCATCGTGCGCCTGCCGGTGCGCGAGTATCCGGCGGTCGATCCGCCGACGCTGACGGTGACGACGACGTATCCCGGCGCGTCCGCCGAGGTCGTCGAAGCACAGATCACCGAGCCGCTCGAGGCGGCGATCAACACGGTCGCCGGCATTCGCGCGCTGCGCTCGACGAGCCGGGAAGGCGCAAGCCAGATCACGGTCGAGTTCTCGCTCGACACCGACATCGAGGCCGCCGCGAGCGACGTGCGCGATCAGGTCGCGCGCGCCGCGCAGCGCCTGCCGCCCGACGTGAATCCGCCGATCCTGAACAAGGCCGATGCCGACTCGCAGCCGATCTTCGGTATCACGCTGACGAGCGATCGGCGCTCACAGCTCGAGCTCGGCGCGATCGCCGAGAACCTCCGCGAGCGTCTGCAGACGGTGCCGGGGATCGCGTACGTGACGCAGCCCGCGGAGAAGATCTACGCGATGCGGCTCTGGATCGATGCGGAGCGGCTGCGCGCGTACGGTCTCTCGGTGCTCGACGTGCGGGCGGCGGTCGCCAGCGAGAACGTCGAGCTGCCATCGGGCCGCATCGAGGGCCATTTCGTCGAGCTGCCGGTGAAGACCGAGTCGCGGCTTCGCACCGCGGCCGAGTTCGAGGACCTGATCATCAAGCGCGACGGCGACCGTGTCGTGCGTTTCCGCGACGTCGGCTACGCGGTGCTCGGCGCGCAGAACGAGCGCGGCGCGCTCAAGGTCGGCGGCAAGCCTGTCGCCGGCCTCTACTTCCGGCAGCAGGCCGATGCGAATCAGATCGAGATCATCGACGAGCTGAGGCGCCGCATCGAGCGAATCCGCAAGGAGCTCCCGCCCGACATCGAGCTCGAGATCGCGTACGACAACTCGACGTACGTCCGACAGTCGCTTGCCGAGGTCACCGAGACGATCTTCGTCGCGTTCGTGCTCGTCGTGCTCGTCGTGTTCGCTTTCCTGCGCGAGTGGCGCACCACGCTGATCCCGGTCGTCGCCATCCCGGTCTCCGTCATCGGCGCGTTCGGCGTGATGGCGGCCGCCGGATTCTCGATCAACACGCTGACGCTGCTCGGCATCGTGCTCTCGATCGGCCTCGTCATCGACGACGCGATCGTCGTGCTCGAGAACATCTACGCGAAGGTCGAGCGCGGCATGTCGCCGTCGGCCGCGGCGATCACCGGCGCGAACGAGGTATTCACGGCGATCATCGCGACGACCTTGACGCTCGTCGTCGTGTTCCTGCCGCTGCTCTTCCTCGGCGGACTTTCCGGGAGCTTGTTCCGCGAATTCGGTTTCACGATCGCGGGCGCCGTCGTGGTCTCGGCGTTCGTCGCGCTGACGCTGACGCCGATGGCGAGCTCGCGGCTCTTGAAGCCGCAGGAGACGCACGGCCGGCTGTTCCGCATCACGGAGCCCCTGTTCGATGCGCTCGAGCGCGGGTACGCGGCATCGCTCGCGGCGTACCTGAGAAGGCCATGGACCGCGTGCGTGGTGCTCCTCGCGGCGGGAGGTGCGATCTGGCTGCTGCAGTCGGTGCTCCCGCGCGAGCTCGTGCCGCTCGAGGACCGAAGCCGCATCTGGGTGCGCGCGACCGCGGCGGAGGGCGTCGGGTACGAGCACATGCAGGCGATCATGGACGAGCTGACCGAGACCACGGCCGCGCGCGTGCCGGAAGCACATCTCATGATGACGCAGGTGCCGGGCTCGGGCGGGACGGCGGGTGCGTATGGCGCGATGAACAACGGCTTCATCCGCGTGTTCCTGAAGGACAAGTCCGAGCGCGAGCGCTCACAGCAGGAGATCGCGGCCGATCTCGAGACGCTCGCGCGCGACTTCACGGCCGCGCGCGTCAACATCCAGCAGGAAGCGAGCATCGGGCAGCGCCGATCGAGCGGCAGCGGCGTCGAGTACGTGCTGCAGGCGCCCGAGCTCGAGATGCTTCGCGACGTGTTGCCGAAGTTCCTCGAGGCCGCTGCGGCGAGCGGCGTGTTCTCGTTCGTCGACAGCGACCTCGAGTTCTCGAGCCCGGAGGTGCGCGTCGAGATCGACCGCGACCGGGCGCAGGCGCTCGGCGTCAGCACGCTCGACATCGCGCAGACGCTGCAGGCGGCGCTCTCCGGGCAGCGCTTCGGTTATTTCGTCTACAACGGCAAGCAGTACGACGTGATCGGTCAGCTCATTCGTGATCTGCGCTCGCGTCCGAGCGACCTCGGGAGCATCGGCGTGCGCACGCGGGACGGCTCCCGCCTCGTGAGCCTAGACAACCTGATCACGTTCCGCGAGACGAGCTCGCCGCCGGAGCTCTATCGGTACAACCGCTACGCGGCCGCGACCGTCACGGGGACGCTCGCGGCGGGCCGCACGCTCGGCGAGGGGATCGCCGCGTTCGACGCCGCGGCCGAGCGAACGCTCGATGAGCGGTTCACGACGGCGCTGACCGGGGCCGCGAGCGATTTCGTCGAGAGCTCGTCGTCCTTGGGCTGGGTGCTCGTGCTCGCGATCGTGCTCGTCTACGTCGTGCTCGCGGCGCAGTTCGAGAGCTTCGTCGATCCGTTCGTGATCCTCCTGACCGTGCCGCTCGCGGTCGGCGGGGCGCTCTTCGCGCTCTGGTACTTCGAGCAGAGCCTGAACATCTTCTCGCAGATCGGGCTGATCATGCTCGTCGGCCTCGTGACGAAGAACGGCATCCTGATCGTCGAGTTCGCGCGTCAGCGCCGGGATGCCGGTGCTTCGTCGGCGCTCGCCGTGCATGACGCGGCGACGGCACGCCTGCGGCCGATCCTGATGACGACGCTCGCGACGATCCTCGGCATCGCGCCGATCGCGCTCGCGCTCGGCGCGGGTGCCGAGAGCCGCGTGTCCATGGGCATCGCCGTGATCGGCGGGCTCGTCTGCGGCGGCGCGCTCACGCTCTACGTGATCCCGGCGATGTACGTGCTGCTTTCGGGCAAGCGGGCGGAGTCGCCGAAGTCGGCGCTGTCGGTCGGTCACGCGTGACCGCGCCGGGATGCGCGGCGGCCATTAGACGCGCTTTCGCATCTTCAACGATTCCGCGTCGGAGCAGGGTAGGGGACGGCCGCTGCTCCGCGTCTCAAGGATCGAGTCTCCGCCGCGGCCGCGGCAGTGGATTGACGCAGACGGAGGATGCGTCCGTGAGAACCGAATACCGAAATCCGCTTCGTGCAGTCGTCCAAGCCATTCTGCTCGCCGGGGTGATGCCCTGGGCGGCGCATGCCGAATTCCAGATCGAGGAAGCGACGATCGACGACATTCATGCGGCGATCAAGAGCGGCGAGACGACTTGCTACGACATCGTGAAGGCGTACATCGAGCGCGCTCAGGCGTACAACGGCGTATGCACTGCGCTCGTTACGGCCGACGGCGCCGACATTCCCCCCGCGTTCGGCTACGTGAGGGCTGGTAAGCCGCTGGCCTTCCCGACGAAGACCGTCGCGGCGTCGACGATCTTTCCGAATCTGGATGAATACCGTGGATTGCCGCTCGACTTCGGACGCATGGTGCCGACCCGCTCCGATCCAAGCGTGATGAAGCAAATGGGCATGCGCGTCGGCATTCCGAACGCGGGTCAGATCAACGCAATCGAAACGCTGAACATCCGCGGCGAGCGATCGGTCACGTGCAAGGGGGCATTCGACGCGC
>CAZKNH010000211.1:0-5216 GCA_964553875.1 uncultured Gammaproteobacteria bacterium | reverse complement strand
TGCAGATGCTGCGCGAAGCCGAGCGGCAGTTCGATAACCGCGGGAGCCGGAGCTCCGGAAGCTACGCGGCCGAGTACGTCGATGCGGTCATCAACGCGCAGGGCATCCCCGGCATCGAGATCGAGTACGCGCTGCTCGCGCGCTTCCTGCCCGAGATCACGGTCGACGAGGTCGAGGCGGTCGGCCGACGCTGGATCCACGAGTCGAGCCGCGTCGTGCTCGTCACCGCGCCGGAGAAGGCGGGGCTCGATCTGCCGGACGAGGCGACGCTCGCGGCGGTGCTCGACGGCGTCGACGACGCGGAGCTCGAGCCTTACGTCGACGAGGGCGCCGACGTCGAGCTGCTGACGGCGGCGCCCGAGCCCGGCGAGATCGTCGCCGAGCGCGAGAAGGCGGGCGGTCTCATCGAATGGGAATTGTCGAACGGCGTCCGGGTCGTGCTGAAGCCCACGGACTTCGAAGAGGACGAGGTGCAGTTCTACGCGTGGAGCCCGGGCGGCACGTCGCTCGTCGACGACGCGGATCTGATTCCGGCGATGACTGCGGCGACCGTGATCGGTGCGAGCGGCCTCGGCGATCTCGATACGACGAGCCTGCAGAAGGCGCTTGCCGGCAAGCTCGCGCGCGTCGAACCGTTCATCGGCGAGGCCGAGGAGGGGCTTTCCGGACGCGGCTCGATCAAGGACCTCGAGACGCTGTTCGAGCTCACGTATCTCCGTTTCACGGCGCCGCGCGCCGATCGGAATCTCTTCGAGGCGTACAAGGCACAGCAGCATCAGCAGCTCGTGAACCGCGACCGCAATCCCGCCGTCGTCTACCGCGACGAGTTCCTGCGGCTCTTGACGGCGGATCATCCGCGGCGCCGGCCGCTGACGGCGCAGCGCCTCGAGGAGGCGAACCTCGAGCGCTCGTTCGAGATCTATGCCGACCGGTTCGCCGACGCGAGCGACTTCACGTTCGTGTTCGTCGGCAGCTTCGCTCCGGAGACGCTGCGTCCGTTCGTCGAGCGCTACCTCGCTTCGTTGCCGGCGAACGGCAGGACGGAAGCACCTCGCGATCACCGCATCCGTTTCCCGAGCGGCGTCGTCGAATCGACGGTCCGCTTCGGACGCGAGCCGCGGGCCGAGACGCAGATCGCGTTCGCGCCGCCGGACGATCTCGACTTCCGCCGCGAGAGCACACTGATGACCGCCGTGACGCAGGTGCTCGAGCGCCGTCTGCGCGAGGTCATGCGCGAGGATCTCGGCGGCACGTACGGCGTCGGCGTCGGCATCCTGTCGTTCCTCGAGGACGAGCCGAAGTACTTGCCCGCGCTGACGTTCGGCAGCGATCCGGAGCGGATGGACGAACTGACTCGAGTCGTGTTCGACGAGATCGACAGGCTCAAGAACGAGGGGCCCTTGGCGGAGCACGTCGCGGACGTTCGGATGGCGATGCTTCGCGCGCACGAGACGCGGATCCGGGAGAACGGCGCGTGGCTCGGCGCGCTCGTCCGTTCGTATCAGTACGACGAGACCCCGGGCGCCGATTCGTTCCTCGCCGAGCGTGACCGCATCGAGGCGCTGACAGCGGACGCCATTCGGGACGGCGCGCGCCGATACTTCGACGTGCAGCATTACGTCCGAGTCACACTGATGCCGGAAGCCAGCGAGTAGCGGGAGCGCGATGGGCCCGATATGGAAACTTGACGTTCCACCGAAAGAACGACTTATAAGTCCATGAAAAAAAAATCGAATGACGCGCGGGACGTCCGCGTCGTTCTCGATCGGGCAGGCGGCCCCGGCGCGGGGCGATACCCGCGTGCCGGGTGTATCCTGCTCCTTGCGTCGGCCTAAAATGCTGCATGCACGGGGCGAGCGCGGAAGCCTCGTCCGCATCGGCGATGAGGGGGGAGGTGATCCCGCGCCGATGGATCCCGAACGCCAACGAGAACGAAGAACGATGAAAGAGCGAAAGCCTGCCGGGTGGCGCCGCCCGGTCCAGTCGGGAATTGCTGCGGTGCTGTCGATGCTCTGGGCGGCCTCGGCCGTCGGCGGCACGCATCTCGATCTGACATACGCGACGGTCGGAGACAAGGAGCTCAAGCTCGACCTCTACGTGCCCGAAGGCGTCGATTCGCCGCCGCTCGTCGTCTGGATCCACGGCGGCGCATGGCAATTCGGATCGAAGGCGAATCCGCCTGCGAACTTCGTCGAGTCGGGATTCGCGCTCGCGAGCGTCGAGTTCCGTCAGTCCACGGAGGCGCCGTTCCCCGCGATGGTGCACGACATCAAGGCCGCGGTCCGTTACCTGCGTGCGAACGCGGACGTTTACGGCTACTCGGCGGAGCGCATCGGCATCTCGGGCGCGTCTTCCGGCGGACACCTCGCGGCGCTCGTAGGCGTCACGAACGGCGTCGCCGAGCTCGAAGGCGCCCTCGGCGACTACGTGGACGTGTCTTCCGACGTGCAAGCGATCCTCGTCTATTTCGGCGCGTCGAACCTCACGTCGATCCTCGATCAGTCGACGCCGCGCGGCATCGAGATCCGCGTTCCGGCGCTCGAGCGGTTGCTCGGCGGCTTACCGGCGGACGTCCCGGAAGTGGCGCGGCTCGCAAGCCCGGTCTTCCACGTCGATCCGAGCGACCCGCCGTTGCTGCTGCTGCACGGCGACCAGGATCCGCAGATGCCGATCAATCAGGCTCACGAGCTGCATGGCGCATACAAGGCCGCCGAGCTCGACGCGGAGTTCGATGTCGTGCACGGCGCGGGGCACGGCGGGCCCGCTTTCTACAACGAAGAGCACTGGGCTCGGGCAGAGGCTTTTCTGCGCCGGGTGCTGACGGCTGCGGGGAGCTGACATGATCGACGGACCGAGGAACGCGCGCGCCCTGTTCGTGACGGCGATCGCGTGCTGTGCTTTGAACGCCGCTGCGGGTGACGCGTACGAGCCGCCGCGCACGGCGTCGGGCCACCCGGATTTCAACGGCGTCTGGCAGGCGATGAACGAGGCCAACTGGGGCCTCGAGCCGCGGCACGCGCGACAGGGGCCCGTGCTCGAGCTCGGCGCGGCTTACGCGGAGCCCGCGAGCATCGGCTACGTCGTCGGCGGGAAGATCCCCTATCAGGACTGGGCGCTGAAGCAGCGGGACGAGAACTACGCGAAGCGTCTCGAGCTCGATCCCGAGATCAGGTGCTATCTGCCCGGCGTGCCGCGGGCAACGTACATGCCGCATCCGTTCCAGATCATCCAGAGTGACGAGCACATCATGTTGCTCTACGCGTATCGAGGCGCGGTGCGGACGGTCTATATGAAGGATCACCAGCCGGCACCCGCGCCGAGCTGGATGGGCTGGTCGAACGGCTGGTTCGAAGGCGACACGCTCGTGATCGAGACGACCGGCTTCAACGGCATGACGTGGTTCGACCGGGCCGGCAATTTCCACAGCGAGAATCTGCGTGTCATCGAGCGCTTCACGCACCTCTCCGACGACGCGTTGCAGTACGAGGCGCTGATCACGGATCCGCAAGTGTTCACGCGCTCGTGGACGATCAGCATGCCGCTCTATCGCAGGCTCGAGAAGAACGCCGAGGTGCTCGAGTTCAATTGCGTGCCGTTCGTCGAGGATCTGATCTACGGCGACTTGGCAAAGCCTGAGGAGTAAGGCCATGGGTCATACATCGATCGTCCGAAGCGCCGTCGCGCTCGCGTGCGTCCTCGGCGCCGCGCAGGTCGGGGCCGAGGACCGGGAGTGGCAGGTTCCGCGGACGCCGTACGGACATCCGGATTTGCAGGGCTTCTGGACGAACGCGACGTTCACGCCGGTCGAGCGGCCCGAGGCGCTCGGCGAAAAGGCGTTCTATACGGACGAGGAGCTCGATCGGATCATCGAGGAAGGCGTCGCGCGGGGACTCGAGCAGACGGAGCCAGGCACCGTTGCGGACGTCCACTACGACTTCTCGCAGTTCGGGCTGACGCGCGGTCAGGACGGCTTCGTTCGGAACAACCGCACCTCGATCGTCGTCGATCCGCCTAACGGCCGCATCCCGCCGATGACGCCCGAAGGGCAGGCGCGGGCGGCCGCGCGTGCGCAGCACCGCCGCGAGAACCCTCAGACGGACCGCGTGCAGAACATGGCGCTCGCGACGCGTTGCATCATCTGGGGCTCGAACCCGCCGCTGATGCCGATCGGCTACAACAGCAACCTGCAGATCGTGCAGTCGCCGGATCACGTGATGATCCTCGTCGAGATGATGCAGGACGCGCGGATCATTCCGCTCGACGGGCGCCCGCCGCTGCCCGACGAGATCCGGCAGTGGAAGGGTTCGTCGCGCGGTTACTGGGACGGGGACACGCTCGTGATCACGACGGCGAACTTCACCGACGAGACGGCGTTCCGCGGCGCGAGCGAGCACCTCGTCGTGACGGAGAGGCTGACGCGGGTCTCGGACGATCGAATCCTTTACGAGTTCACGGTCGATGATCCGCATACGTGGGTGCGGCCGTGGTCCGGCGAGTATCCGATGCAGAAGACGGTCGGTCCGATCTTCGAGTCGGCGTGCCACGAGCACAATTACGGCGTCCGCAACACGCTCGCCGGCGCTCGGGCCGAGGAACGGCGTCAACGCGAGGCGGCGGCCGCGGGCGAGTAGAGCGCGGTGCGCGCGGCGTGCGTCGTAGCAGCGCCGCGGAGTATCGGAGATTGACGAGGGATTTCGATGCATAGTCGACTCATTCGAACCTTCCTCGCCGCGGCGGCGGCCGGCGTCACCTTCGTGTGCGCTTCGGCCTCCGCGCATCATTCGTTCGCGGCGGAGTTCGCGATCGACAGGCCGGTCGAGCTCAAGGGGAAGATCACGAAGATCGAGTGGGTGAACCCGCATTCGTGGTTCCACCTCGAGGTGACCGGCGAGGACGGACAGAAGGTCACGTGGATGGTCGAGGGCGGCAGTCCGAACGCGCTGTTCCGGCGCGGTGTCACCGCGCAGTCCGTGCCGCCGGGGACCGAGCTGACGGTCGAGGGATATCAGGCGCGGGACGGCAGCAACACGGCGGTCGGGCGGTCGTTTCTGTTGAGCAACGGCGAGCGGCTGTTCCTCGGCGGGTCGGCGGAGAACATTCAACCGGCCGAGTGATCAGGCTCGGTAGCCGGTGCGTCGTTGCGGGGCATTCTGCCTCCTTCATGAACGTTTGAGCTCGGCGGGGGCGCGGTCTTCGTCATATCGGCATTCGACGGA
>CAZKNH010000210.1:0-5245 GCA_964553875.1 uncultured Gammaproteobacteria bacterium | reverse complement strand
GTACGCGATGCCGTTCATGTTCTTCGTGATCCTGCTGATGGTGTTCTTCGGCCGGAATATCCTGCTGATCTTCGTCGCGATCGGCGCGATCAATTGGCTCGACATGGCGCGCATCGTCCGCGGTCAGACGTTGAGCCTGAAGCACAAGGAGTTCGTCGAGGCCGCGGAAGCGCTCGGCGTGTCGACGTTCGCGCTGATCAGGCGCCACATCGTGCCGAACCTCCTCGGCGTCGTCGCGGTCTACGTCACGTTGACGATCCCGCAGGTGATCCTCGTCGAGTCGTTCCTGAGCTTTTTGGGGCTCGGTGTGCAGGAGCCGATGACGTCGTGGGGCGCGCTCGTGAAGGAGGGCGCCGAGGAGATGGAAAGCGCGCCGTGGATGCTGCTCTTCCCGGCGGTGTTCCTCGCGACGACGCTCTTCTGTTTCAACTTCCTGGGCGACGGGCTGCGCGACGCGCTCGACCCGAAGGATCGAGGATAGGGGAAATTGGGGTCAGAGCCCTTTTTCTGGCGATGCGCTCGACCCGAAGGCATCGAGGGTGGAGGGCGAATCCGCGTGGGAAATCGGGGTCAGACCCTTTTTTCGGGCGGCGTGATCGAGGAAACGCACCTCGCCAGCGGAAAAAAGGGCTCTGACCCCGATTTCCCCCAGACCCCGATTCCCCCCGAGTACTGACATGGCAATCCTCGAAGTCAGAGATCTGGACGTCCGCTTCGCGACGCCGGACGGCGAAGTCCACGCCGTCAAACGTCTGTCGTTCGATCTCGAGCGCGGCGAGACGCTCGGCATTGTCGGCGAGTCGGGCTCCGGCAAGAGCCAGAGCATGCTCGCGCTGCTCGGGCTTCTCGCCGACAACGGGCGCGCGACCGGCTCCGCGAAGCTGCACGGCCGCGAGCTCCTCGGTCTCCCCGAGCGGGAGCTCCGAAGGATTCGCGGCCGCACGATCTCGATGATCTTCCAGGACCCGATGACGTCGCTGAATCCATACCGCACGATCGGCGAGCAGATGATCGACGTGCTGCGCGCGCACGAGCGCGTCTCGGCTGCCGCCGCACGTGCGCGCTGCACGGAGCTCCTCGAAGCCGTCCGGATCCCGGACGCGGCCGCGCGCCTCGAGCGCTATCCGCACGAGATGTCGGGCGGCATGCGCCAACGCGTGATGATCGCGACGAGCCTGCTGTTGAACCCCGAGGTGCTCGTCGCCGACGAGCCGACGACCGCGCTCGACGTGACGGTGCAGGCGCAGATCCTCGAGCTCCTGAAGGACCTGCGGAGCCGCTTCGGCACGGCGATCGTGCTGATCACGCACGATCTCGGCGTCGTCGCGGGGCTCGCCGACCGCGTGCTCGTGATGCACGGCGGCGAGCTCAAGGAGCAGGGCCCGGTCGACGACATCTTCTATCGCCCGCAGCATCCGTACACGCGCGCGCTCCTTGCGGCCGTGCCGCGTCTCGACACTTCCGGGGAAGCATCGAAAGCCGACGACGCCGCGCCGAGCCCGGAAGCGCAGCAGCCCCTGCTCACGGTGCGGGACCTCAAGGTCCACTTTCCGGTCCGCAAGGGCGGGCTTTGGGGCAAGGCCGCGACGCTCAAGGCCGTCGACGGCGTCGACTTGACGCTCGCGCCCGGCGAGACGCTCGGCATCGTCGGCGAGTCGGGCTGCGGCAAGTCGACGCTCGCGCGGGCGATCCTGAAGCTCGTGCCGGTCAGCGGCGGCACGGTCTGGCTCGGCGGACGGGACGTGACCGCCATCGCGCAGAAGGCGTTCCGCCCGTACAAGCGGGATCTGCAGATCGTCTTCCAGGACCCGCTCGCGTCGCTGAATCCGCGGATGCCCGTCGGCGACATCGTCGCCGAGCCGCTCCGCGTGCATCGCCCGGACCTCGACCGTGCGACGGTGCGCGCCGAGGTCGTGGACGTGCTGCGCCGGGTCGGGCTCTCGGGACGGGAGCTCAACCGCTATCCGCACGAGTTCTCGGGCGGCCAATGTCAGCGCATCGGCATCGCGCGAGCGCTCGTGCTGCGCCCGAAGCTCGTCATCTGCGACGAGCCGGTCAGCGCTCTCGACGTGTCGATCCGCGCGCAGATCGTCGACCTGCTGATGGACCTGCGGCGGGACTTCGGTCTCTCGCTGATTTTCATCGCGCACGATCTCGCGGTCGTGCGCCACATCAGCCACCGCGTGATGGTGATGTACCTGGGCGGCGTGATGGAGCTCGGTCCGCGGGATTCGCTCTACGAGCGGCCGGCCCATCCTTATACGCGTGCGCTGATCAGCGCGGTGCCGCTGCCGGACCCGCAGGCCGAGCGCGCCCGCGTCCGCGAGATCCTGCGCGGTGACTTGCCGTCGCCGATCGATCCGCCGAGCGGCTGCCGGTTCCGCACGCGCTGCCGCTACGCGATCGAGCGCTGCCGCGTCGAGACGCCGGAGCTCAGGCCCTTCGGCGACGGCTTCGTCGCGTGCCACCGCGCCGAGACCGTCGTCGAGGATCCGCCGCCGCTCGCGCCCGGCCCTGAAGGCGGCCCGTCGGCCCGCCCGGAAGCGGATCTCCGGGCCTCCGGGACGGTCGCATGAGCGCGTACGAATAGTCCGAAACTGGCAAACCGCGCGGCATGCCCCTAAGATACGCCGCCGCGGAGTCTCTGGACGACATGGAGAGTCTCGTGTCATCGAATCCCCGGCTTTGCTCCTTCGGTCTGAAGGCCCTCGTTTTCGCTGCTCTCGCTGTCGTCAGCGGCAGCCTGCTGGCGCAACAGTCCTCGGCCCCTGCCGCGCTCGCGCCGCTTGCGCCGCTCGCGCTCAAGGGCCATCCGGAGAACGGCAAGCGGCTCGCGTCGACGTGCGCGGGCTGCCACGCGATCCCGGGCTATCGGAACGTCTATCCGTCGTTCCACGTGCCGAAGCTCGGCGGGCAGAACGCCGATTACATCGAGATCGCGCTGCAGGGCTACCGGCGCGGCACGCGCGGGCACGACACGATGCACGCGCAGGCCTCGAGCCTCTCCGACCAGGACATCGCCGATCTCGCCGCATATATCGCGAGCCTCGAGAATTCCGCGGAGGAAGGGATTTCGCGCGCGACGGACGAAATGATCGCCGCGGGCAAGGAGAAGGCCGCCGTCTGCTTCAGCTGCCACGGTGAGAATGGCATCGCGCCGGCGCCGCAGTGGCCGAACCTCGCCGGCCAGCACGCGTCGTACCTCGAGCGCGCGTACCGGCAGTACCAGTCGGGCGAGCGCCAGGACGTGCAGATGGCGCCGATGGCGACTCTGCTCGACGAGGCCGGGATCAAGGAGGTCGCGGCCTACTTCGCGTCGCAGCCCGGGCTCTATACCCCCAATGAGATGTAACGGCGCCGGCGCGTCTTTCGGCGCCGCGCCGCGGCGGACGGGCTGACGCCGTGCACCGGGCGGCGCGGACCAGATTGAACGCGGTACCCGCGCGCCGCTCCGGACGGCGATCATGACGTCGAGATTCCGCGCGCTCCGCATCGACCGCACCGACGGCGGAATCCGCGCGGCGCTCTCGCCGCTGACCCTCGACGACCTGACCCCCGGCGACGTCGTCGTCCGCGTCGCGTGGTCGTCGATCAACTACAAGGATGCGCTCGCCGTGACCGGCGCGGGGCCGATCCTGCGCCGTTTCCCGCTCGTCGGCGGCATCGATCTCGCGGGGACCGTCGTCGAATCCGCAGATTCCCGCTTCGCGCCCGGCGATGCCGTGCTCGTCTGCGGCTGCGGCCTCGGCGAGACCCGCGACGGCGGCTTCGCCGAGCTCGCCCGCGTGCCGGCGGATTGCATCGAGCCCGTCCCCCCGGGACTCGATCCGCGGAGCGCGATGATCATCGGCACCGCCGGCTTCACGGCCGCGCTCGCGCTCGAGCGGCTCGAGCGGAACGGCCAGTCGCCCGCGCTCGGCCCGCTGCTCGTGACGGGCGCGACCGGCGGCGTCGGCAGCTTCGCCGTCGCGCTCGCAAGCCGCCGCGGCTACGAGGTGCATGCGCTGACCGGCAAGACCGGCGCCGCCGACTATCTGAAGGCGCTCGGTGCGGCCGAGATCGTCGACCGGCACGCGCTTCCGCGGAGCGGCAAGCCGCTCGAGCGCGCCACGTGGGGCGGCGGCATCGATGCGGTCGGCGGCGAAGTCCTCGCGACGCTCCTCGCGTCGACCCGCGCGAACGGCAATGTCGCCGCGATCGGTCTTGCGGGCGGCGCGAAGCTCGAGACGACCGTGATGCCGTTCATCCTGCGCGGCGTGAGCCTGATCGGCGTGAACTCGGTCGATGTCGATCGGACGCTCCGCGCGTCGATCTGGCGGCGGCTCGGCGCGGACTGGCGGCTCCCGGATCTCGAGCGGATCGTCGCGCGCGAGGTCGCGCTCGACGACGTGCCGGCCGCGTGCCGCGAGCTGCTCGACGGGCGGGTCGTCGGCCGCATCCTCGTCCGGATCGAGACTTAGCCTCCGTTGGCGCGAGCGTCACGCATCCGACGACGTCCGTATACTTCGAGCGCATGCAAGATCCACGGCTCGAACCGGCGGCAGTCGGCGCGGCGCTCGCGGCCGCCGGCTGCCCGGTCGCGCCCGACGTCGCCGAGGCGCTCTCGACCTATCTCCGGCTGCTCGTCAAATGGAACCGCACGTATAACCTGACCGGGATTCGCGATCCGGACGAGCTCGTCGAGCGGCACCTGGTCGAGAGCCTCGCGCTCGCGCCGCTCCTCCGCGGCGAGCGGATCGCCGACGTCGGCACCGGCGCGGGCCTGCCGGGCATACCGCTCGCGATTGTCGCACCGGAGCGGCGTTTCGTGCTGATCGAGAGCCGCGCGAAGCGGGTCCGGTTCCTGCGCCACGTCGTGCTGACGCTCGGGCTCGAGAACACGGAGATCGCCCACACCCGCGTCGAAGACTTACGTTGCGAGCGGCCGTTTGATACCGTGCTCGCCCGAGCGGTTGCGCCGCCCGAGGCGCTCGTGCAGATGACCCGGCATCTGACCGCGCCCGGCACGATCCTGCTGTTGTTGACCGCGACCCGCCTCGAGCAGGAATGGCGGGCCTCGGCCGCGCAGTTCGGTCTTCGCCCGCTCGAGCTCGACCTTCCGGCGCGTCCCGGGCGCAGCGCGATCGTGATGTTGGAACGGTGTTGATTGCGGGGAGCAGTCCAATGGCGAAGGTGATCGCCGTGGCGAACCAGAAGGGCGGCGTCGGCAAGACGACGACCTGCGTGAATCTCGCCGCCTCTCTCG
>CAZKNH010000209.1:3448-5253 GCA_964553875.1 uncultured Gammaproteobacteria bacterium | reverse complement strand
CAGAAGGGCGGCGTCGGCAAGACGACGACCTGCGTGAATCTCGCCGCCTCTCTCGCCGCGACCCAGCGCCGCGTGTTGCTCGTCGACCTCGATCCGCAGGGCAACGCGACGATGGGCGTCGGGATCGACAAGAACGCCGTGGAGCACACGATCTGCGACGTGCTGCTCGACGACTTGCCGATTCGCGACGCGATGCTCCGCCCGCCGGAGGGCGACTTCCGCGTCGTGCCGAGCAACCAGGACCTGACCGCGGCCGAGGTCGAGCTGCTCAATCGCGAGCAGCGGGAGTTCCGATTGCGCCGCGCGCTCGAGGCGGTCGCGGACGAGTTCGACTATGTGCTGATCGACTGCCCGCCCGCGATCAACATGCTGACGGTGAACGCGTTGACCGCGGCCGACCGCGTGCTGATCCCGATGCAGTGCGAGTACTATGCGCTCGAGGGGCTGACCGCGCTGATGAACACGGTCGAGCAGATCCGGGCGAGCGCGAATCCTCGGCTCGAGATCCACGGCATCCTGCGCACGATGTTCGATCCGCGGAACAACCTGGCGAACGAGGTGTCCTCGCAGCTCCTCGAGCACTTCGGCGAGCGCGTGTACCGGACCGTGATCCCGCGCAACGTGCGCCTCGCCGAGGCGCCGAGCTTCGGCAGAGCCGTGCTGTACCACGACAAATATTCCCGCGGCGCGCTCGCCTATCTCGCCCTCGCCGGCGAGATCAACCGGCGCGAGGCCGCGAGCGCACCCGGCGCCGAAGCGCCGGCGACGCCGTGAACGCCGCCCGGCCGGCGAGTGTTTCGCGTTCCATTTGCTGATCCGTAACGAGGGAGTTCGGGCGACATGGCCAAGAGGAGAAGTCTCGGGCGGGGCCTCGAAGTGCTGCTCGGCAGTGCGTCCGCGCGTCCGGCCGTCGCGGCGGAGGAGGTCGATGACGCGCCCGCGCCGGGGCTTGCGGAGGACCGGGCCGTCGATCCGTCGGGGCGCGCCGAGGACACGCTCCGGGAGCTGCCGATCGACTTGCTGCAGCGCGGCAAGTACCAGCCGCGGATCGACATGCGCGAGGAGACGCTCGCCGAGCTCGCCGAATCGATCCGCGCGCAGGGCATCGTGCAGCCGATCGTCGTCCGGCCGCTGCGAGACGGCGCCTCCGGCGAGGTCCGCTACGAGATCATCGCCGGCGAGCGGCGCTGGCGCGCCGCCCAGATGGCGGGCCTCGAGGTCGTTCCCGCGGTCGTCCGCGACATTCCGGACGAGGCCGCGGTCGCCGTCGCGCTGATCGAGAACATTCAGCGCGAGGACCTGAACCCGCTCGAGGAGGCCCGCTCGCTGAAGCGCCTGATCGACGAGTTCGGCATGACCCATGCGCAGGCGGCCGAAGCCGTCGGCCGGTCGCGCGTGACCGTGACCAATCTGCTCCGGCTCCTCGAGCTGCCCGAGCCGGTCCGCGCGATGCTCGAGCGCCGCGAGCTCGACATGGGCCATGCCCGCGCGCTCCTCGGCGTTCCGTCGCAAGCCGTGCAGATCGAGCTCGCGAACAGGATCCGCAAGGAGGGGTGGAGTGTTCGCGACACGGAGAACGCGATCCGCCGGCTCTCCGGCCGGGCCGAGTCTCGGCCGGCCGGCAACGACGCGAGCGCTGGCGCGAAGGACCCGAACGTGCGCCGACTCGAGATGGAGCTTTCGGAGCGGCTCGGTGCAGCCGTCACCATCGAGCACGGCAAGGGCGGCGGCCGCCTCGTGATCCGCTATCACAGCCTCGACGAGCTCGACGGCATCGTCGCGCACATCCGCTGACAAGAAATCGG
>CAZKNH010000209.1:0-3348 GCA_964553875.1 uncultured Gammaproteobacteria bacterium | reverse complement strand
AGAAATCGGGGTCAGACCCCTTTTCGACGAAATGGGGGGCGACGCCTGCAGGAAATCGGCAAAGCCGCAAGGAGCCCTCTTCGTAAACGGGGTCTGACCCCGATTCGAGACATAACCTCACCGGGCGTTGAATAGCCGGAAGCGACTCCTTACAATGCCGCGGCTAAACGAGAGCCCGACGACAGTCCTGGGCTCTTTTGCCGACGAGCCGCGCAAACTTCCAGCCAACCAAGAGGCCCGGTGCTTAACGACGACAGGCGCGTCGTGCTGCTGACCTTGCTCGCACAGGCGGGCTTCAGCCTGGGTTCGGCGGGGCTGGTGGCGATGTGGAGCCCGGTGGCCGGTTTCTCCGTGCTGCTCGGCGGAATGGCGGTGGTCGTTCCCAACGCGTTCCTCGCCGCGAGGCTGCTCCGGCCGCGCGACGAGAGCGCCCGCGCGCTCATGCGCTCGGCGTGGTACGGCGAAATCGGCAAGCTGCTGCTGACCGCCGTGCTGTTTGGTGTGATTTTCGCGTGGGTGAGACCATTGATGGTCCCGGCGGTTTTCGCCGGATTCATCGGCGCGCAGGGAATGCTTCTCGCGGCACTGCTCTTTTCGGGCGGGGCCGGTCCGGCGACGAGGAAGAGCTGAAGGATGGATGAGTCACACGCGGGCGGGCACGCTGAATCCGCCACGGATTACATCTCCCATCACCTGCAGAACCTCCAGGTGTGCCGCGTTGACGGCGAGTGGGTCTGGAACCAGTGCGCCGGCAACTTCTGGACGATCAACGTCGACTCGATGTTCTTCTCGCTCCTGCTCGGCGCGGTCTTCATCTGGCTCTTCGGCCGCGTCGCGAAGAACGCGACTTCGGGCCGCCCGGGCAAGGTGCAGACGGCGATCGAGATGATCATCGGGTTCGTCGACACGTCGGTGAAGGACGCGTTCCACGCGAACAACCCGCTGATCGCGCCGCTCGCGCTCACGATCTTCGTCTGGGTGTTCTTCATGAACGCGATGGACCTGATCCCGGTCGACTGGCTGCCGTGGGCCGCGTCGCTCGCGGGTGTCGAATACCTGAAAATCGTGCCGACGACCGACGTCAACATCACGTTCGCGATGTCGATCTCGGTGTTCATCCTCATTCTTTACTACTCGATCAAGATCAAAGGCGTCGGCGGTTTCCTGAGCGAGCTCACGATGCATCCGCTCGCGCCGCCGACGAAGGGCATCGGTATCGTTGCGGCACCGCTCGTCATCGCGTTCAACTTCGTGCTCGAAAGCGTCTCGCTGCTCGCGAAACCCGTCTCGCTGTCGCTGCGACTTTTCGGGAACATGTACGCCGGCGAGCTGATCTTCATCCTGATCGCGCTGCTCGGGCTTTATCAGCTTCCGTTGCACTTCGGCTGGGCCGTGTTCCACATCCTGATCGTCACGCTGCAAGCCTTCATCTTCATGATGCTGACGATCGTGTACCTGAGCCAGGCGCACGAGCACACGGCGCATTGACCGGAACGAACGCGCGACGAATCGATTTTTTCACGCAAGACCATCCCGACTGGAGAGACTGATGGATATTGTGATCGGCATGACGGCAATCTCGGTGGCGATTCTGATCGGCCTCGGCGCGCTCGGCGTCGGCGTCGGCATGGGCCTCTTGGGCGGCCGTTTCCTCGAGGGCGCTGCGCGTCAGCCCGAGCTTGCTCCGATGCTGCGCACGCAGATGTTCCTCGTCGTCGCTCTGCTCGACGCGGTCGCGATGATCGGCGTCGGTATCGCGCTCTTCTTCGCCTTCGCGAATCCGTTCATCGGGCAGCTGCAGAACGCGGCGGGCTGAACGCCTAGCCTAGAGCGCGGCTCGCACAAGGACGCGACCAGCCAGGAGAACGCTCGTGGATTTCAATCTCACGCTGATCGGCCAGACCATCGCGATGATCTTCTTCGTGTGGTTCACGATGAAGTACATCTGGCCGCACATCATGAACGCGATCGAAGCTCGGCAGGTCGCGATCGCCGACGGCCTCGCGGCCGCCGAGCGGGGCCAAATGACTCTCGCGAACGCGAAGACCGAGGCCGAGCAGATCATCAACGCCGCACGTGAGCAGGCCCGCAGCATCCTCGACCAGGCGCAGTCGCGCGCGAACGAGATCATCGAAGCGGCGAAGGCCGAGGGCGAGGCCGAGAAGCAGCGTCGGCTCGAGAGCGCACGCGCCGAGATCGAGGTCGAGATGAATCGCGCACGGGACGAGCTGCGCTCGCAGGTCGCCGCGATCGCGGTCGCCGGCGCCGAGCGGATCCTCGCCCGTGAGATCGACGCGAACGCCCACCGCGATCTGCTCGATCGGCTCGCGGCCGAGCTCTAGCCGGAAGCGGAGGCGATATGGCGGACTACGGGGCGATCGCAAGGCCGTACGCACGCGCCGCGTTCGACATCGCGAAAGAGACGGGCGCGCTCGAGGCCTGGTCGCAGGCGCTCGCGGCGGCCGCGGCAGTGGTCTCCAACGACGACGTCGAGCGCGTGCTGTCGAGCCCGGACATGACGGACGACGCGCGCGTCGCGCTGATCGCGGACTTGGGCTCGGCGCTGCCCGGTGCCGAGCTTTTCGGTGACGACCGCTTCCGGAGGCTACTCCGCGTTCTCGCGGAGAACGATCGTCTCGCGGCACTGCCCGAGATCTCCGACCAGTTCGACAGGCTGAAGGCCGACGCGGAGAACAAGATCGATGTGACGCTGGTCTCGGCCACGTCCGTCGAGCCCGACGTCGCGGAGAAGATCTCCCGGGCGCTGGAGCGGCGGCTCGGCCGTCAGGTTCAGCTCAAGGTCGAGATCGACGAGAAGCTGATCGGCGGCGCGATCATCCGGGCGGAGGATATGGTCATCGACGGGTCGGTCAGGACGCGCCTCGAGCGTCTGACGCAGACCCTGGTCGCATAACGAGGAATCGATTCCATGGCAGCACTGAAGGCTTCCGAGATCAGCGAGCTCCTTCGTCAACGCATCCAGAACTTCGAGGCGAAGGCGGAGGCGCGCGACGTCGGAACGATCGTTGCTCTGACGGACGGTATCGTCCGCATCCACGGCCTCGCCGACGTGCAATACGGCGAGATGCTCGAGTTCCCCGGCGGCGGCGTCGGCCTCGCGCTGAACCTCGAGCAGGACTCGGTCGGCGCGGTCGTCCTCGGCGACTACACACATCTCTCCGAGGGCGACACCGTGAAGACGACGGGCCGCATTCTCGAGGTGCCGGTCGGCGAGGCACTGCTCGGACGCGTCGTCGATGCGCTTGGTAACCCGATCGACGGCAAGGGTCCGATCCAGGCCCAAGGCACGTCGCCGATCGAGAAGGTCGCGCCGGGCGTCATCGAGCG
>CAZKNH010000208.1:0-5268 GCA_964553875.1 uncultured Gammaproteobacteria bacterium | reverse complement strand
ACATGCCGTCGAGGATCGCGAGCGTCAGCGGCAGCCGGATCGTCATCCGCGTGCCCTGTCCCGGCACGGATTCGATCTCGAGGCGGCCGTTCAGCGATTCGATGTTCTGTCGGACGACGTCCATGCCGACGCCGCGGCCGGACACGTCGGTGATTTTCTCGGCCGTCGAGAATCCCGGCATGCAGATGAGCTGCCACACGTCACGATCCGACGGATTCTCCGGCACGGGCAGGCCTCGCTCTGCCGCCTTCGCGAGAATCCGCTCGCGGTCGAGGCCTGCGCCGTCGTCGGTGATCTCGATCACGACGTTGCCGCCCTGGTGCGCGGCGCGCAGCCTGAGCGTGCCGGCGCGCGGTTTGCCGGCGCGGGCTCTCGCTTCCGGCTTCTCGATGCCGTGGTCGATCGCGTTGCGGACCATGTGCGTCAGCGGGTCGACGAGCTTCTCGATGACGCCTTTGTCGAGCTCCGTCTCTTCGCCCTCGAGGACGAGGTCGACCTCCTTGCCGAGCGTCGCCGCGAGATCGCGCACGAGGCGCGGAAAGCGGCTGAACGCGAAGCTGATCGGAATCATGCGGACGCCGAGCACCGCTTCCTGGAGCTCCCGCGTATTGCGCTCGAGCTGTGCGAGCCCTTGCCGAAGCCGCTCGAGGTGCACGGCGTCGAACTCTTCGAGATCCGAGCGCGCGATCGTCTCGAGCATCGCCTGGCTGATCACGAGCTCGCCGACGAGGTTCACGAGGTGATCGATTTTCTCGACGGCGACCCGGATCGAGCCCGAGTCGTTTCTGCGGTCGGTGATGCGGCGACGGTCCGTGCCCGTTCGCCCGGCGCCCGGGGCGTCAGGCGAAGCGGGCTCGGGGGCGTCCCCGGCGACGTCGACGCTCGACGCATCGGCTTCGTCCTCGGTGTCGCGCGCAGCTCCGTCCGCGCTTTCCGCGGCCAGGGCGGACGTGATCTCGAGATCGCACTGGTCCTCGACCCACTCGAACGCCTCGCGCACTTGCGCCTCGGTCACGGGCCCGGTGAGCTCGAGCGTCCAGCGCAGGTAGCACGACTCGGGGTCGAGCTCGGCGAGCGCCGGCAGTGCCGAGTCGTCGCAGCGGATCTCGAGCGTGCCGAGGTCGCGCAGGAAGCCCAGGATCCTGAGCGGGTCGTTGCCCGTCGCGAACAGAGACCGATGCGGGGCGAAGCGGATCCTCCAGCGCGCCGCGGCGGACGGCGTCGCACGTTCACCGCTCGAGTCTTGCGCGCCCGCGGCGGCAGCGGGCTCGGTGTCGAGGAGCGCCGCGATCGCGTTCCTGGTCCGCTCGACCGCGTCGCGGTCGTGCTCGCCTCCGTCGCGTGCGGCGATCAGCATCTCGCGTATCCGGTCGACCGCGTCGAGCAGCAGCGCCCTCGCTTCCTCCGTCAACGCGCGTCGGCCGCTGCGTATCTGATCGAGCAGCGTCTCGACGCCATGCGTGAACTCGCCGACGAAGCCGAAGCCGAACGTGCCGGCGCTGCCCTTGATCGAATGCGCGGCGCGAAAGATCGTGTTGATGCGCTCGCCGTTACGCGACGCATCGAGGATATCGTCGTCGAGCAGCTCGCTTTCCATCAGGTCCAGGCCCTCGAAGCTCTCGTCGAGGAACGCCTGGACGAACTGCGACAGGTCGATGCTCATGGTCGGCGCCGGACCCGCTCTTTCGTCAGCCGAGCACGCGCTTGATCGTCGTCAGCAACGCCTCCGGATCGAACGGTTTGACGAGCCAGCCGGTCGCGCCCGCCGCCTTGCCTTCCTGCTTCTTGTCGTCGCTCGACTCGGTCGTCAGCAAAAGGATCGGCGTGAACTTGTATTCCGGCATGCCGCGCAGCTCGCGCACGAGCGAGATGCCGTCCATGCGCGGCATGTTGACGTCCGAGATCACGAGATCTGCCGCGGCGGTGCGTGCGAGGTCGAGCGCCTCGACGCCATCGGCCGCCTCGACGACCTCGTGCCCGGCTTCCCGGAGCGTGAAGGACACCATCTGCCGCAACGAGGCCGAGTCATCGACTGCGAGAATCTTTGCCATGAGATTGCCTTGATCAGCGGTTCAACAGATGAGCGAGGCCGAGCGCCTCGAAGGCCTCGGCGACGCACGGCGACGGGTCGGTCAGCACGACGCGCGGTTTCCCCGAGCGCATCGCGGCCGCGAGCAGCTGCACGCCGGCCGTGTCGATGCGCGCGATGCCGGCGGCGTCGAGCGCGACTTCGTCATCGGCCGATGCGAAGAGCGCAGCGAGCGCGCGATGAAGCTCCGCGATTCGGCGAATGTCGATCTGCTCGGGCAACCGGTGTTCGATCATTCGGGATTCCGCCGTGAGAACCACACGCCGTTGTATCGGCGGATCGGGGCGGGGCTTTAGTGCGCGAACGGTCGACGAGTTCGCGTTTTTCGGACGTCAGGTGCGGCGATCGCCGCGCGACGCGGTGGGACGCGGTGGGGAGAAACGTGGGCAGTCGAGCAGTCTGCTGCGTCCGCAGCGTGATCAGCAGACCGCGAGGTCGCGGGATGCGGGGCCTCGGCCGGCGCCCCTGTGCGTGTAGGTGCCGTCGTCGCCGGCGAGGCCGAGCCACTTCAAGCTCGTCTCGGTGCTCCGGCGGACGGCGGCGAGCACGCTGCCGACCGCCTCGTTGGCGGCGCGGCATGCTTCGAGCTTCTCGAGTATCCGCGGCCATGCCGGCGAATGCGCGACGGCTGCCGCTTCGCGGCCGCGGACGTCGGCGAGCAGCGCCGCGAGCGACGGCAGGCGGATCAGCGCCTCGACGCTCGCGAGGGCCCGGCGTTTGTCGTCGACCGCGGCAAGCAGCGGCGCCGTGTCGTTTGCGGCGAGCGCAGCGGCTTCTCGAACGATCGCCGCCTCGAGGCGCTCCAGGGCCTCGAGCAGCGCGTCGAGCGGCGGGTCGTCTCGCCGCGCGTCGGCATCGAGCGAGCCCGTCGGCGGCGCGTCGAGATCGGCGGGAGCGGTCACGATCGGCCGTGTCGGCGTCGCGGATTGTCGAGCGCGATCAGCGCCTCGGCGATCTTGCGCGAATCGATCCGATACGTGCCGTTCTCGATCGCCGCGCGAATCTCGGCGACTCTCTTCGAGTCGACCGGGGCTCCGCCGTCGCTCTCGGCGCTCCGGAGGAGGCGCTGCACGGTCTCGGTCAGTGTGACGCGATCGCCGGCGGCCCGCCCGGGGGCGTCCTTCGCGGCCTGCGCGCGGTCGCCGCCGCGTCGAGCGGTCGACTTGACCTCGCTCGCCGCGTCGCGCCCCGCGTCGATTTTCGTACCGTTGCGAATTTCCATCTCGTTGTCCTTCCTGTCGTCGCGGGTTCGGCCGGATGCACGAACGAACCGGTTCGGGTTATCGGCAGCGGCGCGGAGATCTTGAGCCCGCGCTCAGCCGCCGATCCGCACCGTGCCGTCGGCCATGACGATTCCCTCGACGACCGTCCGCGAACGGACGTTCCGGACCCGCACGCGCTCCCCTTCCGCGGCATCGGATAATGCCTCGCCTTCGGTGCGCACGGCGAGCGCCGTTCCGCCGGCCAGAAGCTCCACGCGCTGGCCGCGCCGCACGAGGGTCGGCCGGGCGAGCAGCGCGGCCGTCAGGACCGTGCCCGGCCGGACCGGACGTTTCAACACTCGTCCCTCTGCATCGTCGATGCGCGTCAAATAACCGCCGCCGAGCCGCGCGACGTTCGCAGGCTCGAGCCTGAGATCCGTCGCCGTGAGGGTTTGACCGGTCGCGGCCGGCGCGGCCAGCACGACGACGTCGACCAGAACCTCGACCTCGACCGGGACATACAGCGACCAGCCGGGTGCCGCGGGACAGCGGACGCCCACGCTCGCGACCGCCGACAGGCCGCTTCCCGGTGCCGAGAAGGTTTCCGGGACGACCGGGCACGCCGCGAGCCGGAGCCGCGGGTCGAGCCGTGCGGCCGACGCGGACAGGCGCGCGCCGGCCGGCGCCAGCGAGCGCGCGGTCTCGAGCGCGTGCGCCTCGGCGAGCGAGCGGATCCGCTCGTGGTCCTCGAGCCCGGCGCCGGCGGCGGGTCCCGCCGCGAGCACGGCGGCGGCGAGCGCCGCGAGTCGGCGATTCGTTCCTTTGTTCATCTACGACGATTCCGGAAAAGCAAATGTTTGTCGTCGCGAAGCAATAACCGTGCCACCGCAATGATGGCGCCGATCGCCGGCGCGTAACCTTCCGGCCCGGCACGCGTCGCGGCGCACGCGCTACAGCTTCCGTCGGACGGGCCGATAACGAGGGCTATGACGCACGTGCTCGCGAGTGTCGATCGTTTGACGCGCCTCGTCGGTGAGAACCGGCTGGAGCTTCTGCTGTTTCGGCTCGGGCCGTCGAGCCAGCTTTACGGCATCAACGTATTCAAGGTGCGTGAAGTGGTTCACAGTCCGCCGCTTCGCCGGTTCCCGCACGCGCATCCGCTCGTCGCGGGGCTCGCGCGCGTTCGCGGTGCGACGGTTCCGGTGCTCGACGTCGCGCGCGCGATCGGCCTGCCGTCGCTCGCGGCCGAAGAGGCGCGCTACATCGTGCTGACGGAGTTCAGCCGCTCGGTGCAGGGCCTTCACGTGAGCGGCATCGAGCGAATCATCAATGCCGGCTGGGATCAGGTGCGGCAGCCGCCGACCGACGATCCGGAGAAGAGCTACGTGACGGCGATCACGTATTACGAGGATCGTCTCGTCCAGATCATCGACGTCGAGCGGGTGCTCGATCTCGTGATCGGCCCTGCACCCGGCGTCTCCGGGCCCGTGGCCGCCGAAGCGCAGCACATCCCGGACGGTAAGCCGCGGCGCGCGCTCGTCGCCGACGACTCCGCTGTCGCACGCGCCCAGATCCGCCGCGCGCTCGAGGATATCGGCGTCGAGGCGATTCTCGTCGGCGACGGCAAGCAGGCCCTCGAGAAGCTCGTCGCATGGGCGGAAGAGGGCGATATCGACGAGCGGATCGCGATGGTGATCTCGGACATCGAGATGCCACAGATGGACGGCTACACGCTGGTTCGCGAGATCCGCCAGCACGCGCGGCTCAAGCACCTTTACGTGATGATGCACTCGTCGTTGAGCGCCGTATTCAACCGGCAGGCGTGCCTTGCCGCGGGCGCCGATCAGCTGCTCGCGAAGTTCGATCCGGACGAGCTTGCACGCGCCGTGATGGCGTATCTGTGCGCACCGGCGCGCCGCTCGGCGCCGGCGAAAGCGAGCGCGTGACGGCCACGCGGTAGCGATCCGCGCGGCAGCG
>CAZKNH010000207.1:0-5384 GCA_964553875.1 uncultured Gammaproteobacteria bacterium | reverse complement strand
CAACGCCGCTTCCTGCAGGACGATCCGCTCTTCATCAACTGCAAGCCGCCCGGCGGCGTCCGGCATTTCCAGTCCTCGCTCGGCGTGCAGTTCGTCGAGGACCGCGAGCGGGAGCGCATCTTCGTGCTGATGGGCAGCGGTAACCGGAACTACCGCATCATCTACCTCGACGGCCGCGAGCAGAAGGGACAGGTCGGCGGCGACGACGACAACCCGCTCTACTACGGCCGGTCCATCGGTCACTGGGAAGGCGATACGCTCGTCGTCGATACCACCGGCTTCAACGAGGATTTCTGGTTCACGAACGGGGGACTGCCGCATACCGACCAGCTGCGGCTGATCGAGCGCTTCTCCCGGCCGGACCTCGATACCTTGCTGTACGAGGTGGAGATCCAGGATCCGGGTGCATATACGAGGAACTGGAAGAGCAGCTGGGAGCTGCGCTGGGTCGGAGGCGAAGAGCTGCCGTCGTACTTCTGTCAGGACAACCGGTCCTGATCGGGGCACGTCGGCGTATCGCGCCGTTGAGATTAATTCGCAGTGCGCACGCACGCGTTGAGTCAAGATGCGCATATCGCTCAGGCGATGAACGGAGAGAGAGTCATGACCGTACGTAGATTGGCCGGCGTCGTTCTCGGAGCCGCCATGGTTTTCGCGGGCACGTCCCAGGCTCACCATTCGTTTTCCGCGGAGTTCGACGCGGACAAGCCGATTACGTTGACCGGCATCGTGACGAAGGTCGAGTGGACCAACCCTCACGTCTGGTTCTACATCAACGTGAAGGATCCGGAGACCGGCGAGGTTGCGAACTGGGGCGCCGAGATGGGGCCGCCGCACGGCTTGCAGCGCAGCGGCTGGCGACGCGATACGCTGAAGATCGGCGAGGAGGTCACGGTCGAGGGCTACCTCGCGCGGAACGGCAGCAAGCGAGTCAACGCGCGTCAGGTCACGCTGACGGCGACGGGCACGCGACCCGGTCAGACGCTCGACGCGAACTCGAGCCGCCGCGACGAGCGGTAAGAGTCGCCTTCGACGCTGCGCCGGCGTGACGCCGGCGCAGCCGGTTTCATCGAGCCGGATACCGCGCACGACCGATCGGCGGGCCGGCGGATCAGGAGTTGGTGAGGAATGAGACGGGTTCTTCTCGCGGTCAGCATCGCGGTGGTCGGGTTCGCCGTGGCCGAATCGTCGCTTGCGCAACGGCGTCCGTTAGGCGGACCGCCGCCGGGACCGGCGCCGCGCGCGGAGGACGGCCGCATCCTGCTCGGCGGCGGGACGCCGGAGCAGAAGGGCGTATGGACGCCGCTCTTCGGTATTACCGATCCGATCGCGGATTACGAAGAGGTGCCGTTCCAGCCGTGGGCGAAGGCGCTTTACGACGACCGCCAGGTCCATGAGCTCGAACCGCACGCGCGCTGCAAGGCGTCCGGCACCGCGCGGCAGTTCCTGACGCCGTACGGCGTCGAGTTCGTCGATCTGCCCGAGCAGAAGCGAATCTACATCTTCGATATCGGCGGTCCGCACACGTTCCGCACGGTCTACATGGACGGGCGTGCGCACCCCGATGACCTCACGCCGAGCTATTACGGCCACTCGATCGGCTGGTGGGAAGGCGACACGCTTGTCGTCGACAGCACCGGCTTCAACGAAGGGTTCTGGCTCGATCGGCGCGGCCTGCCGCACACCGAGCAGCTGCATACGGTGGAGCGCTTCACGCGCCTCAACGAGCGGCTGATGGATTACTCCATCACCGTCTACGATCCGGGCGCCTATACCGCGCCATGGACGGGCTACTTCCAGCTCGCGTGGAACGAGGGCACGGAGCTCTTCGAGTACATCTGCCAGCAGGCAAACTACGCTCACGAGCTGATGGTCGGCGGCGAGCGGTCCGAGGTGGACCGGACGAGCCCGATCGTTCCGTGACGACGCGGCCGCGGCGCCGCGGGTGCGGCGCCGCCGGTCCGCCACGTTTCCCGCCGGGCGCCTCGCGCGCGAAGGAGATGCGGTGAATCCGATCCTCGAGCCGAGCCGGCAAACTCCCGTATTCGGTGAATACGAGGTCGTCGTGCTCGGCGGCGGACCCGCCGGCATCGCCGCAGCGATCGCTGCGGGCCGGAGCGGCCGCTCGACGATCCTGATCGAACGCTACGGCTTTCTTGGCGGCGCCGGGACGGCTGCCGGCTTGAGCACGTTCTGCGGTCTGCATGCCGTCGTGTACGGACGCCACGAGCAGGTCGTGCACGGCATTGCGGCGGACATCCTTGCGCGGCTCGCCGCGATGGACGGCCTCAACGCGCCGCATCTGACGATCCGCGATCAGATCCAGGCACAGGCCTACGACATTTCCGCTTTCAAGATCGCCGCCGACGAGCTGATGGCGGAGGCGAAAGTCGAAGTGCTGTTCCACGCATTCGGCGTCGGCGCGGTGATGGCGGACGCGACGCGGATCGACGCGCTCTTGATCGAGACGAAGTCCGGTCGCTTCGCGGTGCGGGGCAGGATCTTCATCGACGCGTCCGGCGACGGCGATCTCGGCGCGTGGGCCGGTGCGCCTTACGAGGTCGGCGACGGCGCGGGCAACATGCTGTACCCGTCGACGATGTTCAGGATCAACGGCGTCGATCCCGAACGTGCCGGCCGCGCCTGGGAGCTGATTCCGGCCTTGATGGAAGAGGCCGAGAAGGCTGGCCAGCGGTTCCCGCGCAAGAAGCCGATCGTGCGCCCGCAACGCAATCCGATCGAGTGGCGTGCGAATCTCACCCAGATCAAGAACCCGGACGGCTCCGCGGTCAGCGGCATCGACGCGCGGCAGTTGAGCTATGGCGAAGTCGAGGGGCGTCGCCAGTGCTGGGACGTCTTCCAGTTCATCAAGAGCGTGACGCCGGGCTTCGACAACGCGTACATCGTCGAGATCGCGCCGCAGATCGGCATTCGCGAGACACGCCGCTTCCTCGGCGAGTACGTGCTGACCGAGGACGACATCCTGAGCTGTCGCGATTTCGATGATTCGATCGGCGTGAACGGCTGGCCGGTCGAAGCGCACATCAAGGGCGACGTGAAGTTCGTGTTCGCACCGAAGGGATCGCGCGGCTACAACCAGATCCCTTACCGGATCATCGTGCCGCAGCGCGTCGAGAACCTGTTCGTCGCCGGGCGCTGCGCGTCGATGTCGCACGAAGGGCAGTCGTCCGCGCGCGTGTCCGGCCCATGCTTCGTGATGGGACAGGCGGCGGGCACGGCGGCCGACCTCGCGTTGCGCGATGGTGTTACTCCGCGGCAGATCGACGTCGCGGAGCTGCAGCGCAGACTCGAGCGAGACGGCGTATTCCTCGGCGACGGCGCCCGTGCGTCGCGACGCGAGGAAGGGGCAGGGGCATGAAACGGAAGCTCCGCAGCAATCTCGAGCCCGGCACGGCGATGTGGGCCGGACGCAGGGCGCAATGGCGTGCGCTCGGTCTGACCGACGAGGACATGGAGAAGCCGAAGATCGCGGTCGTCAACACGTCGTCGGAGCTGTCGAGCTGCTTCAGTCATCTCGACGGCGTTGCGGCCGAGGTGAAGGCGGCCGTCCGTGCCGCGGGCGGGCTCCCATTCGAGGTGCGCACCGCCGCGCCGAGCGATTTCGTCACGAGCGCGGGAAGGCGCGGCGCGTACATCCTGCCTTCGCGGGATCTGATCGCGGCGGACATCGAGGTCCAGGTCGAGGGCGCGCTCCTCGACGGCATGGTCTGTCTCGCGTCCTGCGACAAGACGACGCCGGGGCAGCTGATGGCGGCGGCACGCCTCAACATCCCGACGATCGTCGTGATCTGCGGCTACCAGCGAAGCGGCGAGTACAAAGGGAAGCACGTCGACATCGAGGACGTGTTCCTGAAATCGGGCTACGTCGCGGCAGGCGCGATCACGCTCGACGAGCTTCGCGGCATGGCCGACGTCGCCGTGCAGGGCCCGGGCGTCTGCGCCGGCATGGGCACGGCGAACTCGATGCACAGCGTGTGCGAAGCGCTCGGCATGTCGCTGCCCGGCAGTGCGCCGGTTGCTGCGAACAGCGACAAGATGCGTGCGTTCGCACGCGCCTCGGGCGAGCGCATCGTCGAGATGGTCTGGCAGGACCTGAAGCCCCGCGACATCCTGACGCCGGGCTCGATCCGCAACGCCGTCGCGCTCGTGCTCGCGGTATCGGGCTCGATCAACTGCGTGAAACATCTCCAGGCGATCGCGGCCGAGGCGGAGCTCGAGGTCGACGTCTATCAGCTTTTCGCGGATCTGGCGGACGCCGTGCCGCTGCTCGCGGCGATCCGTCCGAACGGAGACGGGCTGATCGAGGATTTCGAGGCGGCCGGCGGCGCACAGGCCGTGCTGAAGCGGCTCGAGCGCTTTCTCGACGTCAGCGTGCGGACCGTGTCCGGCCGCACGCTCGGCGAAGTGCTCGCGGGCGTCACGGTCGCGGACGACCGCGTGATTCGCACGGTCGACCGGCCGCTGTCGACGCGGCCATCGATCGTGATCGTCAGAGGCAGCCTCTTGCCGGGCGGCGGAATCGTGCGGCTCGGCGGCGAGGGCGAGCGCATGATGCGGTTTCGCGGCCCGGCGAATATCTTCCATTCCCGCGAGGAAGCGCTTACGGCGATTCAGGCAGGGCGCGTCAAGCCCGGCGACGTCGTCGTGCTGCGCGGACTCGGCGTGGTCGGCGGTCCGGGCATGGCGATGACGTCGTCGGTCGTGTTCGCGCTCGACGGTGCGGGCCTGATCAATCAGGTCGCGATGATCACCGAGGGGCAGCTGTCCGGGCTCGTCAACGACGGTCTCGTCGTCGGCGAGGCGTCGCCCGAAGCGGCGGCCGGCGGACCGCTCGCGCTCGTCGAGAACGGCGACACGATCTCGATCGACGTCGAGCGCAAGGTCGTCGACCTCGAAGTCCCCGAGGCCGTGCTCGACGCGCGGCGGAAGACGCTGCGCGCGTTCGGTGCGGAGCAGCAGGCCGGCTGGCTCGGCGTCTACCAGAAGACCGTCGGGCCGGTGCACAAAGGCGCCGTGCTCGGCCGCTAGAAGCCGCAGGGTCCGAGCGTCGACGATCGTGGGTGCGGCTACGCACCTTCCGTGATGTACACATGCCCGTGGCTGTCATACAAGCATGAGGAGTCCGGTCTAGGCCGGATGTGACATGCGCCGGTACGGGGTGGCGGCCCCGGAGGCGGCGCTCGGTCGAGCCCAGGGAGTGCTAGGGGAATGTCGGACACGATGAGCATGCGGACACTAACGACCGGCAAGCGGCGGCTTCAGGCGGTAGTTGCCGCGGCCTTGCTTGCCGCGGCGCCCGCGTTCGCCTCCGACGTCGCGGACGCGGTGATGCGTGGCGATGCGGCGGCGCTCGAGCGGCTGCT
>CAZKNH010000206.1:0-5411 GCA_964553875.1 uncultured Gammaproteobacteria bacterium | reverse complement strand
CGAATCCGACGCGGCCGTACACGGTGAACACGATCGACGAGCATCTCGACATGCTGATGGTCTGCCATCACCTCGATCCGGGGATCCCCGAGGATGTCGCATTCGCCGAGTCGCGGATCCGCCGCGAGACGATCGCGGCCGAGGACATCCTGCACGACCTCGGCGCGTTCTCGATGATCTCGTCGGACTCGCAGGCGATGGGACGCGTCGGCGAGGTGATCACGCGGACGTGGCAGACGGCGCACAAGATGAAGGTGCAGCGCGGCCCGCTGCCCGAGGACAGCGAGCGCAACGACAACTTCCGCGCGAAGCGGTACGTCGCGAAATACACGATCAACCCCGCGATCACGCACGGCATCGCTTCGGAGGTCGGCTCGATCGAGGTCGGCAAGCTCGCGGATCTCGTGCTGTGGAAACCGGCGTTCTTCGGGGTGAAACCGTCGCTCGTGATCAAGGGCGGCGCGATCGCGGCGGCGCCGATGGGCGATCCGAACGCGTCGATTCCGACGCCGCAGCCGGTGCACTACCGGCCGATGTTCGGCGCGTTCGGGCGGGCCGTCACGGCGACCGCGGTGACGTTCGTCTCCGCCGCAGCGCTCGATGCGGGCATCGGCGAGCGGCTCGGGCTCGCGAAGCGGCTCGTTGCGGTACGTAACACGCGCAATGTGCGCAAGGCGGACATGCGCCTCAACGATTATGCGCCGCGGATCGACGTCGATCCCGAGACGTACGAGGTGCGCGCCGACGGCGTGCTGCTCACGTGCGAACCTGCCGCGACGCTTCCTCTCGCCCAGCGCTACTTCTTGTTCTGACGATGGCACTGACGATATTCGACGAGCACGTTCCCGGGCCGGTCGAGCACGCCGGAGGCGATCGATTGGTGCTGCCGTTCGAGCGCCGGCAGATCGCGCGGCAGCGCGTGAAGCTCGCTTCGGGCAGGGAGGCGGCGGTGCTGCTGCCGCGCGGCACCATTCTTCGCGGCGGCGATCTGCTGCGCTGCCGATCCGGCGAGACGATCACGGTCGTTGCGGCGCCGGAAGACGTGTCGACGGTTCATTGCACGGATCGGTCCCTTCTCGCGCGGCTCGCTTATCACCTCGGCAATCGCCACGTGATGCTCGAGGTCGGAGACGGCTGGGTCCGCTATGCACGTGACCACGTGCTCGACGACATGGTGCGGCACTTGGGCTGCGACGTCGTGCACGAGAATGTGCCGTTCGAGCCCGAGGGCGGCGCATATGCGCATACCCCCGCGCGCAGCGGGGACGGTCGCCACACCCATCACGCGCGCTAGGAGCCGGTGGTCGCCATCCCGACACCCGCCGTCAGTGTCGACGCCGACATGGATTCCGGCGTCGACGCGACGTTGCGCCTCTGGCAGCTGATCAGCCCGAGCCTTCCCGTCGGTGCCTACGCGTACTCGAACGGTCTCGAGCAGCTCATCGCAACGTGCGATGTGCGGAACGAGACGGACGTCGCTGAGTGGCTCGACGACATGCTGACCGCAGGGCTCGCTCGCACGGATCTGCCCGTGCTGATCCGGGTGCAGCTCGCCGCGGCCGGCGACGACGTCGGGACCGCGATCCGCTGGTGTCGCCGCCTGCTCGCGATGCGCGACACCGCCGAGCTTCGCTTCGCGGACCGGAGCATGGGCGACGCGCTCGCGCGGCTCCTTGCCGGGCTCGGCGTGCGGATACCGGAAGGCCCGTGGCCGTTCGCCGGCGCGTTCGCGTTCGCCGCCGCCGCATGGGGCGTGCCGGTCGGGGACGCCGCGCTCGGCTATGCGTGGTCGTGGTGCGAGTCGCAGGTCGCCGCGGCGATCAAGCTCGTGCCGCTCGGGCATACGGCCGGGCAACGCGTGATGCTCGGTCGCGCCGCGGCGATTCGCGCCGCGGTCGCGCTTGCGTTGTCGCTCGACGACGGCGAGATCGGCTTCGGCATGCCGGGGCTTGCGATCGCAAGCGCGCGGCACGAGACCCAATACACGAGGCTTTTTCGTTCCTGAGGAGGTGGGGATGACGTCGAACATCCTGCGCGTCGGCGTCGGCGGACCGGTCGGCTCCGGCAAGACGAGCCTGATCGATGCGCTCTGCAAACGGATGAGGGAGCGCTACCACATCGCGGTCGTCACGAACGACATCTACACGCGCGAAGATGCCGAGATCCTGACGCGCTCGCAGGCCCTCGACCCCGACCACATCGTCGGCGTCGAGACGGGCGGCTGCCCGCACACGGCGATTCGCGAGGACGCGTCGATGAACCTCGCCGCGATCGACGCGCTGACGGCGAGGTTTCCGGACCTCGACTTCGTGCTCGTCGAGAGCGGCGGCGACAATCTGAGCGCGACGTTCAGCCCGGAGCTCGTCGATCTGACGATCTACGTGATCGACGTCGCCGCCGGCGACAAGATCCCGCGGAAGGGGGGGCCCGGCATCACGCGGTCCGACCTCCTCGTGATCAACAAGGTGGATCTCGCGCCGATGGTCGGCGCGTCGCTCGACGTGATGCGCACCGATACTCTGCGGATGCGGGGCCAGCGCCCGTTCGTGTTCACGAACATCAAGACGGGGCTCGGTCTCGACCGGATCGAGGAGTTCATCGTGACGGCCGGGATGCTCGACGCGGCGTAGCCGTTCGGATCCTCGACGGAGGGCACCGTCGACATCGGGGCTTGATGCTCGGATCGAGTGGGAGCAGCCCCGCTCATGCACCGTTGTCGACGGCTGGTGGCACGACGGCCGGCTTTTCAGGCGGACCGTCGTGCCCTCCATTCAGTACGCGCTACGCCACGCGTGCGTTCGGCGTCTCACTCTGATACCGACGTTTCCTTATCGGCTGACCGTGATGCTGGCTTGCAGATCCGTTGGACGAATGATCTCCATGACGGGAGGTCCCGCCACCAGTTTGACCCAGAGGGTATCCCCGTTCCTGAACCAGGACGTCTCGCTCGCCTGGCGCAATGCGTCCAAGCTGCCCTGCTCCTTTCCGGAGGATGCGTGAGCGAAGCCCGGCAGCTCAAAGATGACCCATGAGCCCTCATCCATCTCAGCCAGACTGAGAGTCACTTCCGGTCTTTCGGTCTTGACTTGGATCTCGGTGCCGGCACGCACGGTGCTCTGGTCACGGGTGATGCGAAACTCTTTGCCATTGCGAACGAGCGTGATCGGTGCCTGCGGGGCAGGGCGATTCGCCATGGCGGCACGAGCGGCTCGAACGGCCGGAGTGTCCGGAGCAAACGGACCGAGCGTAGCGAGCAAAGCGAATCGAGCGGTCCGGGATTCGAGATCGACTCCGGCTGGCAGCTCTCCTCTGCTGTTCGAAAGATTCAGGCGGCCGACATCACCCGTGCACACAGCCGCGTTCCAGGCGGGACGGATCTCACAGGTGTCGTCGACGGCGACGCTGTCGTTCTCGCCGTCGTACAGCAAGACGTGCGAATTCGGGATGCCGGTCACCGAACCGTCCAGGTCGCGGAACGACAGGGTCCGGTAGCCTACGCCGCCCCGGTTGTCGTTATCGAACCTGGGATCGATGTTCGGGAAATAGACCGGCTTGGCATTGACGAACTTCGCACCGCTGACCGTGCTTCCGGTGCTGACCCCCGCGCTCGTGTACAGCAGAAAGGACAGCGCGCCTGTCTTTCGGAGATCGTTGTCCTGGAAATTCACGAATGTCGTGTTCACCACATCGTCGCGGTAGTCATAAAACTCGTAGCCGCGGATGGGGAAGTCGGGGATCCGCGGCTTGGGCAGGCTGCGGCCATAGGCGATTTCCTCGGGCGTCGACGGATTGCCGATATTGTCGGTCTCGCCCACGATCAGCGAATCGACCAGCCGCGAGCTGAACCGCGACGTGCCGATGTCGCCGGCGGCCTGCGTCATGCCAATGGCGTTGTCAGCGAACTTCGCGTTGCTGTAGACGAAGAGGTCGCCCCGGCCCCAGAGACCGCCATTGCGGTTCTTGTAGGCGGTCAGGTTCTCGAAGTGCGACTCCACCACTTCGCTCTCGAGATCAGCAGGATCTTTCAGCGGCAGGAACGGAATGGTGGCCAAACCGAAGGTGTTATCTTCGTATATGTTCCGGTCGAACATGAACCCGTCGAAGTTGGAATGGGCCACGTTGCCCCTGAACGCGCGCAGCGGCGTTCGGCGCGGCCACGTGTTCAGGCTGACTTCCGTGCCCAGGAAGGCGCCATTAGGGTGCTCCGGCAGAGACAGCCAGAAACCGATCTGATCAGAGCCTGCTGCAACGTTGTCTATGAAGGCATTGTCCGGATTGGTGATCCAGTATGCGGCGACCGTGTTGTCCGAGGGCAGCAGGGTATGCTCGCCGGAAAAGCTGATTTGTCTGAGCGTACGGCGGTCACCCTCGATCTCGCCGTTTGCAGCGAGGTTGACCGGCACGCACTCCCTGGTGGGATGACACTTGATCTGGATCGCGAGGTTCCTGACGAACTCGTTGCCGGTCTCGATGCCGTCCTCGATGAAGAAGCAGTGACCGACGGCGTTGTAGGTCACATTGTTCTCGACTCTCAAGTTGTGCGTGCCGTGCACCGTCACGCAGCGGTTGAAGGTGTCATGGATGGCCGAGTTCTTGATGTACTGGCCCTTGGCATCCCCGACCAGGTGCCAGTGAATCGGGTATCGGGCAAGCGTCATGTGCTGCCCCATGCGATTCAGCTCGACGCCGGAGACGTACATCTTGCTCGACGGCATCGCCATGATGTGGCCGCCGAAGTACGATTCGGCCGCATCCTCCGACGCCTGGATCTTGATGTTGCGCGTCAGCAAGCCCACCTCACCGCGCTCGTCCACACCGAAGGTGATCTCGCCGAAGTGCATGTACTCGAGGGGCGTGTCCAGCGTGATGGTGTTGCCATTGATGGAGGTAATGGTGCGGACCTCGGCCTGACGCGGGTTGAAGTCGGTGGAGGCAAGAACAATCACATCACCTACCTGCCATTCCGAGGCGTCCAACACCTCGATCGAGCTGCTGCCGGCTTCGGCAGTCTTGGCGAGTTTGGTCCAGGTGTTGGTGCGGTTGCCGTGCAGGTTCAGGGTGCCGCCTACGAGCATGATGCCGCGGTCACCCATGCCCATCAGCTCCTCGTCTTTTACATTGTCGGTGAGGGTGATGGTGGCGTTGCGGGTGTGGGGCTTGGCCTCGGTGCCGATTGTGAGCTCGCCGTGCACCATGATCCATTCGGTGATCAGCTCCAGGTCGGCTTCGTCGGAGAAGCTGAGTTTGCCGCTGATGGTCAAGCCGTTCAGGGCAGGAGGACTGACGTCAAGCACGACCTCCAGATCATCGCCAATGGTGACCTTGCCGCCTGCCGTTGGCACTGCGCCGCCGGACCACGTGGATGGATCTGACCACGCGCCGCTCTTCACAGCTTCCTGGGCCTGGGCAGT
>CAZKNH010000205.1:3585-5525 GCA_964553875.1 uncultured Gammaproteobacteria bacterium | reverse complement strand
GCGTCACGACCCAGTCGGTCAGCTCGAATTTCGCGCCGGTGCCGCGGAAGTCGAAACGGTTCTCGACCTCGCGGTTCGCCTGGTCGACCGCGTTGGTCAGCTCGTGACGGTCGAGCTCGGAAACGACATCGAAAGAGGGCACGGCGAGATTGACCTCGTTGCGTGGACGTTTCGTTGATTATGAACGAATCAGACGTCGAGCACGGAGCGATCGATCTGCGCGAGGCTCGTCCTTCCGGACATCGCCATCGCCGCCTCGAGCTCGCGGCCCAAGTTATCGAGCATTGCCTCGACGGAGCGGCGGCCGCCCGCGGCGAGCGCGTACGCCCACGCGCGCCCGAGCAGCACCGCGTCCGCGCCGAGCGCGAGCATCCGAAGCACGTCGAGGCCGGTACGGATGCCGCCGTCGACGAGGACCGTGAGCTGCCCGCCGACCGCGTTGACGATTCCGGGCAGCGCGCGCACGGTCGAGCGCACGCCGTCGGCTTGCCGGCCGCCGTGGTTCGAGACGACGATGCCGTCCGCGCCGAGCGCGACGGCCTCCCGCGCGTCCTCGGGGTCGAGGATGCCCTTGATCAGAAGCGGACCCTTCCACTTCGCACGGATCCAGTCGAGATCCTTCCATGTGACCGACGGGTCGAAGTTACGCCCCATCCAGCCGATGTAATCCTCGAGGCCGCTGTTCTTGCCGAGGACGGGAAGCAGGTTGCCGAGCGAATGCGGACGGCCGCGCAAACCGACGTCATAAGCCCAGCGAGGCTTGCCGAGCGCCTGAAGAACGCGCCGCGCGGCGCCGGTCCAGCCGGGCTGTCCCGCGAGTCCCGACTTGTAGTCGCGATAGCGGATGCCGGGCAGCGGCATGTCGACCGTGAAGAGCATCGCCGTGCAGCCTGCTGCATTCGCGCGCTCGATCAGATCGTGCATGAATGCGCGGTCGCGGATCACGTAGAGCTGGAACCAGATCGGCTCGCGCACCGCGCTCCGCACCTCCTCGAGGCTGCAGATCGAGACCGTCGAAAGACAGAACGGCACGTTGGCCGACTCCGCCGCCTGCGCGGCCTGCACCTCGCCTCGGCGCGCGAACATGCCGGAGATGCCGATCGGCCCGAGGCCGACCGGCAGCGACCAGCGGCGGCCGAAGAGCGTCTTCGTCGTATCGACGTCCGCGACATTGGCGAGCACGCGCTGACGAACCTCGATGCCGGCGAGATCCTCGACGTTGCGGCGGAGCGTGTGCTCCGAGAAAGAGCCGCCGACTAGATACTCGGAGAGGAAGCGGGGCAGGCGCCTGACCGCTTCGCGTGCGATGTCGTCGGACGAGCGCAGACGGATCGTGTTTCTTGCTGGCGCTGCTTCCCGAGTGTCGCCGTTCCTGATTCGATCGATCGTCGCGCTCATCGTCTCCCGTCCATCCGTCGCTCGAGACCCGTAGTCGCCCCTACATGCTAGCCGGTTGACGGCTCCGGCGCTTCGCATAACCATTCGGTTATTGAACGATAGGGTTATAGATTGCCGATGTCGATGAATGCATCCGACCGCCTGAGCGCAACGTTCCTGGCCCTCGCAGACCCGACGCGACGCGCGATCCTCGCGCGGCTCGCCGAAGGCGAAGCGTCGGTCGCGGAGCTCGCCGAGCCGTTCTTGATCAGTCAGCCCGCGATCTCGAAGCACCTCCGGATGCTGGAGCGGGCTGGGCTCATCTCCGTCGGGCAGGACGGTCAGCGCCGCCCGCGCAGGATCGAAGCGGCGCCGCTTGCCGAGGCGAGCGCGTGGCTCGAGCGGTATCGGCAGCTGTGGGAGGCGAGCTACGAGCGGCTCGATGCGCTGCTCGACGAGCTCAAGCGGGCCCCGGCGGAGCCGCCTCCGCGGAGCGCGCCGACGGACGCGCTGCGAGAGCCGCCCGCCCACGAACGAGGAAGCGGCGGCGGTGAGGTCCGCGG
>CAZKNH010000205.1:0-3485 GCA_964553875.1 uncultured Gammaproteobacteria bacterium | reverse complement strand
GTTCGGCTTCTACGGCGAGTTCCGGGTCGTCGACCCGAACCGCCGGCTCGTGCAGACGGAGTTCTTCGATCCGGGCGACGTCGGCGGCAACATGGGCGGCGGCGCTCCGGTCGAAGTCTGCCTTCAGCGCCGCACAGCGTCGCCGACCTGAAGCTCGACGATCCGCGCGTCCAGCCGGTCCGCGGCGATCTCGAGCAGCGCGAGCGCGACCGGCAGCGTGAAGCGGCGCGGCCCGGCGCTGCCGGGATTGACGTAGAGGACGCCGTCCTTCTCGTGCACGCCGGGCTTGTGCGAGTGGCCCGCGATGACGACGTCGATGCCCGCTGCGCGCGGATCGAGGTCGAGCGCGTTGACGTCGTGGATCACGTAGAGCCAGCGGCCGCCGATCTCGAGCATCGCGGTGTCGGGCAGATCGTTGGCCCATTTGTCGACGTTGCCGCGAATGGCCGTAACGGGGGCGATGGCCTCGAGGCCGTCGAGGACGGCGGGATCGCCAATGTCCCCGGCGTGCACGATCGCGGCAGAGCCGCGGAGCGCGGCCGCGGCTTCCGGCCGCAGCAGGCCGTGCGTATCCGAGATGATGCCGACGATCGTCGTCGACGAAGTTCTCGACCGCATCCCGCCGATGTTAGCGGATGCCCAGGTGCTACGCTCGCACGGCGCCGCCGTCTCGAAAACGAACGGCGGGCCGTGCGAGCTTCGAACCGAATACGCGGGAACGGCAGCCGTCAGGATGATCCGAAGCGGACGTTCCCCGCGTAGTTCACCATCCAGCGCACGCCGAACTTGTCGACGCAGCTGCCGTACTTCTCCGCCCATTCGGTGCGCTGCAGCGGCATCTCGATGGTGCCGCCGGCCGAGAGCCCGTTGAAGACGCGCTCCGCCTCTTCGGCGCTGTCCGGGGTCAGCGAGATGTAACAGTTGCTGCCGACGACGTGGGACCCGCCGTGTGACGCGGGGACGTCGCTCGCCATCAGCATCGTATCGCCGAGCGGTAGCGCGATGTGCGCGATGCGGTCGAGATCGTTCTCGGCGACTCCCGCGGCTTCGCCGAAGTCCCTGAAGCGCAGCACCATCGCGAACTCTCCGCCGAAGACGGACTTGTAGTAGTTGAACGCCTCTTCGGCGTTGCCGTTGAAATTCAAGTACGGGTGAGCTGCTTTCACGCGAGTTCTCCTGATTGCACTGCGGCCGCGTATCGGCCGATATGCCTCTAGTCGATCGAGCGCGCACCGAATCGACAGCGGAGGCATTTCACCGAACCTTGCTCGAGGGCTCGTACCGAAGGTCACGGAATGCGACCATTGACATCCGCATCCACGGAGCGCCGTTTCGAAACAGGAATGAAGATCGCCACGTTCAACGTCAATGGGATCGGAGCCCGGCTGCCGGGGCTCCTCGAGTGGCTCGAGAAGGAGCAGCCCGACATCGCGTGTCTGCAGGAGCTCAAGGCGCCCGACGAGGCGTTTCCGATCATGCCGATCAAGGCGCTCGGCTACGGCGCGGTCTGGCACGGCCAGCGCTCGTGGAACGGTGTTGCGATCCTTGCGAAGGGCGAGGACCCGGTCGAGATCCGGCGAGGTTTACCCGGCGACCCGGACGACACGCACAGCCGTTACATCGAGGCGCGAGCGAAGGGGCTCATCGTCGCGTCGCTGTACCTGCCTAACGGCAATCCGCAGCCCGGACCGAAGTTCGACTACAAGCTCGCGTGGTTCGAGCGGCTCATCGAGCACGCGAAAACGCTCTATGACTGCGGAGAGCCCGTCGTGCTCGCCGGCGACTACAACGTCGTGCCGACGGACGAGGACATCTACAGCACGAAAGGCTGGGAGAGGGACGCGCTCCTGCAGCCCGAGACGCGCGCCGCTTACCAGCGGCTGCTCGCACAAGGCTGGGTCGACGCTCTGCGCGCGATCCACCCCGACGAGCGCATCTACACGTTCTGGGACTACTTCCGTAACCATTGGCAGCGGAACGCTGGGCTTCGCATCGATCATCTGCTCTTGAACCGCGAGCTCGCGCCGCGCCTCGTCGACGCGAACGTCGATCGCTGGGTCCGCGGTCAGCCGAAGCCGAGCGATCACGCGCCGACGTGGATCCTGATCCGCTAGAGAAGCCGGCGAGCGCGGGACTCGATCGCGCGATCGCCAGCGGCGAGCGTCAAAGCCTTGCGCGCCATCTCGCGAGCCTGGGCACGATCGCCGTCCGCCGCCTTGATCTCGGCGAGCTCGATCCAGAGGAGCGGATTGTTCGGATCGATCCGGAGCGCCCGCTCGAGCGTCGCGGTCGCTTCTGCATAACGTCCCGCGGCGCGTGCCTCTTTGCCTTGCTCGAGAAGCGCCGCGCTCGCGTTCGTGCGGGGCGCCGGCTCCGCTTCGGGCGGGCGGGCGCTCCCGCCCGGCGCGCGCGTCGACGGGCCGGGCTGCGGCGACGGGTATCCGAACGGCGCCGTCGTGCATCCCGCGAGCGCCGCGCACGATACGAGCACGAGCGTGAGAACGGAGCAGCGATTCGAGCGGCGCTCGGCGCGTAGCGTAATCGTCATTGAAGTCGGTTCCTGATCCACTCCCGGAGCCTCGAGCCCGTTCGGGTGTTCGTGCTGCCGCATGCTACCGCCTTCGGCGGCACGGCGAAGGCGGGCATCGCGAGCTCGATCGCGTCGGGACACGTCGGGTCGGTCGAGAGGCCCGTGCGGTAGTCGATGTGGACGCGCTCGACGCCGGCCGGAGGCGGCAAGTCATACGAGCTCGTCTCGACGGCGCCGATGATCCGGGCCCAGACCTGCAACGCACCGGAGCCGCCCGTGAGGCCGGTGCTCGCGTTGCGGTCGTTGCCGATCCACGCGACGACGAGGTGGTCGGCGCTGAAGCCCGCGAACCAGCTGTCGCGCGACCCGTCCGACGTGCCGGTCTTGCCGGCCGTCATGAGACCGGCGGGGAGCAGGCGCTGCGCCGGCGCGCCCGTGCCGCGCCGCATGACCTGAACGAGGCCCTGGTTGAGCGCATGGATCGACGCGGGCGATGCGACCTGCTCGATCTCGAGCGAATAGCGCCGAAGCGTCCTGCCTCGGCCGTCGACCACCGCGCGCACCGCTTTCAGAGGGGTGCGGAAGCCGCCGTTCGCGATCGTGTTGTAGGCTTCGGCAACCTCGTACGGCGTGAGCTCGATCGCGCCGAGGAGCAGCGACGGGTAGAGCGGCCGGCGCAACTCGACACCGAGCCGCTCGAGCGTGCGCGCGACGCGGTCGAGGCCGACCTCGAGTCCGAGGTTGACCGTCGCGAGGTTCAATGACTCGGCGAGGGCGCGCACCGCCGTCACCTGGCCGTTCACCGTGTCGTCGAAATTCTTCGGCGACCACGTCCGGCCGCCATCGAGCTCGACCGTGACCGGGACGTCGTCGATGTGCGACGCGAGCGAGTACCGGCCACTCTCGAGCGCCGCGAGGTGAACGGCGGGCTTCACGAGCGAGCCGATCTGACGGC
>CAZKNH010000204.1:0-5619 GCA_964553875.1 uncultured Gammaproteobacteria bacterium | reverse complement strand
GAAAAATGTGTCTGACCCCGATTTTCGCCCCGATTCTCGCCCCGATTGTCGGACTCCGATTCGGCGTCAGGGCAGCGAGTCCACCTCCTCGCGCTTCGGGGGCAACAGATCCGACGGCATCACGTTGAGATACAGCATCGCCCCCCCGCTTACGAAGATCGACGAGAGCGTGCCGACCACGACGCCAACGATCAGGGCAATGGAGAACCCGAACAGCGTGTCCCCGGCGAGGAACAGCAGCGCGAACAGCACGAGCAGCGTCGTGAGGCTCGTCATGATCGTGCGGGACAGCGTCTGGTTCAGCGAGAAATTGACGATCTCGGCCGTCGTGCTGCGGCGCATGGAGCGGAAGTTCTCGCGTATGCGGTCGTAGATCACGACCGTGTCATTCAGCGAGTAGCCGATCACCGCGAGCACTGCCGCGAGCACCGACAGATCCACGGTGAACTGGAAGAGCGCAAAGACGCCGATCGTGATGATCACGTCGTGTACGAGCGTCACGAGGGCGCCCAGCGCGAACTTCCACCGGAAGCGGAGCATCACGTAGATGAAGATCATGATCGACGCGAACAGCATCGCGAGCGAGCCCTGCTCCGCTAGATCCGCGCCGACCTGAGAGCCGATGAACTCAGGCGGCTCGACGAGCCTCACCTCGTTGCCGGCCGCGCGTAGCGCTGCGAGCACCTCGTCGACGATGGCATCCGCCTCGTCCGACGTCTCGACCGGCGGAAGCCGCACGAGCACCTGCGATGCGGTGCCGAAGCTCTGGACGAGCGCCTGATCGAAGCCGGCGGCGGTCAACGTGCCGCGGACGTTTTCGAGCTCGACGTCGTTCTCGAACGCGAGCTCCGCGACGATGCCGCCGGTGAACTCGAGGCCCCAATTGAAGCCGCGCAGCACGACCGCGCCGATCGAAACGATCAGCAGCACCACGGAAACCACCGCGACCGCGCGGAGGCGGCCCATGAAATCGATGTTGAGGTTGTCGCTAAGCAGTTGCACTTGAAACCCTGCCGCCGATCGGAAGGTGCCGCAGCTGCGCTCGGCCGCCGTAGACCAGGTTGACGATCACTCGAGTGACGAGAATCCCCGTGAACATCGACGTCACGATACCGAGACACAACGTGACGGCGAAACCTTTGATCGGGCCGGTGCCGAATGCCAGCAGCACCAGACCGGCGATCAGGGTCGTGATCTGCCCGTCGGCAATACTCGACAGTGCCTTCTCGTAGCCGGCGCGAATGCTTGCCTGAGGCGAGTTGCCGTTCCGAAGCTCCTCACGGATGCGCTCGTAGATGAGCACGTTCGCGTCCACGGCCATGCCGAGCGTCAAGACGATGCCGGCGATGCCCGGCAGCGTCAGCGCGGCCTGTAGCAGCGACATCAGCGCGACGAGCAGCACGAGGTTCGCGAGCAGCGCGATGTTCGCGATGACCCCGAACGACCGGTACACGACGATCATGAACGCGACGACGAGCAGGAAGCCGACGATCACGGCCCGGCGCCCGCGCTCGATGTTGTCCTGACCGAGGCTCGGCCCGATGGTGCGCTCCTCGATCTTGAAGATCGGCGTCGCGAGCGCGCCCGAGCGCAGCAGCAGCGCCAGATCCTGCGCCTCGAATGGAGTCAGTCCCGTGATCTCGAAGTTCGTCGAGAAGACGCCGCGAATCGTCGCGATGTTGATCACGCGCTCTTGCCGGTCGGTCTGGATGACCTGCTCGCCGCCGCGCTCGACGATGCGCGGGGTCTCCTCGATCATCAGCACCGCCATCGGGCGATTGAGGTTCGCCTGAGTGGTGCTCAGCATGCGCCGGCCGCCCTGCGCGTTGAGCCGCACGTTGACCGCCGGTGTGCCCTGCGAATAGCCGGGCGTCGCGTCCGTCAGCATATCGCCCGACGCGATCACCTCTCGGCGAAGCAGCGTGTAGGCCTTCCCGTCGGGACCCGGCGCGCAGAACGCAGAGTTAGCGATCGAATCGGCGCAGCGCAGGAGCTGCGAGCCGACCGGCGCGCGCTGCCGCTGGGCCGCGTCGAACAGGTCGTTCTCGTAGTCGACCAGACGGAACTCGAGCGTTGCCGTCGCGCCGAGCACTCGCTCGGCCTGGGCCGGATCCTGGATGCCCGGCAGCTGCACGAGAATCCGATCCACACCCTGCCGCTGCACGACGGGCTCGGACACGCCGAGCGCGTTCACACGGTTCCGGATCGTCGTCGTGTTCTGCTGGATCGCGAACTCCTGCCGCTCCGTGATCACCTGCTGGGACGGCCGGACGATCAGCGTCGGACGGCCGTCGACCGTCGTGCGCTCGACGAGCAGCCGCTCGGTCAAGGTGATTTGCGTGCTTTCATCGATCCTGCGGACAAGCTCGGCGGCGCGTTCGACGTCCGACGCGTTGGCGAGCGTGACGACGACGCGGTCGCGCTCGGCACGCACGGAGCCGCGGATGCCGGCCTCGCGAAGCTCGGTCCGGATGTCCGACTCGTACGTCGAGAGGAGCTGCTCCACCGCAGCGCCGATGTCGACCTGGTACAGGAAGTGCACACCGCCCCTCAAGTCGAGGCCGAGCGCCATCGGCTTCAGCCCGAGCGCAGCAAGAAGCGGCGGCGTGCGCGGCGCGAGCGTCAGCGCGACGACGTTGTTCGGCAACGCAGCACGAAGCACGTCGTTCGCCCTGAGCTGGGACTCGACCGTCGGGAAACGCACGAGGGCGGCGTTGTCCTCGATCGTCGCGGAGAGATATTCGATCCGCGCGTCTCGAAGGGTGCTTTCAATCTGCTCGACGGTGGCGGCGGCGATCGGCGAACCGTCCGACTCCGTTACATGCAGCGCTGGATCGTCGCCGAAGAAGTTCGGCAAAGCGAGGATCACGCCCGCCACGCAGATCACGAGCACGAGGACGTTGACCCAAGTCGGATACCGGTTCATCGGCGTTTACTTGCTCGCTGGTTCAATGGATTTCCTCGCGCAACGTGCGTGCGCGGCGCCTCCCCTCGCTTCGGCTGTGCTCAGACGCTCTTGAACGTTCCCTTCGGCACGACCGCGGCGATCGTGTTCTTCTGGACCTTCATCGTGACGTTGTCGGCGAACTCGACCGTAACGTACTGATCGCCGACCTCCTTGATCTTGCCGAGCAGCCCGCCGCCGGTGATCACCTCGTCCCCGCTGCCGAGCGCCTCGATCATCGCGCGATGCTCCTTCTGCCGCTTCGCCTGCGGGCGAATCAGCAGGAAGTAGAAGATCACGATGAGCAGGATCAGCGGGAGGAAGCCCATGATCGACGCTTCCGGCTGGGCGGCCTGCCCCTGCGCCCACGCGTCCTCGATCAGAAAGCGGGTCAACAATTCCATGCTCGGTCTTGATTCCATGTGACCGCGGCCCCGGCGGCCGCGTGAGGGCCAGCATTATGACATAGCCTCGCCCGACTGGTTCGCCGCGCGGGCCGAGAGCCGGGCCGTCTCCCGCTCGAGCTCCGCGAGCCGGCCGTGCTCGATCGCTTCGCGGATCCGCGCCATCCATACCGCGTAAAACCTCAGGTTATGGATCGTTGCGAGCCGTGCGCCGAGGATCTCGTTGCACTGCTGCAGGTGCCGCAGGTAGGCACGGGAATAGTGGCGGCACGCGTAGCAGTCGCAGCGCGGGTCGATCGGCCCCGTGTCGGCCCGGAAGCGGCTGTTGCGGATGTTCAGCGCGCCTTCGCTCGTGAAGAGCTGGCCGTTCCGCGCGTGGCGGGTCGGTATCACGCAATCGAACATGTCGATGCCGCGCGCGACCGCCGCGATCAAATCCGACGGCGTGCCGACCCCCATCAGGTAGCGCGGCCGGTCGGCCGGGAGCTCCGGCTCGAGCGCCTCGAGCACCGCGAGCCGCTCCTCCTCGGGCTCCCCGACCGCGAGCCCGCCGACCGCGTACCCGTCGAAACCGATCGCGCGAAGGCCGTCGAGCGACTCGCGGCGCAGGTCCGGGTACACGCCGCCCTGCACGATGCCGAAGAGCGCCGCATCGCCCCCGGTCTTCAGCCGGTCGAACGCCTGCCGGCTCCGCGCGGCCCAGCGGAGCGACAGCAGCATCGACGCACGCGCGTCCGACCGCCTCGCCGGATACGGCGTGCACTCGTCGAACACCATCACGACGTCGGAGTCGAGCGCGTGCTGCACCTCGATCGACGACTCGGGCGTCAGCAGCACCTTCGCGCCGTCGACCGGCGAGCGGAACTCGACGCCGGCCTCGGTCACGCGGCGCAGCTTCTCGAGGCTCCAGACCTGGAAGCCGCCCGAGTCCGTCAGGATCGGCCGCTCCCAGTGCATGAAGCGGTGCAGCCCCCCGTGCGCGCGGATGACCTCGACGCCGGGCCTGAGCATCAAGTGAAACGTGTTCCCGAGGATCATCTGCGCGCCGAGCCCCTCGAGCTCCTCCGGCGTCATCGCCTTCACGGAGCCGTACGTCCCGACCGGCATGAACGCCGGCGTATCGACGACGCCCCGCTCGAAGGTGATCCGCCCGCGGCGCGCGGCGCCGTCCCGGGCCGTGACCTCGAATTTCATCCGTGATTTACCCCGCGTCGTTCTGCCCGCGGGGCGCGGCTCCGCCGCCCGCGCGGGCTTCGTTGGCTGGCGTCACGAACATCGCGTCGCCGTACGAAAAGAACCGGTAGCGCTCGGCGACCGCGTGCCTGTAGGCCGCGAGCGTCCGCTCCCGCCCCGCGAACGCCGCGACGAGCATCAGGAGCGACGACTCCGGCAGGTGGAAGTTCGTCACGAGCGCGTCGACAACGCGGAACTTGAAGCCCGGATAGATGAAAAGGTCCGTCTCGCCCTCGAACGGCTCGAGCCGTCCGCCGAGGGCCGCGGTCTCGAGCGCGCGCACGACCGTCGTGCCGACGGCGACGACGCGGCCGCCGCGGCCTCGGGCCTCCTCGATGCGGTCGCAGAGCGCGGCCGACACGGTCACCCGTTCCGGGTGGAGCCGATGCGCCTCGACCTGCTCGGTCCGGACCGGTGCGAACGTGCCGGCGCCCACGTGCAACGTCAGGAACGCGCGCCCGACGCCGCGCGCCTCGAGGCGTTCGAAGAGCGCGTCGTCGAAGTGTAGCCCCGCCGTCGGCGCGGCGACCGCGCCCGGTGTCCGCGCGAATACCGTCTGGTAGCGCTCGCGGTCCTCGTCGGCCGGCGCACGGTCGATATAGGGCGGCAGCGGCACCTCGCCGTGCGCCGCGAAATAAGGCTCGACCTCGCGATCGAACTCGAGATCGAAGAGCTCCCCGGCCCTGCCCTCGACCAGCGCCCGCGCGCCGCCCGGAAACTCGAGGGACGTGCCCGGCTTCGGGCTCTTGCTCGCGCGGAGCTGCACGCGGACCTTGCGCGGCCCGAGCACCCGCTCGAGCAGGATCTCGACGCGACCGCCGGTCGGCTTCCGGCCGTGGAGCCGGGCGGGCACGACCCGCGTGTCGTTCAGCACGAGCAGGTCGCCCGGGCGAAGCAGCTCGACCAGGTCCGGGAACCGCCGATCCTCGAACTGCCCGGTCTCGCCGTCGAGCACGAGCAGGCGGCTCGCGCTCCGCTCGGGGAGCGGCGCCTGCGCGATCAGCTCGGGCGGGAGGTCGTAGGCGAAGTCGCGGCGAT
>CAZKNH010000203.1:0-5621 GCA_964553875.1 uncultured Gammaproteobacteria bacterium | reverse complement strand
CCGAAGCGCGTGCTGAACCACGAGATGTCCGAGGAGCGATTCCTCACGGGCGAGAAGAAGAACCTGGTCGTCGACTACTTCGTCACGTGGCGAATCTCGGATCCCGCGCAGTACTACCGCTCGGTGCGCGCCAACGAAGACGACGCGTGGCAGCGGCTCTCCGCGATCGTGAAGGAAGGGATCAAGGCGGCGATCAGCCGGCGTACCGTCCAGGAGGTCGTGTCGGCGGATCGTTCCGAGCTGATCGACGCCATGCTCGTCGAAGCGCAGCAACGCTCGCCCGAGCTCGGCGTCGAGGTCGTCGACGTGCGCGTGAAGCGCATCGAGCTCTCGAGCGAAGTGACCGATTCCGTCTATCAGCGCATGCGTCAGGAGCGGCTCCGGATCGCTGCGCAGCTCCGCGCCGAAGGCGAGGAGGAGTCCGAGCGCATCAAGGCCGACGCGGAGCGGCAGCGCGAGGTCATTCTGGCCGAGGCCTATCGGGAGGCCGAACGGATTCGCGGTGACGGCGACGCGCGAGCCACGGAGATCTACGCTCGGGCCTACAGCAAGGATCCCGAGTTCTATCGCTTCTACCGCAGCATGCTGGCGTATCGCGAGTCGATTGGCGGTCAGGGCGACATCCTCGTCCTCGAGCCGGACAGCGAGTTTTTCCGATTCCTGCATGGTGATCTCGGCGTAACGCCGGTCACCGCCGAGTAACTCTTCGAATTCACCGGTGCGGAGGCTCGAGCTGTGGCCTGGGCGGATCTTTTTGCGGGCCTCGCGTTCTACTTGATCCTCGAGGGCCTGTTCCCGTTCGCTTCGCCGCAGGCATGGCGCCGCGGGCTCGCATCGATCGCGAGGCTCGAGGACGCGCAGCTCCGCACGTTCGGGCTCGTCGCCGTCATCAGCGGCCTGTTGCTGTTGTTCATCGTACGAGGGTAACGTGGGACGTAATGTCGTCGTGATCGGCACCCAGTGGGGTGACGAAGGCAAGGGCGCGATCGTCGACGGTTTGGCCGAGCACGCGCACGCCGTGGTCCGCTTCCAGGGCGGCCACAATGCCGGCCATACGCTCGTGATCGACGGCGAGAAGACCGTCCTGCACCTGATACCGTCCGGTATCCTGCGCGACGGCGTGCTGAGTCTCATCGGCAACGGCGTCGTCGTGTCGCTCGACGCGCTCGCGAACGAGATCGCGGGACTCGTTGCGCGCGGCGTGCCCGTGGCCGAGCGGCTCCGCGTCTCGCCCGCGTGCCCGCTGATCCTTTCGTCGCACGTCGCGCTCGACAACGCGCGCGAGCGTGCGAGCGGGCCGTTGGCCATCGGCACGACTGGACGCGGCATCGGTCCCGCGTACGAGGACAAGGTCGCAAGGCGCGCCGTGCGGGTCGCCGATCTTTTCTCCCCTCGCACGCTCGACGAGAAGTTGACGCGGCTGCTCGATTTCCACAACTTCATCCTGAAGCAATACTTCGGCGCGCCGACGGTCGACAAGGCGAAGGAGCTCGACATGCTGCTCCGCCATGCGGAGACGTTCCGTCCGCTCGTCGCCGACGTCGTCGAGATTCTGCGGGGCCTCGCGGAACAGGGCCGCAACGTGCTTTTCGAGGGCGCGCAGGGCGCGATGCTCGACGTCGATCTCGGCACGTATCCGTTCGTCACGTCGTCGAACACGACGGCCGGCAGCGCGCTGACCGGGGCCGGCGTCGGGCCGCGCAGCATCGACTACGTCCTCGGTATCGTGAAGGCGTACACGACCCGTGTCGGTGCCGGCCCGTTCCCGACGGAGCTCGGCGACGAGACGGGCCGTCATCTCGCGACGGTCGGCGCCGAGGTCGGCTCGACGACCGGACGGCCGCGCCGCTGCGGCTGGTTCGATGCGCTGCTCTTGAAGCGAATCGCGTTCACGAACAGCCTGACCGGACTCTGCGTCACGAAGCTCGACGTGCTCGACGGGCTCGAAGAGATCAAGGTTTGCGTGGGCTACCGGCTCGACGGCGAGGAGCTCACGACCATGCCGCTCGCGATCGAGCGATTCGCGGAGTGCGAGCCGATCTACGAGACGCTGCCCGGCTGGCGAGGCACGACCCGGGACGTGCGCGACTACGATCGGCTGCCCGCCGAGGCGCAACAGTACATCGAGCGGCTCGAGCAGCTCGTCGGTGTGCCGGTCGACATGATATCGACGGGACCGGCGCGCGATTCGGTCATCGTGAGGCGTCACCCGTTCGGATGAATCGGGAGCGGCAGTGAAGCGCTGGACGACGCTGCGGCGCGAGCCCGTCGCGGACTGCCGCGTCTTCAACGTCGAGCGTGTGTGGACGCGCTCGGCGAAGGACGGCGCCGAGCACGACTTCTATCGGATCGTGTCGGTCGACTGGGTGCAGGTCGTGCCCGTCACGGCCGCCGGCGAGGTCGTGATGATCCGCCAATACCGGCCCGGTGCGGACGCCGTGACGCTCGAGATCCCGGGCGGGCTGATCGACGCCGGCGAGTCCGCGGCGGAAGCCGCCGCACGCGAGCTCCTCGAGGAGACCGGTTACCGGGCGTCGCGGCTGCGAGCGCTCGGTGCGCTGAATCCGAACCCGGCGCTGTTCGGCAATCGTCTCCACGCGTTCGTCGCCGAGGAGGCCGAGCACGTCGCCGAGATTCGCAACGATCCGAGGGAGCACACCGTCGTGGAGCTCGTGCCGCGCGATCGGCTGCCCGAGCTCCTGCGCGCCGGCGCGGTCGATCACGCGCTCGTGGTCGCGACGCTCTGGCGCTACTTGCACGATTGCGCGGCCGGCGGCTCCCCCGTGGTGCGTTGAACGCGGAGCCGACGAAGCCGAGCTACGCTTCGCTTTCCCGCTTCGCGAGCTCGAGCCATTCGCGCTGCGAGCGACGGAAATGCTTCGGCGCGAGCCGCGCGTCCTTCAGGATCGCCGTGAACATCGCCGCCGCCTCGTCCGTTCTGCCGAGCTTCTTGCAGAGCAGCGCGTGGCGCACGCGCGCTTCCGCGCCCGGGTAGTAGCGGGAAAGCGCCGCGTACTCCTCGAGCGCGCGCTCGTTGTCGCCGCTCTCTTCGAGCGAGCGGGCATAGAGCAGATGGCCGTCCGGCGAGCGGAAGTCCGGGTTCCGCTCACGCAGGAGATCGAGGGTCTCGATCGTCTGCCGATAGAGACGCGCCGCGAACTGCGCGTTCGCGAGCGCGAGCAGGATCTTCGGGTCGTCCTCGAACAGGCCTTTGCGCGCGTCGTTACAGATGCGGATCGCCTCGTCGTGACGGCCCGCGCGAGTGAGCTCGTCGGCATAGCGGGCCGCGGTCTCGATGCTCGGGTTGCGCTCGTACTCGAGCAGGGCTTCGCGAAGCCCTCGGGTCGGGTCGACGACGTTCTGCACCCGCCGCATCGCACGCCGAGCGGTCAGGCTCTGGTTCAGCGACGGCAGGACCTCGGCGACGAAGTAGATCAACGCGCCGACCCCGGGAAGGAACAGGATCAGGAAAATCCAGCGCATGTCGCGGCCCGTGCGCAGCACGTGCAGGATCGCGAGCCCCTGAATGACCGCGGAGAGTATGACGATCGGCATGGTCGTAAATTCTCGATAGCGGTGGCGGGCGTGAATAGGGCGGTTATCGCATTCTTGAAACCGTCTCCGCGAGGATCTCGCGCACCATCGGGTCCTCGGCGTCGGCGCCGGTTGCCGGCTCGCCGTAGATCCGCGGCAGATCGGCGCTCGAGAGGTACTCGGGATGGTGCACTTCGGCGATCGTTGCGTAGTCGAAGGCTTCGCCGTCCTTGCCGACCGCGAGCACGTAGACGTGGACCGCGAGCGGCACGCCTTCGTCCGTGCGCATCAACCCCGCGACCTTCGGCGTCGCGGGCAGGTCGCCGAAGTGGAGATGGCGCTTGGTCACCGTCCAGCCGTTGCGCGCGAAGACCGCCCCGATCGACCCGCCCGCGACGATCTCCTCGTGCTCGCGACGAAAGCGCGGATCGATACGCGGCGGGTACGCGACGACCGCGAACGTGCGGCAGATCCTCGCGCCGTCGTGGAGGCTATAAAGGTTCGAGACTCGGAAGCGTGCGTCACTCGAAAGCACCTCGATACCGTAGCTGCCGAACCGGCGCTCGATGCGCTCGCTGTTCAAGATCTCCCGCTCGGCCGCCTCGACGCGCGCCGGCTCGGCGAAAGGAACGGGGCGCTGCGCGCCGGCCGCGAATGCGGCAAGGAGGGCGAGCCCGCCGAGCAGCACCCGGGCGAGGCGCACGGTCTTCGGCTTGATCTCGAACGACATCGCTTGGCTCCGTTATGGGGCGAGCCGGCGTTTCGGCCGGCGGGCTCGAGTCTACCGCATCAGTGTCGAGGGGCGTCGATACGAGCACCGACGCTACCGGCATCGACCGCCCACAGCATCGGATCGGCTTTTTAGGGTAATCTGCGCGTCGGCTGCGGCCGGCCCCGCAAGGATCGCGGACCCGAAGGCCGGTAAGAACGAATGAAAACCAGCGGAGGATTCGCATGAGGATCGGGGTCCCAAAGGAAGTCACCCCCGGTGAGCGACGCGTCGCGACGACGCCGGAGACCGTCGGTCAGCTCGTGAAGCTCGGCTTCACGGTGACCGTCGAGACCGGCGCGGGCGCCGAGGCGAGCTTCTCGGACGAGGCCTATCGCGCCGCGGGTGCCGAGATCGCTGCGGACGCGGCCGCCGTCTGGTCGACGGCGGACATCGTCCTCAAGGTTCGTGCACCCGTCGACGACGAGGTGGAGCGGATGCGCCCGGGCCAGATGATCGTCGGGTTCCTGGCGCCCGCGCAGAACGCGCGGCTGCTCGAACGGCTCGCGGAGAAGCGTGTGACGGCGCTCGCCGTCGAGGGCATCCCGCGGATCTCGCGCGCGCAGAAGCTCGACGCGCTCTCCTCGATGGCGAACATCGCGGGTTACCGCGCCGTCGTCGAGGCCGCGCAGCATTTCGGCCGTTTCTTCATGGGACAGATCACGGCCGCCGGCAAGGTGCCGCCGGCGAAGGTCCTCGTGATCGGCGCGGGCGTCGCGGGACTTTCCGCGATCGGCACCGCGAAGGGGCTCGGCGCGATCGTTCGCGCGTTCGACACGCGGCCTGCCGTCAAGGAGCAGGTCGAGAGCATGGACGCCGAGTTCCTGATGCTCGACTTCGAGGAAGAGGGCGAGGGCGTCGGCGGCTACGCGAAGGTCATGAGCCCCGAGTTCATCGCGGCCGAGATGGCGCTCTTCCGCGAGCAGGCGAAGGAAGTCGACATCATCATCACGACCGCGCTGATTCCGGGCAAGCCTGCGCCGAAGCTGATCACGCGCGACATGGTCGAGTCGATGAAGCCGGGCAGCGTGATCGTCGACCTCGCCGCCGAGCAGGGCGGCAACTGCGAGCTGACCGAGCCCGGCAAGGTCATCGAGCACGACGGCGTCACGATCATCGGCTACACGGATCTGCCGAGCCGCCTGCCCGGGCAGTCGAGCCAGATGTATGCGACCAATCTGCGCCATCTGCTCGCGGACATGTGCCCCGGCAAGGACGGCAACGTCGTCGTCGACATGGACGACGAGGTGATTCGCGGCGCGACCGTCGTCAAGGACGGCGAGATCACGTGGCCGCCGCCTCCGCCGAAGATCTCGGC
>CAZKNH010000202.1:0-5639 GCA_964553875.1 uncultured Gammaproteobacteria bacterium | reverse complement strand
ACACGCCCGCCGCGCTGATCGAGCGGCTGCTGCCGGACGTGCTCGTGAAGGGCGGGGACTACCGCCCGGAGGAAATTGCGGGCGGCGACGCCGTCAGGCGCAACGGCGGCGACGTGCGGGTCGTGAGCCTGAAGCCGGGCCGCTCGACGAGCGCATTGATCGACGCGATCCTGCGCTCGTCGAGCTGATCCCGCGGGGCGGTCGCCCGCTCAGTTGGAATCGCGCCGGAGCCAGCCGTCGACCTGCTCGATGTCCGCGACGGTCAGCGTTCCGGCGGCCTGCTTCAGCCGCAGCGTATTCAGGATGTACTCGTAGCGCGCACGGGCGTAATCCGTCTGCGCGCGCGTGAGCTGGTCGAGCGATTGCTGCACCTCGACCGACGTGCGCGTGCCGACTTCGTAGCCGGCCTCCGTCGCGCGAAGCGCGGTCTGCGCGGATTCGACGGCCTGCCGGAGCGCTCGCACTCGCGAGATCGACGATTCGACCCCGAGGAACGCGTCGCGCGTCGCACGCTCGGTCTCCCGCGCGACGCGCTCGGCCGCCTGCACCTGAGCGCGGTGCTGGTAGACCGACTGTTGGATGCGTGACGAGTTGAACCCTCCGGTGAAGATCGGCACCTGGAGATTCAGCGACCAGTTGTAGCCTTCCGATTCGCTGAGCGACGGCACGCGCAGGTCGCCGTCGATGCGCTTCGTCGTCCGCGTGCCTTCGCTCTCGTTGTACCTGTATCCGGACGAGAACGACAGCGTCGGCAAACGGCCCGCCCGCTGGATCGCGACGTCGTCCTGAGCGATATCGGCGGCGAGCCGTGCCGAGATCAGCGCGAGGTTCTGTCTCAACGCGACGCGGACCCACTCGTCCGGATTTCGCGGATCGGGAGAGACGAGCGGGATCTCGTCCTCGGGCGACGCGAGATCGGTCACGTAGTCGCCGATGATCTCCCGCAGGCGCTCCTGCTCGGTCGCGAGCACGCGCTGGGCCTCGATCTCCTGCGCGACAGCGCTGTCGAACGCCGCCTGTGTTTCCTGCACGTCGGTGATCGCGATCAGGCCGACCTCGAAACGCCGCTGCGCCTGCTCGAGCTGACGCTCGAATGCTTCGCGTGCGACGCGCTGCGCGTCGAGCGAATCCTCCGCGGCAAGCACGGCGAAGTACGCCTCGGCGACGCGGATCAGAAGCTGCTGCCGCTGCGCCTCGTACTCGGCCTCGGCCTGGGCGACGCGCTTGTCGGCCTGCTTCAGCGTCAGGATCTGGCTCCAGTCGAACACCGTCTGGTTCACGTTGAGCTGCCAACCGAACGAGTCGCTGTCGGTCTCGAAACCCCTGATGCCCTCGACGTTTCCGCCGAGGATCGGATCCTGAGGCGCAATGGGGTTCTCGTTGAAGGTGCCGCCCGTGTTCGTGCTGAACGACAGGTTCGGCAGCAGCTGCGCGCGGGCCTGCGGTCTGACCTCGGAGTTCGCGAGGAAGCGGGCCTCGGCCTCCCGGATCGCCGGATCGTTCTGCAGTGCCCTCTGGTAGATCTCCATCAGGCCCTCCTGCGCTGCGGCCGAATGGGCGAGGACCGTCAGCAACCCGCTCGCGCAAAGCAGTCGAATGGTATGCGGCTTCATGATCCGATTCCTATTCTCGTTTGTAGGGCGGCACCGACGGATGCCGCGATCAGTAGCGGCCGACGCGTTCGTCCACGGTGCGCGACCACGCGTCGATGCCGCCGTCGAGGTTGAACACTTGCTCGAAGCCGTTTGCGGCGAGGAACTGCGCGACCCGCCGGCTGCGGCCGCCGGCGTGGCAGAACACCACGATGGGTTTGTCCTTCGGAAGCTCATCGAGGCGCGCCGGCACTTGCTGCATAGGAATGTGGTAGGCACCGGGGATCGCCGCCCGCTCGAGCTCCTCGGGCTCGCGCACGTCGAGCAGAACGACACTGCCTTCGCGCTGCCCCTCCGGCCAGCGCCGGTTGACTTCGTCGGGCGTCAATTCCGGCACTTCGGGCATCGCGACGCCCGCCGTCAAAGGACGAACGGCTCTGGCCGCTCGGCGTTGATCAGAGGAGTGATGACCGTTTCGAACAGACTTTCTTCGCTCCAGCGTCCGCTGCCGTGCATGCGGATCAGACGAGCCTCCATCACCGGCGCGCGGCCGACGATGATGAAGAGCCGCCCCCCCGGGCGGAGCATCCGGATGAAATGCTCGTCGAGCTCGGGAACCGAGCCCGTGACGGCGATCGCGTCGAATTCGCCCGAGCACGTGAGCGTCATGGCGTCCGCCGTCTGCACGTCCGCGTCGATCGAAAACCGTGCAAGCTTGTTGCGCGCCGCCTCGACGAAATCCGCGTAGTACTCGACGCTCGTCACGTGGCCCGCGAGCCGCGCGAGACACGCGGTGAGATAGCCGCTCCCGGTGCCGACCTCGAGGACCCGGTCGGTCGGCTCGATCGCGAGCGCCTGCAGCAGCCGCCCCTCGATCTTGGGCGCCATCATGACCTGCCCGTGGCCGAGCGGGACTTCCATGTCGGCGAACGCGAGCTCGCGGTACGCGGGAGGCACGAACTCCTCGCGGGGCGTTTGCTCGAGCGTCGCGAGGACGCGCTCGTCGAAGACGTCCCAAGCGCGGACCTGCTGGCCAAGCATCTGTCGCCGGGCCATCTCGATGTTCATCTGTGCGCTCATAGGCTAGGCATGCGAAAGTCGGGGTCGGCCGCGGTTGCGGCGAGGGCCGGTAAGGTTAGCCGAGTGTAACGAAGCCCCACAAGCGGCAGTCTCAAGAATTATAGTCAAATCCGCGCGATCCGCGCGGGGGCGTGCGGTATCTTTGGCCTACGCGCTCTAGGAGCGCGGCCCTGCCTTCAGCTCGATCCAGAGGCTCGAGAGGCCCAGGGGATAACGCGCCGCCGCGAAGGCGGTCATAAGAACAACAAAGCCCGCATCCCGTCGCCGGCAATGAACAAGCGTCGATGACGGGGCGGCCGGCGAGGTCCGCGTCGACCGCACGCCGAGCGCGCGCCGGGGGGCCGGGCGCCGGGCAGTAGAGGGTAGCCGTGGAGTTTTTCGGTTCCGATCTCGTTCTCCGGTGGGCAGCCGGCGTGGTGTTGCTGCTGCTGTCGGTCGGGCTCGCGGTCTGGCTGTCGCGGAAGCCTCTGAAGGCCGAAATCGACCGGCTGAAGGACGACATTCATGCGCTGCTCGCGCGTCCTCCGGGCCCGCACCGGCTCGTGCTGAACGGCCGACACGGGGATTTCGTCGACATTGCGGCCAGCGTCAATCGGTTGATCGACCGCGAGCAGGAGCGCCGCACGCAGGCATCGGCGGATCGCGCCTTGTTCGACGCGCTGGCCGCCGCGCTGCCCGAGATCATGCTCGTGCACACGGACACCATCCTTCATGCGAACGGGCCGGCCGGCGAGCTCTTCGGGGTCGATCCGAGCACGCTGATCGGCAAGCCGGTGACCGACCTGCTCAGGCCCGCGTATCGCGAAACCGTGCGCAAGCACATCGATGCGCTGCTCGCGGGCGAAGAGCATGGGGAGCCCGTCGAGGTTCAGCTGATCAGCGGCGACGAGCCGGGACTGTGGGCGGAGCTCCATAGCCGTCGGGCGATCTGGCAGGGTCGTCCGGCGCTTTTGACCGTCGCGCGCGACATTACGCCGCGCAAGACCATCGAGGCGTCGCTCGGCCGCAGCAAGCTGCAGGCGCGTATCACGCTCGAGTCGATCGGCGAGGGCGTGATCACGACCGGTACCGACGGCGCGATCGACTATATGAACGAGGCCGCCGAGCAGCTGATCGGCACGACTCGCAGCTTCGCGGTCGGCAAGGAGCTTGGCGAGCTCATTGCGCTCGTCGACGAGGTCGATCGCCTATCGCTCGGCGATCCGGTCCGGCAATGCCTGACCGAGCGGCGGCGCGTGAACCTCGGGCGGCGCGCGCTGCTGATGAGCAAGGTCTCCGACAGGGAGTTCTCGACCGAGCTCACCGCGTCCCCGATCCGCGGGCCGGACCACGAGATATCGGGATGCGTCGTGATCTTCCACGACGTGAGCGAGCTCCGCGGCATCGCGCGGGAGATGTCGTACCAGGCGACGCACGACGCGCTGACCGGGCTCGTGAACCGCGCCGAGTTCGAGCGCCGGCTCGAGGCGGCGTTGAAATCCGCGCGAGCGGACTCGATCGGCCACGTCGTCGCGTATCTCGACCTCGACCGCTTCAAGATCGTGAACGACACGTGCGGCCACATCGCCGGTGACAACTTGCTGCGCGAGGTCGCGGCGCTGCTCAAGCAGAAGGTTCGCGACTCGGACACGGTCGCGCGCGTCGGCGGCGACGAGTTCGCGATGCTGCTCGTCGGCTGTCCGCTCGACAAGGCACGGCAGATCGGCGAGGACATCTGCGCATCGCTCGCGGCCTATCGCTTCACGTGGCAGGACCAGGTCTTCGATATCGGCGTCAGCATCGGGATGGTCGAAGTGGGGCACGAGAGCACGTCGGCCGAGGCGCTGCTCGGCGCGGCGGACTCCGCGTGCTACGTCGCGAAGCAGCAGGGACGAGGCTGCGTGCACGTCTATTCCGCGCGGGACGAGATCCTCGCGCGCGAGCGCGGCGAGATTCAGTGGCTGCAGCGCCTGCAGCGCGCGCTCTCCGAGAACCGGTTCGAGCTGCATGTGCAGCCGATCATCGCCGTCGGCGGCCGCGCGCCGAACGGTCCCGCGGCGGAAGTGCTGCTCAGGATGCGCGACGAGTCCGGCAAGCGCATCCTGCCGACGCAGTTCCTCGGCGCGGCGGAGCGCTATCACCTGATGTCGCACATCGACCGGTGGGTCGTGCAGTCCGCGCTGACCGCGATGGCCGGCGGCGCGCTGAACCTGCCCGACGACCGCACGTGCAACATCAACCTCTCCGGGCAGACGCTCGGCGACGACGGCTTCCTCGAGTTCGTCGTCGACATGCTCGATCACACGGGCCTCGAGCCCGCGCGAGTCTGCTTCGAGATCCGCGAATCGGCCGTCGTCCAGAACCTCGACTATGCGCGTCGCTTCATCGCCGTGCTGCACGGCATCGGCTGCCGCTTCGCGCTCGACAATTTCGGCAGCGGCATCGGCTCGTTCGTGAACCTGAAGCAGTTGTCGCTCGACTACGTCAAGATCGACGGGGTCTATACGCGAAATCTCGCCGAGGACAGCGTGAACCGCGAGATGCTCGCCGCGATGATCAAGCTCGGGCGCACGCTCGATTTCCGCGTCGTCGCTGAGCAGATCGAGGATCAGGCGTCGTTCGAGGCCGCACGGAACCTCGGCGTCGACTTCGTGCAGGGCTATGTGATCGAGCGGCCGCGGCCGATTTACTGAGCAGGCAGCATCTCCGGCTCCGCTTCGGCACGAGGGCGCAGGCGCCGCACGAACGTGGCTGCGACGCGGCGCGAATTCAGCATGTAGAGCGTCCAGAGCGCCGCGAAGAACACATTGCGAACCACGCTGCCGATCGCGGCCGCCATCGGCGTCTCGGTGTCTAACCCCGCCGAGATGCTCCACCAGACGACCGCGGAGCTCCACACCGAGCCGATCCAGAACAGCGCGACGTATACGGCCGGCGCGGACGAGCGTTTGGTGAAGAACAGCACGAGGAGCACGAGGCTCGCGATGA
>CAZKNH010000201.1:0-5748 GCA_964553875.1 uncultured Gammaproteobacteria bacterium | reverse complement strand
GGTTCGCGCCGTTCTGCACGTTGTCGAACTCGAACACGAAATCCGGCCCCTGCAGCCGATAATAATGCGGCGCCCGCCGCTCCGTGCTGCCCATCCACGCGAAGCTGAGCTCGGTCACGTCGATCGAGTCGAGATAGGCCTTCGAGATCTCCGGGCGGTACGTCGAGACGACCTCGTCGAGGATGCGTCGCACCCAATGCTGCTGCACCTCGTTCAGCTCGGCCACCCGGATACCCTCGGGCTCGAGCGTCTCGCGCCACGCGTCCCACTGCTCGCGCGGCTTGTTCAGGTTGCCGGTCAGGATGTCGCTCGGCGCCCGGTCGGACAGCACCGCCTTCGCGCGCTGCTCCGGCGTGAACGACTGGACGAGCTCGCGGCCGAGGTCCTCCTCGCTCGCGAGCACACGGAAGCCTGCGAGGGAGCCCGTGCGAATCTCTGCCGGATTCGAGCCGAGGAACGTCGGCGTCACGGTGACGCCTTCGGGTGAAACCGACACGTTCAACGAGACGTGATGCCCCTCGAAGCGCCATGCCCACGGCCGCTCCGTCGACGGCTCGCCGAAGAAGGTAAGCGTGTAGTGACCGACGTCGCGCGGGAATCCGGCTTCATCCGTCACTTTGAGAATGTCCTCCAACTGCATGATGTTGGCCACTTTGTTGTGGCCTTTCGAGCTCAACACCGTGCGCAGCAGATCGTGCACGAGCATCCGCTGCTCGGCGCTCATCAGCTCGAGCGGGAGGCCGGCACGCTGCGTCGGCCAGTACGTCCAGTTCTTGCGGTTCTCGTCGTCGTAGCGAAGGAGCAGACTGCCTCGGCGGCTGATGCCGGCCATCTGCTCGATCGGGCCCGGCGGGCCGCCGACCGATGCGACCAGCGCCTCGGCCGCACGCACGATCCGCTCGACGTCCTGCGAAGCGACTCCCGCCGACTGCGCGGCGGCCGACCCCATGAACACGGCGGCCGCGCAGAACGCGATCCATCGAACGCTCATCCCATCCTCCTCCCCGTCGGTGCCGCGTACCCGGCCGCCGATCGTTCCGGCCCGATCATGCTGCCCGGCCCGTCGGACGGTCAAGCGGCCGGTCGGCGCGCTTGCGCGCGATGATGAAGAGCTTGCGGCCGAAGAGCACCTTGCGCGAATTCTGCTCCCTCACGGACGCCGACTCGCGAGCAGCGCGACGTGTCGCGAGCCGGATCAGCGGGATCAGGAATGCGAGCGCGCGTGACGACCGCTGCAGCTTGTCGACGTCTACGAACTCGACGTCGAAGCCCGATTGCGTGAGGCGCCAGCGATATCGGTCGAGCGAGAATGGCGTGATGTGCTGCGCGACCGGATCGAGCACCGAAGGGTCGAGCGTCGGGAAGCTGTACGGGTACCCGGTCAGCAGGAACGCGACTCGCGACTTCAGCGACAGGATGTTCGGCGTCGTGATCAGCAGCAACCCGCCCGGACGCAGCACGCGCCAAACCTCCGCGAACAGCGCTTCGTGGGCCTCGATGTGCTCGAGGAGCTCGACCGCGACCGCGATGTCGAAGTGCGCGTCGGGGTACGGCAGACGGCCGCCGTCGACGCCGCGACACTCGATCCCCTCGGCCGCGAACGCATCCGGGTAGAGGTCGCACGCTGCGACCCGCCACCCGCCGTCGGCAAGCTTCCTCGACAGCGCGCCGGCCCCGGCGCCGATATCGAGCGCATCCGGCCTGCGCTCGGGCGGCGCATGGCGCGCGAGGAGCTCGAGGACCTTGTCGTGCGTGCCGCGCGCCGCCATCTCGCGCAGCGTGCCTTGGAGCCCCGCACGGCGCTGGGCCTCGTGCCATGCGGAAGACGGCGCGCCTCGGGCCTCTTCCGCGCTCGGAGGACTCATACCGCGTCGATCAGCTCGCGCATCCGGGCACGTGTGCGCTCGTCGGGCAGCTCGCCGAACGCGGCCCGGGCGTTCTCCTCCATGTGGCGAGGATTGGTCGTCTCCGTGAGCACGCACGTCACGTCGGGATTCGCGAGGATGTACTTCAGCGAAAACTGGGCCCAGCTCTCGCAACCGATCTCCGTCGCCCATCCCGGCAGCGGCCGACCTTCGAGGCGCCGGAAGTACACGCCGTTCATGAACGGCCGATTGATGAGCGCGGCGATACCTCGCTCGGCGAGGAGCGGCAGGATTCTCTCCTCGGCCCGGCGCTCGCTCACCGAATAGTTGACCTGCACGAAGTCCGGGGTTTCCGTCGCGAGGAACTCGAGCAGCCGATCGTAAAGCCGGTACTCCGCGACCGTGACGCCGATGTAGCGGGCAGCGCCTTCGTCCTTCATCGACCGAAGCGTCGGCCAGTGGGAATCGATATCGGTCAGGCTGAAGATCTGCGCGAGATCGAAACGCTCTCTGCCATACAAACGCTGCGTCTCGCGGAACTGCTCGATGCCGGCTTCGCGCCCCTCGCGGTCGATCTTCATCGTCACGAAGAGCCGGTCCGCGAACTCGGGCAGGTTCACGATACGGCCAAACGCCGCGTCGTTATCCGGATTCCGCGGCCACGTATCGACCATGCGTCCGCCCGCATCGATCAGCACTGCCAGCACGCTTCGCAACGGCTCGACGCCCTCCGTCGCGATCTGCTCTACGACCTTGCTCGAACCGAGACCGATCACCGGTAACAGCTCGCCTGTCGACGGAATCGGCCTTGCCGGCATCCGTTGTTGCGCCACCGCCGAGCCGAACGTCGCCGCAACGCCGAGCGCGCCGCACGCGCCGATGAAATCCCGTCGCTTCATCTCGTCCTCCTCTGCTCCGAGCTCATTCTAGCAGGCCGATATGCACGCGTTGCACGCCCCGCTTCCGGACCGGCATCGCCGCAATTGCGCGTCCGGGACTCCGGCACTAGCATTAGGTTGTTCAAGGCATCAAGGCAGAAGAAGAAAGTGGGTCAAACGAATCCTCCGTTCATGAGCGGCGTTCCAGAGCTGCTCGTGCTGCGCCTTCTCGTCCAACGCGAGATGTACGGCTACGAGCTCGTGAAGTCGATCAAGGCTTCCACCGGCGAAGCGATTACTCTCGGGGAAGGCGTCGTCTACCCGGCGCTCTACAGTCTCGAGCAGCGCGGCGCGCTCAAGGCTCGACGTAAGGTGGTCAATGGCCGCTCGAGGGTGTATTACTCTGTTACGGCCAAAGGGCGTAAGCGGCTCCAGCACCTGATGGACGAGTGGAACCGCGTGTCGGGAGGTGTCCGGTCCGTGCTCGGCGAGCCGAGCCGGGCTTGAAGCACCGCGGCCGAGGAACGAGGCCGCGGCGCTCGCACGACGAGGCGCCCCGCCGCGGCTCGTCGCCGGAGGGGCTCGCGAGGGTGCTTCAAAGGTCGCGTCGACGGGAATAGAAAGCGAACAAGAATGCGACGGAACCCAGAGATCGATGCGCTGCTCGTCGAGCTCCTCGACTCGGGGGTTTCTCCGAAATATGTCTCGCGTCTTGCGGGCGAGCTCGAGGATCACTTCGCCGACCTCGAAGCCGAAGCGGCTCGTCTCGGCGTGCCGGCCGACGAAGCCATCGAGGATGCGAAGCTCCGGCTCGGCAAGTGCGCCGTCATCGCAAGAGAGTTCGAGCGGCGTCCGGAGCTTCAGTCGTGGGTCTACAGGTCCAGATGGCTCGAGCGGCTCCTCCGTGCAATCGTCGCCGTCTACCTCCTCGTCCGCGCACCGGCACGCGTCGTCGGGGCGAGCCAGGCCGCAATGCTGCGCTATACGGCCGCGACCGCGGCCGGCGCGAGCGTGACGTGCTGCATTCTGCTGCTGCTCACGGCTTTGGTGCCGTCGGATTCGTCGTGGGGCGTGCGCTTCGTCGAGCACGCCGGATTCGCGTTCGCGGCGTCGCAGCATGATCGTGCGTCGCGGGGTACGAGAACCCGGCAGGTCGTTACGTTGAGCGAAGCGGGCACGGTTCCGCGTGACGTGGCCCCGCATCCCGAGGGCATGGACGCCGTGCGGGAGCCCGAGCTTCCGCCGCCGAGTGCGCTCGACACCGCTCGCGACGCGACGTCGAGGTCGCGCCCCGCCCGGGAAGAAGCCGTCGACGTCTCCGGCGCGCGTGCGCGATGATCCGTTCCGTGCTGCCTCGGACGATTCCGTGATGATGCGTATCTTCACGACCCGGCGGCCGCAGGCCGCCGTTCTCGGGCTCGCGGTGCTTGCGAGCACTTTCGCCGCGGCGCAAGGCTATCGCCGCATGATCCCGATACCGCAGAACGACCCGCCGCCGACGGAGCTCGTCGTCGCACGCTGGCGGTACGGCACGAACGGCTGGTTCGGCCACATGGGGTGGTCGCACAACTACCCGAGCTCCGACTACAACCTGAACGAGTTCATCGCGTCGGCCACCGGGATCGACGTCGACGCGCTGTCGTTCCGGATCGTCGACCTCGCGAGCGACGAGATCTTCGATTACCCGTTCGCGTACGTCTCCGAGCCGGGAGAAATGGAGCTGACCGAAAAGGAGATCGAGAATCTTCGTGAATACGTCGAACGGGGCGGCTTCATTCTGATGGACGACTTCGACGGGTTCCGCCAGCTCGACAACATGCGCTCACAGGTCCTGCGCGCGTTTCCCGATCGCAGCTTCAGGGCTCTCGAGGAGACGCATCCCGTCTTCGACGTGCATTTCACGCTGCGCAACCTCGATCGAATGTCGCCTTACGTTCCGGGCGGGAGCATCACCTATTACGGCCTCGAGGACGCAGAAGGCCGACTCGCGATCGCGGCCGGCCACAACAACGATCTCGCCAATTTCTGGGATTGGTACGACGACGCGCGCTACCCGCTCGAGCCGGCCGCGGACGCTTTCCGACTGGGCGTGAACTTCGTCGTGTGGTCGATGACGCACTGATGAACGAAAAAGCGTCTCGCCGGTACGCTGTTTCGGGGGACATTTTTCCGGGGAGGATCGGAAACAGCGTTGGGGGGTATGGCAACCGGCGAGACGCCCGCGTGGCATCAAGCAGTTTTCATGCCAGCGGGCGAAACGCTTGTCCCGCCGCGCGAACGCTCGTCATCCGGATCCTGCGCCCCTCCGCGACGTTGGCTGCCGAGCGCAGAAGCTCGTCCTTTTCACCAACCTTTTGCTCAGGCCGCCACCCCCAAACCTGTCGTCACGGCAGCGCAAACACGAACACGGCCGCCTGACTGCTGTCCGGAGGGAGCTCGGGCGTCATCCTCCGCGACGCCGCCGCAGCGAGCGACGGCCCCGTCGTCACCGCGACGTATTGCTTCCCGCCCACGGCGAACGTGATCGGAAAGCCGCTGACCGGTCCGCCGACGCTCGTCTCCCAGAGGACCTCGCCGGTCTCGTCGTCGAATGCGCGGAACATGCCCGCGACGTCGCCCCCGAACACGAGCCCGCCGCCGGTCGCGACGAGCGACAAGACGCCGGCGCGCTGCTCGTGGAGCCAGCGGGTCTCGCCCGTCTCCGCCGAAATCGCGTAAATCGCACCGACGTCGTCCTTGCCGGGTGCGATCACCTGCTCGCTCGAGAACCCATAGACCAGTGACGGATCACGCTCGCCGGTCTGCACCGTCGCTTCCATGCAGAGATTCTGCAGCGGGTAGTACATCGCGTTCGTGCGCGGGCTGTACGCCCCGGCCGGCCAGTTCTTGCCGCCGTTCGTGCCCGGGCAGATCGTCAGCATCTGCCCCGCCTCGGTGAACACGACGTCCCGATTGACCTTCGCGGCGCCCGTCGCGCCGTCGATGCTCTCGAGCACGTTCTGGAA
>CAZKNH010000200.1:0-5784 GCA_964553875.1 uncultured Gammaproteobacteria bacterium | reverse complement strand
CGACGCCTTGCCGAAGTTGCCCATCCAGTCGTAGATCAGCCTGACCGTGACGCCGTCTCGTGCCTTCGCGATCAGCGCGTCGGCGAACTCGTAGCCGACCTCGTCCTCGCAGATGAAGTAACTCTCGAAGTAGACGTGATGCTGTGCGCCGCGGATCGCCGCGAGCCAGGCCGGGTAGTTCTCCTGCGCGTCGCGCAGGAGCTCGACGCTGTTGCCGTGGATCAGCGGCGCGCCGGCCGCGCGGGAGAACGCATCGTCGGCGAGCTCGCGCAGCGGAAGGTGCGGTGCGGGCTCGTCCGGCGGCAGGACCGGCGGTGCATCGGTCCGTATGTGCTGCTCGGCGTCCCGGCTCATCGGCATGTCACGGCGACGACGGCGGCGGTTCCGCCTCGGGGACCGGCGCCGCGGCCGCTTCGGCTGCGCCCTCGGAGAGGCCGTCGTCGGCCGCGGGCTCCCCGTCCGTGCCGGCCTCCGTCGTGTCGCCGGCTTCCTCGTCGACCGGCGCAGCGTAGAACGCCGCGAAGTCGGGCTTCGTCGCGGTGAGGATCTCGAGGATCGCCGAGCGGTCCTCGGACGACAGATGGGCGAACTTCTCGGACGCGTCGTCTCCGTCGAGGATCGCTTTGAGGCGCCGATAGGCTTGTGCCTTCGCGACCGCGGGCAGCGCGTCGAAGGCCTTCGAGTAGATCTGATAGCTCAGCGGGTAACGCATCAGCCTGCCCTCGAGATCGAGCTCGCGCAGCGAGCGGCCCGCGGGATCGGTCGGCCCGCGCCGCTCGAACTGCTCGCGAAACTCGGGGCTCCCGACGATCGGCCCCTCGAGCGTCGCCTCGCCGACGAACAGCATGGCTTCGACGAGCGGCTCGACGAGCTCCGCGACCACCGCACGCGAAGGCTCGGCGCCCTCGCGATGAAGCGCCGCGCGAACCTTGTAGTTCACGCGCGAGATCTCGTTCTGCACGTCGATCTGATGCTGCATCACGAGCAGCGCGACGATGTCGCTGCCGGGTGCCGCATAGCTCGACGTGTCGACGAGGCCGTCGAGCGAGTCGATGTTGCCGATCCTGAGCTGCTCGAGATTCTGCAGCGCGTACACGTCACGCAGCACGATGTTACCGAGATGCACCTGATCGCCGTGTCGTCCCGTGACGTACCAGCCGCCGAAACGGCTTCTGAGCGGCGTCCGCTGCGTCGTGAGGATCCAGCCCTCGTGCGACACGATGTTCCCGAGCCGGTCGATGTAGCCCGACCCGACGATGAAGCGCGGCACGCCGCCGCCCGTCAGCGAGTACGAATCGTGGCAGCGGAGACAGCGCTCGGCCTCGATCTTCGGCTTCGCGCGGCTCGCGTGCTCGAGCGTGTAGAAGACCGGGCCGAGCTCGGGATCCATCGACGCGATCTCGACGGGCCCCCCGCCCTGAACCCACGCGACGTAGACGTCATCGTTGAAGTAGATCGCGCGCGGCGTGCTCGGACGGATGCTGCCCGTTTGCAGGCTCGTCGTCGAGAAAACGAGCACCTGCGATGCAGGGTCGATGTCGAGCGCCTCGAGCAGCGAATCGAGAACGCCGCGCGAGCCGCGGAGCTCGAGCTGTGCCTCGCGGGCGTCGAGACGCCGGACGAGATCGGCCACGGCGTCCGTGCGCGGAGCCGTCCGGTACGCCATGAAAGGGTATTCGAAGTCGTAGCGGAAAGGCTCGGGCGGCGGGTCGGACGGCGTGGGCTCCTGCCCGCGCCGTCCCACGCCGACGGCCGCGATGACCGCGATGAGGAGCAGGGGGACGAGTACGAGAGCAACTCTTCTCATGGGCGCGAACGAAACCGTCCGAATTCGAAGGAACGCTACCAGAGCGCGCCGAACGGTCACAAGCGCTGCTCGGCGTCACGCGAGCTTCGGGCTTTTCGGCACGATCATGGATATGGAGTTGCCGAAGGGCGGACGCGGGCTACACTGGACGCTCTGCGCGGGAGCGGGACGATGGCTCAGCGAGTCGTGCACACGATAGGCCACTCGACACGGCCGATCGACGAGTTCGTCGACCTCCTGCGGCGGAACGGCATCGACACGCTCGTCGACATCCGCACCGTCCCGAAGTCGCGCCACAACCCGCAGTTCGAGAGGAGCCGGCTCGAGAAAAGCCTCGCCGAAGCAGGCATCGAGTACCGTTACGCGGGGAGCCTCGGGGGCTTGCGCCGCCCCGCTGAAGATTCGATCAACACCGGCTGGCGCAATGCGTCGTTTCGCGCGTACGCCGATTACATGCAGTCGGATGCATTCGCGCATGCCGTCGACGAGCTCGTCGCCCTCGCGAGCACGCGCCGGGTGGCGATCATGTGCGCCGAGGCCGTGCCGTGGCGCTGTCACCGTTCGCTCGTCGGCGATGCGCTGCTCGTGCGCGGGGTCGACGTCTTCGACATCATCGACGCCGGCTCGCCGCGGAAACACACGCTGACTTCGTTTGCGAAGGTCGACGGCACGCGTATCACGTATCCGGCCGCGGGGCAGAACGGCTGACGCTCGTCGGCACGACGACCGCGCTCGGTCATCCCGTTCGTTTCACGTTCGAGAATCGATGCACTTGTTGTCGCGGTCCCGCGGGGGCTAAGCTCACGACATTTCTGGCCACGGGAACACCAAGGATGCGAACCGCAAGATCAGGGACGGGCTGCACGGCGGTGCTGCTGTCGACGTGTCTTCTCGCAGGCGCTGCGCACGCGCAGGAGATTCGCGGCCCTTACGTCGGCGTCGGAGCCGGCTTCATGAGCTACAAGGAGAACGACGAGGAGACGGGCTTCAGAGTCTCCGACAATGCCGGCGTCTACCGCATCATCGGCGGCTATCAGCTGAACAGCAACTACGGAATCGAAGTAGGCTGGGGACGCAGCAGCGATATCGAAGAGCAGCTCTTCTTCCCCGTGGCGTTCCCGGACAGGATCGAATTCGTGTCCGTCAAGTTCGGTGTCGAGACCGAGATCAAGACGCTTCGTGTCGTCGCGCTCGCGCCGTTCTCGAATCTGAACATGTTCGGGAGCCTCGGTTATTACGACGCCGAGTTCAAGCGCTCGGTCACGATCGACTTCCCGGGAGATCCGTTTCGCGATTCATTCAAGAGCTCCGACAGCGGCGTCACGGTGGCAGGCGGCATTCAATACGAATGGCCTCGCATCGCTTTGCGCGGCGAGTACGAGTGGTTCGATACGGACGATATCGATACGGGTGCGATCAACGTGATCGCGGTGTTCAGATTCTGAGCGCGACGCACGCCGACGCGGCGCTCGTCTTGCCGCGCCGCGATTTCCCGTTGTATCTCGAATCATCGCGTGTATGCTTGCTCGGCATAGCGCACCGATACGGTGCATTCCGAGCATGAAGAAAGCACTCGATGTCATAAGAGACATCCAGGAGGGAAGCAATGTCACTTCACATCGGCGACGTCGCGCCTGACTTCTCGGCGAACACCACACAGGGACCGATCAACTTCCACGAATGGATCGGCGACAGCTGGGCGATCCTGTTCTCGCATCCGAAGGACTTCACGCCGGTCTGCACGACCGAGCTCGGTTACATGGCCCGGCTGAAGCCCGAGTTCGATAAGCGCAACACGAAGATCATCGGCCTGAGCTGCGACACGGTCGAGGATCACAACGCCTGGGTGAAGGACATCGAGGAGACCCAGGGGGCCAGCGTCAACTATCCGATCATCGACGGCAGCGATCTTTCGGTCGCGAAGGCCTACGACATGATTCATCCGAACGCGAGCGGTGATCCGAAGACCCGCACGCCCGTCGACAATCAGACGGTACGCTCGGTGTTCATCATCGGACCGGACAAGCGCATCAAGGCGATGCTGACCTATCCGATGACGAGCGGCCGCAACTTCGACGAGGTGCTGAGACTGCTCGACTCGATCCAGCTCACGGCCAAGCACCAGGTCGCGACGCCGGTGAACTGGAAGCCGGGCGACGAGGTGATCATCCCGCCGAGCGTGTCGGACGAAGCGGCGAAGGAGAAGTACCCGCAAGGCTTCCGAACGCTGAAGCCGTACCTGCGGTACGTCGAGCAGCCGCGCTAGGACGTGTCATGCCCGCCCGAGCCGGCGCTTCGGGCGGGCGTTCTCAGTGATGTCGGCAGGTGTGCTGAACGGGGCGGAAGGCGGGCAGGGTCAGTCGCGATCGTCGAACTCGTCGCCCCAATCATCGTCGTCGTCGTCTTCGTCGACGTCGTAATCGAGGTCTTCGTCGTCCTCATCCAAATCGACGGCGCCCTCCCACTCCTCGGGATCCTCGATCTCCTCGAGCTCCATCTCTTCCCAGGCGGCCTGATCGATCTCCTCGATCTCGCCGTCGAGCAGCCGGATCTCGATGATGCCTTCGTCCTCGTCGATGGAAACGACGGTGAACGTCTCTCCGTCGTCTTCTCGCCTGTACCACCTACCGACGATCGGCTCGAGTTCTTCGTCCACGACTACTGCGCTCTCTTTCGTTGATGTGGCCGGCCATTTTGGCCGTGCAGGTTCAGAACCAGATATCGAGGGAAGTGCCTATTTTGCGCGTCCTCGAGCCCGCGCGGAATACTCCCCCGCGCTCGAGCCGGATTCCCCGGATGTCGGATGCGACGCGATGCTTTGACGTCGGGCGGGATGCGTTTATGCTGCGCACCGCCATGAAGCCGAACGCGAGCGCAGCGACTCTGCCGGGACGGGTGGCGGCGCATCGCATCCCGAGCCCCACGATGCCCCGGCCGAGCCGCACGTGACCAGCGCTCAGCTTGCCGTCGCGCTCGTCGCGTTCGTCGTGCTGATGTTCGGCATCGGCTTTCGTGCGCGTGCGCGCATCCGGACGCTCGAGGATTACCTCGTCGCGGGCAGGAAGCTGTCGTGGCCCCTGGCGAGCGCGACGCTGTTCGCGACGTGGTTCGGCGCCGGCACGCTGCTGACCGCGACGGACGAGGCGAGGAGCGAGGGCCTGCGCGCGGCCGCGCTCGAGCCGATCGGCCCCGGTCTCTGCCTCGTGCTCGCCGGGCTCTTCTTCGCCGCCCGGCTGTGGCGGATGAAGCTCCTGACGCTGCCGGACTTTTACCGTCGCCGTTTCGGCGTGCGCGCCGAGGTCGTCGCGAGCGTGATCATGGTGCCCGGGTATTTCGGCTGGATCGCCGCGCAGTTCGTCGCGCTCGCCGGCATTCTCGAGGTCTTCTGGAACGTGCCGATGCACCACGGCATCTGGCTCGTCGCGGCCGTCGGCACGGGCTACACGCTGCTCGGCGGGATGTGGTCCGTGACGCTGACGGACGTCGCGCAGCTCGTGCTGCTGATCGCGGGCCTCCTCGTCCTCGCGGTCACCGTGCTGGTCGAGCTCGGCGCCGACGCGGGGATCGCGGGCGGCTGGGCGCAGCTCGTCGCCGCGACGCCTCCGGAGCATCTCGTGCTCGTGCCGGCGGAGAACGCGGCCGAGCTCGTCGGGTGGCTGTCCGTCCTCGCGGTCGGCGCGCTCGGCAACATCCCGGGACAGGATCTCGCGCAGCGTATCTTCGCAGCCCGCTCGGAGCGGGCCGCGACGACCGCATGCTGCGTCGCGGGTGTCCTCTACGTGCTGCTCGGCATGGTGCCGGTCACGACCGGGCTCGCCGCGGACACCCTCGGCGTCGACGGGATGCTCGGCACGCTGCCCGCGCTCGCGGCGACGGTGATGACGCCGGTCGTGGCGATCGTGTTCGTGCTCGGCATCGTGTCGGCCGTGATGTCGACGATCGACAGCGCGATCCTCGCGCCGAGCAGCGTGCTGTCG
>CAZKNH010000199.1:0-5888 GCA_964553875.1 uncultured Gammaproteobacteria bacterium | reverse complement strand
CGAGCAGCCAGTCGCCGTCGAACATCTCGTGCAGCGCCTCGAGGTAGTCGAGCGCCGCGCGCGTCGACTCGACGATGTCGCGCCGCCCGTCGAACCACCAGCTCTGCTTCACGCCGAGGCGGCTGGCCGTGCCCGGAATGATCTGCCACAGGCCGGCCGCGCGCCCGTGCGAGTACGCGAACGGATCGAACGCGCTCTCGACGATCGGTAACAGCGCGAGGTCGGCGGGCATTTCCCGTGCCTCGAGCTGCTCCGCAATGTAGTAGAGGTACGGTCGCGCCCGGTTCAGGACGCGCTCGATGTAGTCGGGATGCTTCGCGAAGTACTCGAGCTCGCGTTGAAGCGCCGCGTCGCTCGAGCCGGGCAGCGAGAACGACGCGCGCAGGTGCTCGAGCAGATTGCCCGGACGAGGCGTCGGCACGGGATCGAGCTCGATCTCGGGCACCGGGCGCCGCGGCGGCACGGTGTCGAGCGACGGAGGCACGATCGCGGCCGGATCGCCGATCACGTCGTCGGCGAGCGGCGAGATCAGCACGCCATCGGGGACGGGATCGGGAGGCCGGGCGACGAACGTTTGGCAGCCGGCGAGCATGCCGGTCGCGGCCAACGTCAGGGCGACCCGGGTCGCCGAGGCTCGCTCGGCCGGCCCGCGCCTCGCCGCCGTCGCCGCGGCTGCGGCACTGCCGCCTTCGGTGCTCTGCGCGCGCGAAAGCCCGCGGCAGATCGATCGATGGGGGTGCTGATCCTCGGGCGTCGACCCGCCGGTGTTCTTCGCGTGCATCGCGCCGAATCGTACGGAACGACCTTGGGGCGGCAAGCGACGCATGTCCCAGAATCTGGAAGCCCGTTCTGTCGCTGGATACTGACTGTCTCTGTTTGGAGACAGTGGTCCAACCCGTGCGCGCACCGACGGCAGGGCCCGGGCCCGCCCGCCGGGCGGCGCTGCTAGAATCGAAGCATGTCCGACGGCGATCACCGCAGGCTCGAGACGCTCGGCGACTGGCTCGCGACGCCGCTCGGCCGCCGTTGTCTTGCGAACGAGCAGCGGCTGACGCGCCGAGTGCTCGAGCGCGTGTTCGGCGAGCACCTCCTGCAGATCGGCTGCTGGGGCGGGCCGCAGACGTTCCTGAGGTACGCGCGAACCCAGCGCAAGGTCCTCGTCGACTGGCGTGCCGACGCGGGTGCGGACATCGTCTGCGATCCGGCCGCGCTCGCGATCGCGTCGGACAGCGTCGACGCCGTCATTCTGCCGCATACGCTCGAGCGCATTCGTTCGCCGCACGCGCTGCTGCGCGAGGTCGATCGCGTGCTGCGTGCCGACGGACAGATCATCGTCCTGAGCTTCGCGCCGACCGGACCGTGGGGGCTTCGGCACCTGCTGTCGCCGAACGGCTATCCGGCCGGTCAGAAGCGCATGATCCGCGAAGGGCGTCTGCGCGACTGGCTCGAGCTCTTGAGCTTCGAGGTCAGCTCCGCGCGGCGCTACTGTCATACTCTGCCGCTCGAGCAATTCCGGCAGTTCGGAACGTTCCCGAAAGAGGACTGGGCGCAGCGCTGGCTGCCGATGCTCTGCGGCGGCTATCTGCTCCATGCGCAGAAGCGTGTTCATCCGTTGACGCCGATCCGGCCGATGTGGCGCCAGCCGCGCCTCAAGGCCGTCGGCGGGCTCGAGCCTTCCACGCGCGTCTCGCAGCACGTCGCGCGGATCCAGAAGAAGCCCGAAAGAGAGTGAAGGAAGTCGAGGCGTTCACGGACGGGGCTTGCCGCGGCAACCCCGGGCCGGGCGGGTGGGGCGTCGTGCTGCGTCATCGCGGGCACGTCAAGGAGCTTTGCGGCGGCGAGCCGCTGACGACGAACAATCGGATGGAGCTGACCGCGGCGATCCGCGCGCTCGAGGCGCTGAAGGAGCCGTGCCGCGTGCAGCTCTATACCGATTCGACGTACGTGAAGAAGGGCGTGACCGAATGGTTGCCGCAGTGGGTCAAGCGCGGCTGGCGCACCGCGGACAAGAAGCCGGTGAAGAATCAGGACCTCTGGATGGAGCTCGATGCGCTGACGAAGCGCCATGACGTGAGCTGGCACTGGGTGCGCGGCCACGCCGGCCACGTCGAGAACGAACGCGCGGACGCGCTCGCGAATCGAGGGCTCGAGGAGGCGCTCCGGCGCTGAGCGTGTCAGACACCATTTTTCGTTTCGAAGAATGGTGTCTGAAACGATTTTCCTTCCGGTCAAGGTTTTTTTTTCGCGCCGACGCCGGCAATATACCGGTCGCCTACGGACGAGGAACAATGACGAGACAAGTAGTCCTCGATACCGAAACGACCGGGCTCGAGCCTGCCGCGGGGCATCGAATCATCGAGATCGGCTGCGTCGAGCTGATCGATCGCCGCCCGACGCGAAGAACGTTCCACCGCTATCTGAATCCGGACCGGGCCGTCGAGGTCGGCGCGCTCGAGGTGCACGGCATCGACGACGATTTTCTCGCCGAGCAGCCGCGCTTCGCGGACATCGTCGACGAGTTCCTCGATTTCGTGCGCGGCGCGGAGCTCGTGATCCACAACGCCGAATTCGACATCGAGTTCATCAATCACGAGCTTCGGCTGCTGGGCGGTCCCACACGCGACATCCGCACGTGCTGCCGCGTGCTCGACACGCTCGCGCTCGCGCGGAAGATGCATCCCGGCCAGCGCAACACGCTCGACGCGCTCGCGAAGCGCTACGACGTCGACAACTCGAAGCGCGAGCTGCACGGCGCGCTGCTCGACGCGCAGATCCTCGCCGAGATCTATCTCGCGATGACCGGCGGGCAGGCGAGCCTCCTGCTCGACGGCGACGCGGAGCGCGAAGACGCCGAGGCCGTCCTCGCCGTCCGCATCGAGCGCGACGGGCTCGTGCTGCCGGTGCTCGCGGCGACGTCCGCGGAGGAGGCGGCGCATCGCGCGTTCCTCGAGAAGATCCGCTCGAAGTGCGGCGGCGAGACGCTGTGGGAGCGCGTGCTCGGCGCGCTGGACGAGCCTCGAGCGCCGCAAGCCGGGGCTGTCGCGGCAGCGCTCGAGGCCTCGTCGCCGCCCGCCGTGGCCCCCGACGCGACGAAGCATCCGACCGATCCCGCCCCCGGGCTCTTCGACGGCGCCGCGGAGCCGGCATTCGTGCCGGCGTGAACGCCGCTCGCCGGTCTTGATGCCTGCGGATGCGCTCGATCGGGGCCGCCCGCGCGGCCCCGACGCGCGAGACAAGATGGGAAAAAGCCCCTACACTCGCGAACTTCGTGAGGCGTCGCCACGCGCGGACGGTCGCGGGCGGACGCGCAGCAAAGTCGACGAGAGGCCCTGAATGAGTCGAACGAGGACGTTGAGTGCAGCGCTGGTCGGGAATTTTCTCGGCCATTCTCCCGATTGGTACAAGCTGACGATCGTCGCCTTCCTGGTCGTCAACCCGATCCTTTTCGTGATCAGCCCGTTCCTCGCCGGCTGGGTGCTCGTCGGGGAGTTCATCTTCACGCTCGCGATGGCGTTGCGCTGCTATCCGCTGCAGCCGGGCGGGCTCCTCGCGATCGAAGCCGTCGCGATCGGGATGACGTCGCCCGAGACCGTGTTCATGGAGGCCGAGAACAACTTCGAGGTCATCCTGCTCCTGATCTTCATGGTCGCGGGCGTGTTCTTCCTGAAGGACCTGCTGCTCTTCACGTTCACGAAGCTTCTGATCTCGGTGCGCTCGAAGCTCGCGCTGTCGTTGATGTTCAGCCTCGCGGCAGCGGTGCTGTCGGCGTTCCTCGACGCGCTGACGGTCACGGCGGTGATCATCACCGTCTCGCTCGGCTTCTACTCCGTGTACCACCGGGTAGCTTCCGGGAAGACCTTCCACTCGACGGACCACGACGCGAGCGAGGATTCGGCCGTACCGGAACTGCATCGTGAGGATCTCGAGCGCTTCCGCGCGTTCCTGCGGAGCCTCGTGATGCACGCCGTCGTCGGCACCGCGCTGGGCGGCGTGATGACGCTCGTCGGCGAGCCGCAGAACCTTCTGATCGGCACGGTGGCCGGCTGGGAGTTCATCGAGTTCTTCGTACGGATGGCGCCCGTGTCGCTGCCGGTGTTCATCGCCGGTCTCCTGACCGTCATCGTGCTCGAGCAGTTCAGGCTCTTCGGCTACGGCGCGAGGCTCCCGGATCCCGTCCGGCGCGTCCTCGAGGACTTCAACGCAGAGGAAACGGCGAAGCGGACGCTGCGCGAGAAAGGGGCGCTCGCCGTGCAGGCGTGCGTCGCGATCTTCCTCGTGATCGGCCTCGCGTTCCACCTCGCCGAGGTCGGCCTCATCGGTCTCGCGGTCATCGTGCTCGCGACGGCGTTCACCGGCATCACGGAGGAGAGCCGGCTCGGGCATGCGTTCCACGAGGCGCTGCCGTTCACGGCGCTCCTCGTCGTCTTCTTCGGCATCGTCGCCGTGATCCACGACCAGCACCTGTTCGCGCCCGTGATCAACTGGGTGCTGACGCTCGACCCCGGCGTGCAGCCGCCGGTCTTCTTCCTCGCGAACGGGCTGCTCTCCGCGATCAGCGACAACGTGTTCGTCGCGACCGTCTACATCAGCGAGGTCAAGGCCGCCCTCGACGCGGGCACGATCAGTCGCGACCAGTTTGATCTGCTGACGGTCGCGATCAACACCGGGACGAACATCCCGAGCGTCGCGACGCCGAATGGCCAGGCGGCGTTCCTGTTCCTGCTGACGTCGGCGCTCGCGCCGCTGATCCGGCTGTCGTACATGCGGATGGTCGTGATGGCGTTCCCGTACCTCGTGACGATGACGGTGACGGGACTGCTTGCGGTGATCTATCTGCTCTAGCTCGCCCGTCGCGGAAATCGGGGTCGGAAATCGGGGTCAGACCCCTTTTTCGGAAATCGGGGTCAGACCCCGATTTCGCGCGGAAGTGTGACGGCGTGATGGGCGGCCCTCGCGCGGTGCCCTAGAATGAGCGGTGCGCACCAGTCGCGATGAGGGGATTTCCGTGCTGACCCTGAAGGACGCCCGTATCGGCGTGATCGGCCTCGGCTATGTGGGATTGCCGCTCGCGCTCGAGTTCGGCAAGCGCTATCCGACCGTCGGCTTCGATATCAAGGCCGAACGCATCGCCGAGCTCGAGGCGGGGCAGGACTCGACGCTCGAGGCGAGCCCCGAGGAGCTCGCAGCGGCGACGCAGTTGACCTACACGACCGACCCGGAGGCGCTCAGGTCCTGCAACGTCTATATCGTGACCGTGCCGACGCCGGTCGGCGCGGACAAACGGCCGCTCCTGACGCCGCTCGAGGGTGCGAGCAAGACCGTCGGCGCGGTGATCTCGGCGGGCGACGTCGTGATTTACGAGTCGACCGTCTACCCCGGCTGCACCGAGGAATACTGCATCCCGATCATCGAGCGGGTCTCGGGGCTCAAGCTGAACCGTGATTTCTACGCGGGCTACAGCCCGGAACGCATCAACCCGGGCGACAAGGAGCATCGGCTGCCCACGATCTGCAAGGTGACCTCGGGCTCCACGCCCGAGGCCGCCGAGTTCGTCGATGCGCTCTATCGCAGCATCGTGACGGCCGGAACCCACAAGGCGTCGAGCATCAAGGTGGCCGAGGCGGCGAAGGTCATCGAGAACACGCAGCGCGACGTCAATATCGCGTTGATCAACGAGCTCGCGCTGATCTTCAACCGGCTCGGCATCGACACGCTCGAGGTGCTCGAAGCGGCGGGCACGAAGTGGAACTTCCTGCCGTTCCGTCCGGGCCTCGTCGGCGGTCACTGCATCGGCGTCGACCCGTACTACCTGACGCACAAAGCGCAGGAAATCGGCTACCACCCGGAGATGATCCTCGCCGGGCGGCGGCTCAACGACAGCATGGGCG
>CAZKNH010000198.1:0-5907 GCA_964553875.1 uncultured Gammaproteobacteria bacterium | reverse complement strand
GCGCCTTCTCGATCGCCGCGGCCTTCGGCAGCATGCCGTCCTTGAGCTTGCCCTCGTCCTTCAAGCGCTTGAGGCCCGCGAGATCGACGTACGAGATCAGCGAGCCCGGATCGTCGAGCGACTCGAGAATGCCCGGGACGCCGGTCGCGAGGATCAGCTTCTCGGCCTTGAGCTCGCATGCGATCGCGGCCGCGACCGTATCCGCATTGATGTTGAGCAGCGTCCCCGAGTCGTCGGCCGAGATCGGGCTCACGACCGGGACGAGATCGTCGTCGAGGAGCTTCGAGATCACGGTCGCGTCGACCCGCTCGATGTCGCCGACGAAGCCATAGTCGACGGTCGCGCCGTTTCGTTCGACCGGCGGCCGCTTCTTCGCGCGGATCAGCCCGCCGTCGACGCCGCTGATGCCGACGGCCGGCACGCCGAGCTCGCGGCACGCGGCGAGAATTCCGGTGTTGATGCCGCCGTTCATGACCATCGTCGCGACCTCGAGCGTCTCCTTGTCGGTCACGCGTCGGCCGTCGACGAAGCGGCTCTCGAGGCCGAGCCGCTGCGCGAGCTGCGTCGCCTGCGGGCCGCCGCCGTGCACGACGACGATGCGGATCCCGACCTGGTGCAGGATGCCGATCTGCTCCATCAGCGCCCGCGTCGACTCGGGGCTGGTGAACGCGTCGCCGCCCGCCTTCAGCACGAAGACCTTGCGCTTGTACATCCGCACGTACGGCACCGCGTGACGCAGCGCCGTGACGACGATCGTCCGTTCCGTCCCGGAGAGTCTCGCCATCGCTTTCATCCCTTCAGCATGCGATAGAGCACGGCCATCTGCACGAGCATCCTGTTGTGCGCCTCGCGGATCACGACGCTGCGCGGTCCGTCGAGGATCCGGTCCGCGACGACGACGCCGCGGCGGACCGGCAGGCAGTGCATGAAGCGGCAATCGGGCCGCGCGTTCTCGAACCAGGGCTCGTCGACGCACCAGTCGACGAGCTGCTCGCGGAGCGCTTTGTCCCCGATGCGATCCGTGTAGTGCCGCGTCGACGACCACGACTTCGCGTAGATCACGTGCGCGCCTTCCATCGCCTCGCGCCGGTCCGTCGTCTCGGTCACACGGCCGCCGGAGGCCTCGGCCGCCGCGCGCGCCTTCGCCATGACGGGCTCCGGCAGCTCGAAGCCTTCGGGCCTCAAGACGACGACGTCCATGCCGCGCATCGCGGCCATGTGCACGGTCGCGGCTGGCACCGCGAGCGGCAGCGGCTTCGGATGGTAGGCCCACGACAGCACGAAGCGGCCGCCCTGCGCGGGGATGCCGAGCTCGTCCATCGTCTTCCAGTCGGCGAGGCTCTGGCACGGATGGTTGATCGCGGACTCCATGTTGATCCACGGCTTGTCGCCGACGAGCGAGACGAGCTCGTGGAACTCGCGGTCCGCGAGATCGTTGGCGAGCGACTCCCGCTTCGCGAACGCGCGAATGCCGATCGCGTCGCCGTACGACGCGATCACCGGCACCGCCTCGCGCACGTGCTCGGCCGCGGCGCCGTCCATCACGATGCCGTGCCGCGACTCGAGCCCGTGGATCGACATGTCCGGCGAAACGACGAAGGCGCCGCCGCCGAGCCGCACCATCGCGGCCTGGAACGACGTGAGCGTGCGCAGCGACGGGTTCAGGAACAGGAGCGACAGCACCTTGCCCTCGAGCGCGCGCGGCTCGGGCTCTCTCTCTAGGCGGGCGGCGAGCTCGAGCAGCCCGACGACCTCCTCCCGCGAAAGCTCCGCGAGATCGTTAAAGCGCTTCACTGCCGATCTCCTTCAAGGCGGCGGAGAGGAGCTCCACGTGCGCGCGCTCGAGCACGAGCGGCGGCAGGAGCCTCAGCACATGCGGGTCGGTGCTCGTGCCGGTCAGGATGTTCCGCTCGAGCAGCGCGTCGCGCACCTTCGCGGCGGGCGGCGTCGTCTTGAGGCCGAGCAGGAAACCCTGCCCCTGCACGCCGTGCACCGGGCCGACGACGCACGTCTCGCGGATCAGCGCGGACAGCGTCCGAACGTTGTCGATGAGATTGTCCTGCTCGATCGCGTCGATCGTCGCGACGATGGCCGCGCACGCGAGCGGGCCGCCGCCGAACGTCGAGCCGAGCTGGCCCGGCTTGAACTCCTTCGCGATCGTCGGCGTCATCAGGAGCGCACCGCACGGGAAGCCGCCCGCGACGCCCTTCGCCGTCGTCAGGAGATCCGGCATCACGCGGTAGAGGTCCGCGCCGAACGGCGCGCCCAGCCGGCCCATGCCGGTCTGCACCTCGTCGAGGATCAGAAGCGCATCGTGCCGATCGCACGCCTGGCGCGCGGCCCGCAGGAAATCCGTCGCGAGATCGAAGGCGCCGGCGAGCCCCTGCACGGGCTCCACGATCACCGCGGCGGTCTTGTCGTCGACCGCCGCATGCATCGCGGCGACATCGTTGCGGGGCACGAACACGACGTCGAACGGCGCGCGCGGGAAGCCGTACCACTTCTTCGCGCCCCACGTCGCGGCGCCGGCCGCGGCCGTGCGTCCATGGAAGCCGTGCTCGACCGCGACGATCTTCGTGCGGTCGGTGACGGTCAGCGCGACGCGCAACGCGTTCTCGTTCGCCTCGGCGCCGCTGTTCACGAAGAACACGCGGTCGAGCCCGTTCGGTGCGAAATTCGCGAGCTTCTCCGCCGCCTCGTGGCGCACGGCGAGCGGCAGGATGTTGCTCTGGAAATGCAGCGTCGCCGCCTGGCGGCAGATCGCCTCGGTCAGACGCGGATGGTTATAGCCGAGCGCGGCGACCGCGTGGCCGCCGTAAAAATCGAGGACACGGCGTCCGTCCGCGTCCTCGAGCCATGCGCCTTCGCCCTTGACGGGCGTATACGGCAGCGTCGGAAACACCTCGTCGAGGTGTGCCCGTCGCACCGAGGACATTAGAGCCACCCCGGCGTCGGCGCCGTGAGCCCCATCGTCTCCGGCAGCCCGAGCAGTCGATTCACCCATTGTATGCTGCCTCCCGCAGCGCCCTTGATCAGATTGTCGATGGCGGAGTGGACGACGAGCGTATCGCCGTCCGCAGTCACCGAAAGCGTCGCGTAGTTGCTCGCGACGATGTCCTTGAGCCGCGGCGGGTCGGCCGTCACGGCGACGAACGGCGCGCGCTCGTAGTACGCGGCGAGCGCGTCGCGCGCGTCCGCGGCGGTCGCGCCGGCCTTGAGCCGCGTGAACATCGTGGCGTAGATGCCCCGCGCGAACGGACCCGAGTGCGGCACGAAATCGAGCCGGATCGGCCGGCCTGCGGCGGCCTCGACGAGCGCGCATACCTCGGGCGCGTGCCGGTGACGCAGCGCTTGATAGCCGAACAGGTTGTTGTGCCGCATCGGATGATGCGTCGTGTCCTTCGGTGTGCGCCCGGCGCCGGTGCTGCCGGTGATCGCGCTGACGAAGAACTGCCCGTCGACGAGGTCCGCAGCGACGAGCGGCACGATGCCGAGCAGCATCGACGTCGCGAAGCAGCCGGGATGCGCCGCGTGCGGCGTCTCGATCGCCTTGACGTGCTCCGGAAGCGCGCACGTGAACTCCTCGAGGCGCGCCGGGGCCGCATGCGCGTGGCCGTAGACCTTCGCATAAGCGGCCGCGTCCGCGAAGCGGAAGTCGGCCGACGCGTCGACCGCGGTCATGCGCGCGCCCGCGGCGTCCGCCGCGTCGAGCAGCCGGGCGACGACCTCGGCCGACGCGCCGTGCGGCGCGGCCGAGAGGAGCACCCAGTGCTCGACGTCGCCGATCCGCTCGATCGCGGCTTCGAGCGAGACGAAGCGCTGATCGGGGTAAGCCGCGGCGAGGTGCGGGAACGCGTCCGCGATCGGCTCGCCGGCCTGGCTCGTCGAGATCGCGACGCCGAGCTCGAGCTCGGGATGCTGTGCGACGAGGCGCAGGAACTCGCCCGCGACGTAACCCGAGCCGCCGAGGAGCAGGACAGGCCAGGCGCTCATGGCGCGACCTTCGCGGTGCGTTGGTCGAGGCCGGTGCGCGCGAGCAAGAGGTCGCCGAGCGCAGCGCCGTTCGTCATCGCGTTGATCGCGGGCACGTTCGAGCGCTTCTCGATGATGTCGATGCCGACCTGGTTGTCCGTCGCGGGGCCCGTGACGACGGTCGGCTCGATGCCGAACTCTTCGCGCAAGAGCTTCACGCCGCCCCAGGCGGCTACGGGATCGTTCGCGCAGAGCACGACGGCCGTCAGCACCTTGCGGAGCTCCGGATCGCGCAGGATCGCCTCGACGCCGTACGCGCCCAGCAGCCCGTCGCCGAGCTCGCAGACGATCACGTCCGGACGGCGGCGCACGAGCGTCGACAAGAGCGTCCGCGCGATCGCCGGCGCGTTCTGCGACGTCGTGCAGACAATCCCTAAGTCCGTGAAGATCGCAGTGTGCCGCGCGCCCGCGTCCTCCATCGCGAGGATGTCGCGGCGCAGCGCGACGCCCGTCGCCTTGAACGCGTCGACGACGAGGCCCTCGTGCCGGAAACGGCTCACGATCGCGCATGCGGCCGCGGTCTTGCCCGAGTTCATGCACGTGCCTGCGAGCGCGACGACGGGAACGCCGTTCAGCGCGACCGGCCCGCTGTCACCGTTGAGCTTCAGCTTCCCGACCCGCGCCGGAACACCGACCCGCTGCCCGAGGTACGGGAAGTCGAGCACGACGCCGAGCACGCGGCAGTCGAACGGCTGCCCGTGCGTCGGGTTGACCGAGTCGCAGATGCCGAGCACGCCGCCCAGGTTCAAAAGCTGCACGACGTCGCCCGGCACGAGCTTCTCGGGCAGGTGCCCGGAGTAGCCGAAGAGCGCCTTGCGGTGCCCGAGCGCGCCGACGATCACGTCGCCGCGCTTGACCTGCGCCATGCGGCCGCTCGTGAGCTCGAGCGTGTTGTAAGTCGACTTCGAGTTCAGCACCTCGGCGGCGATCAGCACGCCTTCCTCGCACGGGATCTTGGAATCGATGCGGATCTCGCGCGACAGGTCGTTCGCAAGGGCGACGGAAGCGATTTTGTCGACGACTACGGAGCGCATGGCGTCATCCTCCGGCTCGCGTGTGGAGCATCCCCGGCAGCGCGAGGATGCGCGAGAAACCGAGCGCGTCGGCCGGCGTCCATTCGCCGGCCGACTCGCCGTACTTGCCGCGGCTCGCGGCCATCAGTGAATGCGGCGACGTCACGCCGAGCACGAAGACGCTGCCGGGACGGAGCAGGCAGCGGACCGTGCCGGTCACGCGCGCCTGTGACGACTCGAGGAACGCCTCGATGTTCCGCGCCGCCGGATCGAGCTGCTTGCCTTCGTGCACGAGGTCGCCGTAGATCTGCGCGAGCGGCTCCTTGATCTTGAGCTGCAGGCCCGTCAACGTCAGCTTCTCGAGCTCCCGGTGCGCGGTCAGCAGGATCTCGGCCGCAGGCGCCTCGAACGCGACCCGGCCCTTCGTGCCGAGGATCGTGTCGCCCAGATGGATGCCGCGGCCGATCGCGAACGATGCGCCGATCGCCTCGAGCCGCTCGATCAGCTCGACGGGCGAGAGCCGCTCGCCGTCGAGCTCGGTCGGCACGCCGCGCTCGAACGAGATTTCGATCTCGACCGGCTCGTCGGCCTCGTCGAACGCGCCCGACGACAGCACCCACGCGGACTCGGGGATCGAGTCGCGCGAATCGAGGGTTTCGGTGCCGCCGATCGTCACGCCCCAGAGCCCCCGGTTGATCGAGTAGGCCGAGCCCTTCGACGGGACCGGGAGCCTTCGCTCCTCGAGGTAGGCCACCTGGTCCGCACGCTTCCATGCATGATCGCGCACGGGCGCGAGCACTTCGAGCCCCGGCGCGAGCGTCTTCAGGATGATCTCGAAGCGGACCTGATCGTTGCCGGCCGC
>CAZKNH010000197.1:0-5961 GCA_964553875.1 uncultured Gammaproteobacteria bacterium | reverse complement strand
GCGGAGCTGCCGCTCGTCCCGGAGGCCGCGCAGATCGGCCGCGAGATCCGCGTCATCGGCAACGACGCCGGCGAGCGGCTGTCGATCCTCGCGGGCACGATCGCGCGGCTCGACCGTCAGGCGCCGAACTACGGGCGCGGCAATTACAACGACTTCAACACGTTCTATCTGCAGGCGGCGTCCGGCACGTCGGGAGGCTCGTCGGGCTCTCCGGTGATCGACATCGACGGGAACGTCGTCGCGCTGAACGCAGGCGCGAACACTCAGGCCTCGTCGAGCTTCTTTCTGCCGCTCGACCGGGTGCGCGTCGCGCTGGCGCTCCTCCGCGAGGACAAGCACGTGCCGAGGGGAACGCTGCAGACCGAGTTCGTGCACACGCCGTATGCGGAGCTCAGGCGTCTCGGCTTGACGGACGCGACCGAGCAGATGATGCGCGAAACGTTCCCGAGGCAGACCGGCCTTCTCGTCGTCGAGCACGTGATCCCCGGCTCGCCGGCGGCCGCGGCGCTCAGGCCGGGCGACGTCTTGATCAGCATCGACGGGCAGCTGATCTCCGAGTTCGTGCCGCTCGCGGCGGTGCTCGATGCGAGCGTCGGCCGGACCGTCACCGTCGTGACCGAGCGGGGCGGCGAGCGGCACGAGAGCGAGATTGTCGTCGACGACCTGCACGCGCTCACGCCCGCCGAGTACATCGAGTACGGCGACGGCGTGCTGCACGAGCTTTCGTACCAGCAGGCGCGACATTTCAACCGGCCCGTGAAGGGCATTTACGTCGCCAGCCCGGGTTACGTGCTCGGCTCTGCGGCGATCCCGCGGGCGAGCCTGATCACGGAGATCGCCGGCAAGCGAATCGAGACGCTTGACGAGCTCGAGGCCGTGCTCGAAGCGATACCCGAGGCGGCGCAGGTCAGCGTGCGCTTCGTGACGTTCGACGATCCGCGCTCCGAGAAGCAGCGGATCATCGTGAACAACCGCGGCTGGTTCCCGGCGATGCGCTGCCACCGCGACGACGCGAAGGGCATCTGGCCGTGCCGCGATCTCGCGCCGGCGCCGCCGCGCGCGCCGATCCCCGTGCAGGAGACGACGTTCCCCGAGCAGTACGAGACGCATCTCGAGCGGATCGTGCCGTCGCTCGTGCTCGTGAATTTCAGCATGCCGTACACGATCTCCGGCGTCGCCGACCGGTACTACTACGGCACGGGCCTCGTCATCGACGCCGAGCGCGGGTGGGTGCTCGTCGACCGCAACACGGTCCCCGTCGCGATGGGCGACGTGCAGATCACGTTCGCGGGATCGGTCGAGATTCCGGGCCGCGTCGAGTACGTTCACCCTCTGCACAATCTCGCGGTCGTCTCGTACGACCCGGCGCTGATCGGCGCGACGCCCGTCAGGGCGGCCGAGTTCTCAGACGGTCCGCTGAACCCGGGGCGCCCGGTCTACGTCGTCGGGCTCGCGCCCGATCACAACGTGCTGACGCAGGCGAGCCAGATCGCGACGGTCGACGAGGCAATCTTCCCGACGTCGCGGACGCTCAGGTTCCGCGACTCGAACCTCGAGGTCATCTCGCTCGTGAACGGGCCGAGCGACTTCGACGGCGTCATCGTCGACGAGGAGGGCAAGGTGCTCGCGACGTGGTCGAGCTTCGCGATCCAGAGCGGACGGGATCTGAACCAGGTGAACATGGGCATCCCGAGCGAGCTCGTCGTCGACATGCTGAACCATATGCGCAGCGGCACGCTGATCCGCTCGCTCGAGGTCGAATGGCGCATGATGCCGCTCGCGACCGCGCGCAAGCTCGCGCTGCCCGAGACCTGGGCGAGGAAGTACGAGGCGCACAGCCCGCGGCGGCGCGAGCTCCTCGCCGTATCGAGCACGGTCGGCGGCTCGCCTGCAGCGGAATTCTTCCGCGCCGGCGACATCCTGCTCAGCATCGACGGCGCGCTCGTCAGCTCGTTCCGCGACGTCGAGCGCGCGTCGCAGAAGCCCGAGGTCGAAGTGACGATCTGGCGGGACGGACGCGAGATCACCGAGACGATCCCGACGGTCGAGCTCGACGGCAACGACCTCGATCGCATCGTCTCGTGGGCCGGCGCCCTGCTGCAGGAGCCGCATCGCGCGCTCTCGGTGCAGCGCGGCATCGCGCCGGCGGGTATTTACGTCTCGTATTTCAACTACGGATCGCCGGCGAGCCGTTACGGCTTGTTCGCCGGCCGACGGATCATCTCGATCGACGGGATGCCGACGCCGAACCTCGATCGGTTCGTCGAGGTGCTCGCCGCGATCCAGGGCCGTGAGTCCGTGCGCATCAACACGGTCAACTGGAACGACGTGCCCGAGGTCATCACGCTGAAGCCCGACCCGCATCACTGGCCGAGCTACGAGCTCCGGCGCGAGGGCTACGAATGGCGGCGCCGCGAGCTCCTTCCGGACGAGGCCGTCGCAGCCGTCGATTGAGCGGGACGCGCCATGCGCCCGGTCGCGGCGCCGGCTCGTGCCGGCGCTGCGATGGGCTCCGCATTGCGTGGCTCGTCCGTTCGCTGCTCGTCATCGCCGTCGTCGGGACCGTCACGGGTGAGCGGCTCGGCGCGCAAACGCTCTATCAGTACCGCGACGAGAACGGCGTCCTCGTCTTCACCGACCGCAGGCCGCCCGACGGCCAGGCTTTCGAGGAGCGCGAGCTCGCGCCGTCGATCGAGCGCGGCCAGGTGCAGCTCATGCACCGCGAGATCGACGGCGGCACCGTTCTCGTCGCGCGCAACACGTACTACGCGCCCGTCGAGCTCGCGTGGGTTCTGACCGCGACGGAGAACGTGCGCACGGATGCGCCCGCGACGGGCTCGAGGCTCGTGCCGGCGCGCGCCGACGAGGAGCTGATGGCACTCTACCGTGCGGATCCCGGTTCGCCGATGCGCTTCGAGTACGAATTCCGTTACGTGCTCGGTTCGCCGGACGCGGTGCATGCGCCCGAGGAGGCGTATCGGCTGCCGTATCCGCTCGCGAGCAGCTACCCCGTGTCGCAGGCGTTCCCCGACGTCGTCACGCACGCCGATCCTGCGTCACGGTACGCCTTCGACTTCGTGATGCCGGTCGGGACTGCCGTCCATGCGGCGCGCGACGGCATCGTCATCGACGTCGCGAGCGACTACTACGAGGCGGGACTCGATCCGAACGTCGATGGTCCGCGCGCGAACATCGTTCGCGTTCTGCACGGCGACGGAACGATGGCGCTCTACGCGCACCTCAACTGGAACTCGATCCGAGTCGTGCCCGGGCAGCGGGTGCGGCGCGGCGAGCACATCGCGGACTCGGGCAACACCGGTTTCAGCAGCGGCCCGCATCTCCATTTCGTCGTGCAGCGCAACGACGGCGGCCGACTCGTGTCGGTTCCGATCGAGTTCGTCGGGCCGGGCGGGGCACCGGTGACGCCGCGGCGCGGGGATCGGCCCGTCGCGCACTGAGCGTCGCCGCGATCGCGGTCACGCCCCCGGAGGAAGCAGCCGCCGCCGTTGCCTAGTAGGCGTGTCGCCGTGCGGAACGCCGATTCGTTGCGGCGGGCTACGCGAGCGCCGCTCCGAGCTCGTCGACGGACGTGATCGGCGCGAGGCAGCTCGTGCCGCGGCAGACATAGGCGACGATCCCGCCTGCACGGCCGGTGCGCTCGGCGACGAGGCCGGGCAAGTCGGTTTCGTCGTTCGGGATCACGAAGCTCGAGCGGCCCGGACGATACCCCTTCGCAACGAGCGCGCCGATGCGCGGGACGTCCGCGGCGTCCGCGCGCACGACGACGGCCTCGGGCGGCTCGAGGTAACGTTCGAGCGCGGTCAGAAGCGACGCGTGCGCGTCCGGATACTCCGCGAGCATCGGCGCCGCGGCCTTCAACGTGCGCTCCGCCGCGTCGAGATAACGCTCTTCGCCGAGCAAATGGCCGAGCCCGATCAGCACGCGGCACATGACGCCGTTGCCGGACGGCACGGACTCGTCGGCGAACGTTTTCGGGCGATGGATCAGCTTCTCGTGGTCGTCCGCGGTGAAAAAGAAGCCGCCGGCCGCACGATCCTCGAAGTGCTCGAGGGCCGCGTCGACGAGCGCGATCGCTAAGTCGACGTCCTCACGGCGCCAGCGGCACTCGAGGAGCTCCAGAAGTCCCTCGGCGACGAACGCGTAGTCATCGAGGTACGCGGCGAAGCGCGCCCGGCCGTCCTTGTACGTCGCGATCAGGCGGTTGCCGCGCCACATGCGTGTGCGGATGAAGTCCGCTGCCCGCGTCGCGGCATCGACGAGATCCGGCCGCTCGAGCCGTCGTGCCGCGCGGGCGAGTCCGCGGATCGCGAGCCCGTTCCACCCCGCGAGAATCTTCTCGTCGCGACCCGGCCGCACGCGCCGCTCGCGCGCTTCGAGGAGCTTCCGCCGCGCGCGGGCGAGGAGCTCCGCCGCATCGGCCTCGCCGAGCGCGTCGACGGCCTCGACGATCTCGAGATGCCATGCCTTGCCGCCGCCGTGCGGATCCTCGAAGTTCGGCTCGCGGTCAAGGCCGAAGACGCGCTTCGCGACCTCCGCCTCGTCGGGGGCGAGCACGCGGTCGACTTCCTCGCGTGTGAACACGTAGAAGCCGCCTTCGCGGCCCGCGGCGTCCGCGTCGAGCGCCGAGTAGAACCCGCCGCCCGGATCGTGCATCTCGCGGATCAGAAAGCCTGCGGTCTCTGCTGCGATGTCGGCGAGCGACGCGTCGCCGGTCGCCGCATACGCGTCCGCGTAGAGCGCGAGCAGCGCGCCGTTGTCGTAGAGCATCTTCTCGAAGTGCGGGATCGACCAGCGCCGATCGACGCTGTAGCGGAAGAAGCCGCCGCCCAGATGATCGAAGAGACCGCCGCGGGCCATGCGCGCGAGCGTGTGGAGCACGACGTGCTCGAGCTCCCGCGCGCGCGCCGGGTCCGCCGCGCGCCGCGACTCCTCGAGCAGGAGCTCGAGCGCGTTCGGCCGCGGGAACTTCGGTGCGCCGCCGAACCCACCGTGCTCGCGGTCGAACGACGCGACGAGCCGATCGCACGCGGCGTCGAGCGGCGCGCGCGTCGGGAGCGTGCCGCCGGCCGCGTGCTCCATCCTCGCGAACGTCTCGAGCAGCGCCGACCCGCGTGCCCTGATCTCGTCCTCGTAGTTCCGGTAGTACGCCTCGACCTGCGTGAGCACGTCCTTGAACGCGGGCATGCCGTAGCGCGGCTCCTTCGGGAAGTAGGTGCCGACGACGATCGGGATGTGCGAGTCGGGCGTCAGGAAGACCGTCAGCGGCCAGCCGCCTGCGCGTCCGGTGAAGAGCTGGTGCGCGGTCTGATAGATCTTGTCGAGATCGGGGCGTTCTTCGCGGTCGACCTTGATGTTCACGTAGAGGCGGTTCATCAGCTCCGCCGTTTCCTCGTCCTCGAAGGACTCGTGCGCCATCACGTGGCACCAATGGCACGCGGAGTAGCCGATCGACAGCAGGATCGGTTTGTTCTCCCTGCGGGCCTTGTCGAGGGCCTCGTCGGACCACGGCATCCAGTCGACGGGATTCTCCGCGTGCTGGAGCAGGTAAGGGCTCGTCTCGCGCGCCAATCGATTCGCCATGGGGCCACTATAGCAACATGCATGCCGATCGTTCGGGCTGACTCGGCCGGAGGGGGCGTATAAACTCCGCCCGAGGTACCGACGTCCGGTGCAAATCCTTTGATCTACCCCGAATTCAATCCGATCGCGTTCGAGATCGGTCCGATCCAGGTGCGCTGGTACGGACTGATGTACCTGCTCGGTTTCCTCGTCGGGTGGCTCGGCGCGCGCTTCCGCGCGAAGCGGCCGGACAGCCCGGTCACGCCCGTGCAGGTCGACGACCTGATCTTCTACACGGCGTTCGGCGTGATCGCGGGCGGACGCGTCGGTTACATGCTCTTCTACAACCTCGACGGCTTTCTCGCAAATCCGTTGAGCCTG
>CAZKNH010000196.1:0-6115 GCA_964553875.1 uncultured Gammaproteobacteria bacterium | reverse complement strand
TGACGTGCACCGGCTCGATGAACTGGTGATCGCGGCCGACCGCCATCGACTGCGCATCGGCCAGCGCGAGTTGGAATTTGCTCGTAAGTTTGTCCATCCGCATGAGGAGGCGCTCCTGGTCCGCCCGTTTCCCCGGGCCCTTGCATGATCGATGCCCCTGACATGGGGCTTACGCCTGGGATATCAACCGGAGCGGCGGCGCCGGTCCAGTCGTACAAGACCGTATGCCGGCACCCCGACGGCGTGCGGCGTCACCGGCCGGGCGTCGCGCGTCACTCGGTCCAGATCAGCGACGCCATCCGGCCGCACGGCGCGTCACGCCGATGCGAGAAGAAGCGGTCCGCTTCGCTGAACGTGCAGTGGTCGCCGCCGTAGATCGCGGTCACGCCGGCGCGGCGGAGGCTCTCTGCCGCGAGCGCGTAGAGATCGGCCTGCCAGCGGCCGCGGGCGTTCCGCTCGAACGCGCGATCGACCGCGAACCCCTGCTCGGCGAACGCCGCCCGGACCTCGTCGCCTACCTCGAACGCGGCCGGCCCGATCGCCGGGCCGAGCCATGCGAGGACGTCGCCCGGCGGCGCGCGGAGCGCGTCCACTGCCGCGGGCAGCACGCCGTTGACGAGGCCGCGCCAACCCGCGTGCGCGGCACCGACGCGGCGTCCGGCGCGGTCGGTCAGCAACACGGGCACGCAGTCGGCCGTCAGCACGACGCAGACGATCCCCGGCCGCGACGTGACGGCGGCATCCGCGGGGCCGAGCCCGCCGCTCGGCTCGCCCTTCACACGGGCCTCCGGATCGAACCCGCGCTCGCCCGCCGAGGCACGATCGAGATCGAGCACGCGGTTCCCGTGCACCTGCTCGAGCCAGCACGGCTCGGACGGCAACGCGAGCCGCTCGACGACGCGGCGCCGGTTCTCGGCGACGCTCGCCGGATCGTCCCCGACGTGCGCGCCGAGGTTCAGGCTCGCGTATCCGCCACGGCTCACGCCGCCCGTCCGGAGCGTCGAATACGCCCGGACGCGCGCCAGCGCGGGCCACGACGGGACGATCGCGATCTCGTGCTCGCTGCCGGCGACGCTCGACGTCATCCGCAGGCTCCCGTCACGTCCGAAGCGTCATCGGCTCGCCGCCGCGGCGGCCGCGTCCTCGCGCAACGCCGCGAGCAGCGCCTCGATGTCGTCGGGCAGCGGGCTTTCCGCCGTGATCGGCTCGCCGGTCAGCGGATGCTCGAGCTCGAGGCGCAGCGCGTGCAGCGCCTGCCGCGGGAAGCGCTCGAGCGTCGCCCGCAGCCGCTCGGTCGGCTGGCGCGGGAAGCGCGGCCGGCCTCCGTATAGCGGATCGCCGACGATCGGCGCGCGCAGGCTCGCCATGTGCACGCGGATCTGATGCGTGCGGCCGGTCTCGAGCTCGACCTCGATATAGGTGTGCGCGCGGAAGCGCTCGACGACTCGATAGCGCGTGACCGCGGGCCGGCCGCCTTCGACGATCGCCATCCGCAGGCGATCCCTCGGATGGCGGCCGATGGGCGCGTCGATGGTCCCGCCGCCCGTCAGCACGCCCTGACAGACCGCCCGGTAGGTTCGATGGATCTCGCGCCGCTCGAGCATGCCCACGAGGCGATGCTGCGCTTCGAGCGTACGCGCGACGATCAGAAGACCGCTCGTATCCTTGTCGAGCCGGTGGATCAGCCCGGCGCGCGGCAGCGCGGCGAGCGAAGGATCGAGGTGCAGCAACGCGTTCTGCAGCGTCCCGGACGGATTCCCGGCGCCGGGATGCACGACGAGACCCGCGGGCTTGTCGACGATCAGGAGCGCGTCGTCGGCGTAACGGACGGTGACCGGGATCGGCTCCGACTCGAGCGGCACCGCGGGCTCGAGCTCCGCGTCGAGCAGGATTTCCTCGCCTTCGCGGACCTTGCGCTTCGGCTCCGCCCGCTCGCCGGCGAGCGTAATCTCGCCGGAGTCGATCCACGCCTTCAGCCGGCTTCGGGAGTATTCGGGCAGGAGCGCGGCAGCGGCCTGATCGAGCCTGCGGCCGGCCAGCTCCGGCGGGACCACGACGCGGCGACGGACGGCCTCGCGCTCCACGTCAGCCCGGCTCCCGAAACTTTCGGCCACGGAGGCTCGTCAAACGGTACAATCCGCCGTTCCCGACGTGGGCCTCGAAGCGCGGTGTACAACCATTGGTAAGCCCCATGCGTCCGATGAAGACAATCGTCCTGCTCGCGCTTGCGACGGCGGCACTCGCGGCCTGCGGACGCGGCGACGTCGTGCAGAATGCGGGACCGGAGCTGCTGTACCAGCGCGGCCAGGACATGCTGCAGGGCGGCAACTATCAAGGTGCCGTCGCGTACTTTCAGCAGCTCGAGGCGAGTTACCCGTTCAGCAACTACACCCGGCAGGCGCAGCTCGACATCATTTACGCCTATTATAAGGCCGGCCTTCGCGAGGAGGCGATCGCCGCGGCGGAGGAGTTCGAGCGCGAGAATCCGACGCATCCGCGTGTCGATTACACGCTCTATATGCGCGGCCTGATCTATTTCGACGAAGGGCCGAACATCCTCGAGCGCCTGTTCAGGGTCGACACGACGGCGCGGCCGCCGAAGGATTCCGAGCGCGCGTTCCAGATGTTCCAGGAGCTCTTGCGCCGCTTTCCGGACAGCGAGTACGCGGAGGACGCGTATCAACGCATGGTCTTCCTGCGCAACCGCCTTGCGAGGTACGAGAACCACGTTGCGCGCTACTGGCTACAGCGCGAGGCGTACGTCGCGGCGATCAACCGCGCGAAGTACGCGCTCGAGACCTATCCCGGCGCGCCCGAGCTCGAGGAGAGCTTGAAGATCATGATCGAAGCCTATCGGCGGCTCGGCATGCACGACCTCGCCGCCGACGCCGAGCGCGTGCTCGAGCGGAGCTTCGGGGATCCGTCGGAGGCGTTCAGCCTCGACTGATGTGTCAGCACGAAAATCGGGGTCAGACCCTTTTTCCTTCCCGAAAATTGGGGTCAGACCCCTTTTTCCTTCCCGGCGGCGGACAGAATCGGCACCGACGCCGAAAGGAAAAAGGGGTCTGACCCCAATTTTCGGGAAGGGAAAAGGGGTCTGACCCCAATTTTCAGTACGCGGACGTGATCGGGTAGCGCCAGTCGCGCCCGAACGCGCGGCTGCTGACACGCACGCCCGGCGGCGCCTGCCGCCGCTTGTACTCCGCGCGCTTCACCATCTGCAGGACACGCACGACCGTCTCGCGCTCGAAGCCGAGCTCCGTGATCTGCTCGACGGAGTAGTCCTTCTCGATGAATGCCTCGAGGATCGGGTCGAGCACGTCGTAAGGCGGCAGCGAATCCGTGTCTTTCTGGTTCGCGCGAAGCTCCGCGCTCGGCGCACGCTCGATCGTGCGCTCGGGGATCGCGGGCGACAGCCCGTTACGGAAGCGCGCGAGACGGTACACGAGCGACTTGCTGCAATCCTTGAGCGGCGCGAAGCCGCCCGCCATGTCGCCGTAGAGCGTTGCATAGCCCACGGCCATCTCGCTCTTGTTGCCGGTCGAGAGCAGCATCTCGCCCAGCTTGTTCGACAGCGCCATCAGCAGCAGGCCGCGACAGCGCGACTGGATGTTCTCCTCCGTCGTATCGGGCGGGAGGTTGCCGATCACAGGCGCGAGCGTCGCGAGCGTCGTCTCGAACATCGGCTCGATCGACATCACGTCGTAGCGCACGCCGAGCATCCGGGCCTGCGCGGCCGCGTCGTCGAGACTCATCTGCGACGTATAGCGCGACGGCATCATGACCGCATGCACGCGGTCCGCGCCGAGCGCGTCGACCGCGATCGTCAGGACCAGCGCGGAATCGACGCCGCCCGAGAGCCCCAGCACGACGCCCTTAAAGCCGTTCTTCTCGACGTAGTCGCGTGTGCCAAGCACGAGCGCGCGGTAGACGCTTTCTTCGCGGGCGAGCTCCGGCGCGACCGTCCCGGGGACGATCCTCGGTCGGTCGCCGTCGACGTCGACCTCGACCGTGAAGATTCCTTCCTCGAAGAGCGGCGCGCGAAACACGACGCGGCCGTCCGCATCGAGCGCAAGCGAGCCGCCGTCAAAGACGAGCTCGTCCTGGCCGCCGACGAGGTTCACATAGACGAGCGGAATGCCGTTCTCGCGCACGCGCCGCGCGAGCACCTCCTCTCGAACCTTCGGCTGCTGCGCATGGTACGGAGAGCCGTTCATCACGAGCAGGACCTCTGCGCCCGCCTCCGCGGCCGCGCGGCTCGGCTCCGGGTCCCACGCGTCCTCGCAGATGATGAGCCCGAAGCGCACACCGCCGACCGTCACGACGGTCGTCTTCATGCCGGGCTGGAAGTACCGCTTCTCGTCGAAGACGCCGTAGTTCGGCAGCACGCGCTTGCGGTGCTTCGCGACGACGTTGCCGTCCGAGAGGAGCGCGCCCGAGTTGTAGATGACCTCGCCCTGATACTCGGGGTAACCGAGATACAGCGCGATGCCCGAGACGCTCGTCCGCACGCGCTCGAACGCCGCTTCGACGCGTTTTCGCAGGCCCCGGTGCAGCAGCAGATCCTCGGGCGGATAGCCCGACAGCGTGAGCTCCGGGAACGCGACGAGTTCGCAGCCGAGCGCATCGCGCGCGTGCGCCGCGGCCTCGAGCACCTTACGCGTGTTCTCGTCGATGCCGCCGACGCGGGTGTTGAGCTGCGCGAGCGCGATTTTCATGGAGAGAAGGGGTCAGACACGAAAAAGGTGTCAGACACCATTTTTCGATCGAGCGATCTCCGAACCCGAGGCCGTGGAGCGGAAAAATGGTGTCAGACACCTTTTTTCGTGTCTGACACATTTTCCGCTACGCGAGCGCCTCGGCCATCGCCTGCCCGAGATCGGCGAGCGAGCGCACCGTCGTGACGCCGGCCTTCTCGAGCGCAGCGTACTTCTCGGTCGCCGTGCCTTTGCCGCCCGAGATGATCGCGCCCGCGTGGCCCATGCGCTTGCCCGGGGGCGCCGTGACGCCGGCGATATACGCGACGACGGGCTTCGTCACGTGCGCCGCGATGTACTCCGCCGCGGCCTCCTCGTCCGTGCCGCCGATCTCGCCGATCATCACGATGCCCCGCGTCGCAGGATCCTTCTCGAAGAGCTCGAGGCAGTCGATGAAGTTCATGCCGCGGACCGGATCGCCGCCGATGCCGACGCACGTCGTTTGCCCGAGCCCCCGCGCGGTCGTCTGCCCGACCGCCTCGTACGTCAACGTGCCGGACCGCGACACGATGCCGATCGAGCCCGGCTTGTGGATCGCGCCCGGCATGATGCCGATCTTGCATTCGCCCGGCGTGATGATGCCGGGGCAGTTCGGGCCGATCAGCCGGCAGTTCGGATAATCCTTGAGCACCGCCTTCACGCGGACCATGTCGAGCACCGGCACGCCCTCGGTGATGCAGACGATCAGCTCGATGCCGGCGTCCGCCGCCTCGAGGATCGCGTCCGCCGCGAACGGCGCCGGCACGTAAATCATGCTCGCCGTCGCACCGGTCTCGCGCTTCGCTTCGGCGACCGTGTCGTAGACCGGAAGCCCCAGGTGCTCCGTGCCGCCGCGGCCCGGGGTCACGCCCGCGACGACCTTCGTGCCGTACTCGAGGCACTGCTGCGTATGGAACGTGCCTTGCCGCCCCGTCAGCCCCTGCGTGATGACCTTCGTGTCCTTGCCGACGAGGATGCTCATGCCGCACCTCCCGCGAGCGCGACGACCTTCGACGCCGCGTCTTTCAAGTCCTCGGCAGGCACGATCGACAGCCCGCTCTCCTTAAGCATCTGCTTGCCCTTCTCGACGTTCGTGCCCTCGAGCCGCACGACGACCGGCACTTTGACTTCCGCCTCCTTCACCGCCGCGATCACGCCTTCCGCGATCAGGTCGCAGCGGACGATCCCGCCGAAGATGTTGACGAGGATCGCCTTCACCTTCTCGTTCGTCAGGATGATGTTGAACGCCTCCTTGACGCGATCGGCCGTCGCGCCGCCGCCGACGTCGAGGAAGTTCGCGGGCTCGCCGCCGTGGAGCTTGATGAGGTCCATCGTCGCCATCGCGAGCCCGGCGCCGTTGACCATGCAAGCGATGTTGC
>CAZKNH010000195.1:0-6115 GCA_964553875.1 uncultured Gammaproteobacteria bacterium | reverse complement strand
GCGCGATGTACTGGCGGCAGGAGCGCAACGGCATGTGGATGCGCGTCGCCGTGCTCCTCAAGATTTTCAGGCTCGAGGATCAGGTGCGCGAGATGGCGCCGCTCGAGTGACGCGGCTCACTTGACCAGCGCGGCGCCCTCGGTCAGCGCACGCAGCTTTGCCCACGCGATCTGCGGATGGCAGCGGCCGCCGAAGCCGCAGTCCGCCCCGGCGATCACGTTCTCGCGTCCGACCCGCTTCGCGAAGCGGCGGATGCGCTGCGCGACCAGCTCGGGGTGCTCGACGACGTCCGTCGCGTGCGAGACGACGCCCGGGATCAGAATCTTCCCCTCGGGCAGCTTCACGTCGTCCCAGACGACGTACTCGTGCTCGTGACGGGCATTCGCGGCCTCGATCAGGTAGGCCTGCGCCTTCACCCGCAGCATGATGTCGACGAGGTGAATCAGCTCGAGGTCGTACGCGTGCGGGCCGTGCCAGCTCCCCCAGCAGAGGTGATAGCGGATCTGCTCCTCGGGGATGTTGCGCAGCGCATGGTTCAGCGCTTCGACCCGAACGATGCATCGCTTGCGGAACGCGTCGAGCCCCATCTCGATGCCGATCCGGTCCCACAGCGCGGGCAGCCAGGCGTCGTCGATCTGCAGGATCAGGCCCGCGTTCGCGATCGCCTCGTACTCGACCCGTAATGCCTCGGCGAGCGCGTAGACGTACTCCTCGTCGCTCTTGTAGTACTCGTTCTGGCGGTAGACCTCGAGGCTCGCGGGTGCGGTCGCCGTGAGAAAAAGCTCCCCGTCGCCGCCGTGCGTCTTCAACGCTTCGATCTCGCGCTCGAGCGCGTCGTGAGCTTCGTACGTGATCGGGCCCGTGCAGACCCAGTTCGGCCGCCTCGGCTTGATCTGCTCGCCCGGAGCGTAGAAGAGCGTGCTTCGCTCGGTCGCGTAACGGTAGAACTCCGCGAACTCCTCGCGGTCCTTGCCTTGCAGGATCAGCGGGATGCCGTCGCGCCGGGGGCGCTCCGTGAAGCCGCCGAAGCGGTGGTCGGCGTACGAGAGCCAGTCGCCGCCTTTCGTGTATTCGCCTTCGTTGATGATGTCGAGGCCGATCTCGCGCTGCCTGCGGACGACGTCCGCGACCGCGGCCATCCGTTTCTCGACGCTGCCGAGCCCGGGGGGCTCGGGCAGGCTGCCGACGTGGGTCGTCAGGATTCGTTCCGTGCTGCGCCGCATGACAAGCCTCCGCAGGGAGTGACCGTCCGATGCGCAATGTTCGCGAAAAATCGCGGCAAAGGCACGGGCCGCCGCCTTGCCTTCGGCGCGTTCCTGCCCGGGAAGTGTGACCGCGATCCTCGGAGCGCCGCCACCGTTTCCCGATACTTGCGCGAATTCTTCACGGATCGCGGGACCATGCTGCGCACGGGCCTTTCGTTATCGGTGCTTTTCGTGCTCGCCGGCTGCGCCGGCATGAGCGAGCAGGCGTGCCTCGTTTCGGACTGGCGCACGATCGGGTTCGAGGACGGCGCGTCCGGGCGTCCCGTGTCGTCGATCGGCACGTACCGGCAACAGTGCGCGAGGCATGGCGTCGCGCCCGATCTCGAGGCTTATCGCGCAGGCCACGCGGCGGGTGTGGAGAGCTACTGCCGGCCGAGCCGCGGCTTCGACGTCGGCCGGCGGGGCGGAACATACCAGGGCGTCTGTCCGATCGAGCTCGAGACCGATTTTCTCGCCGCGTATCACTCGGGGCGCCGGCTCTTCGACCTCGAGACGACGGTTCGCAGCCTCGACGCGCGAATCGCCGCGAACCAGCGCGCGCAGGAAGGCATCAAGCGAGAGCTGACGCAGATCGGCGCGACGATCGCGAGCGACGAGACGTCGTCCGAGCAGCGCGTCGAGCTCGTCGCGCGCGCGGCCGAGCTCGGCAAGCGTTACGGCGAGCTCGCCAGCGAGGCCGAGACGCTCGCCGCGGAGCGGGCGGTCGCGGCCGTCGAGCTCGAGGAGTACCGGGAGACGCTCGCCTACGGCTTCTGAAAATCGTGTCGGACGCCTGCTCCGCTGACACGGGGAAGGTGGACGACGGCGCTTCCGGGGAAAAGGTGGCTGACCCAATTTCCCCGGGAGAAGCGCGTCTGACACGATTCCCGGAAAAGGCGTCTGACACCGAAGCGAAATAGGTGTCTGACACGATTTTGTCGGACACCATTGTTCTTTATCGGTAATGCCGCGCGGCGACGTTGGGGTGCGATCGGAGCCTGATCTTCAGGTAGTTGTCGCCGAAGCACGCGAAGACCGGATCATTCGGGTCGGCGTTCTGGCCGCCGCGTGCATGTCTCCGGAGTTCCTCGGGCAGCGGGATCGGCTCGAACACCGACTCGAGCCGCGGGTGGAAGAAGTACGCGATCGACACCCGGGACAGGCCGTTCCGCGGGCTCCTCACCCGATGCGGCGTCGCACGCAGGAAGCCTGCGGTTGCCGCCTGCATCATCTCGCCGAGGTTCACGACGTACGTGCCGGGCCGCGGCTCCACGTGCAGGATGCGCCCGTCGTGCTCGACCTCGAGTCCGCCGACCTCGTCCTGCAGCACGAACGACAGGAGCCCCGAGTCGTGATGCATCCCGACGCCCTGATCCGCACCGTCGTCGTTGATCGGCGGGTAGTGAATGATCTTCAGATGCGGATCGCCGCGCGGCGCGAAGTACCGGTCGAAGTAATCCCCGGGCTGGCCGAGGCCGAGCGCGATCGCGCGGAGCAGCGTGAGTCCCAGCCGGTCCATCGCCTGCATCCAGGCGAGCACGATCGGCCGCATTTCGGGCAGGGCGGCGGGCCACTGGTTCGGTCCGCGTAGCCTCCGCCACAACGGGTCGCCCGGCGACGTCTCCTCGGCGAGCTCTTCCGCACCGACATCGAGCTGCTCGCGTCTGTCGGGCCTGCCCTTCGTCAGCTCGCCGCCGACCGGTGTGTAGCCCCGAAAATGCGGCGACGCCGCGATGTCGAGCGCGCGCTTCTCGTCCTCCGGCAGCGCGAAGAACCGCCGCGCGACGTGCATCACCGCGCGGTCGAGCTCGGGCGGCACGTCGTGCCCGCTCACGTAGAAGAACCCGGGATCGCGACATGCGTCGCGAAGCCGACGGACGAGCTCGCGTCCGGCCGGCCCATCCGGCGACGCCGAGAACGCGGAGAGATCGAGCTGCGGAAGAGTTTGCTGCATCTTGGTTGGACGGTCGGCCGATGCTCGTCGGGCCGGCCGCTTCGCAACGCGGCCTGCTCGAGCGTGACGCGCAAGTGTACGCGCGTTCGCTCGCGGCACAAGCACGTACATTCCCGTCCGGAAGCGCAAGGAAGCGTCGCGACGGGACATGGTCGCCCGAATCGATGCATAGGTCGGCGGCGCATCGGACCGTCACACGATGCAACGATGCGGGCTCGTGCGACGTTCGCGGTCCTCCCGCGCACGCCGCGGGCGAGACACAATGCGAGCATGCGCCGGCCGGCGCGCAACGAGGGGAAGCGATGAGCGGCGACGGGCAGATCGTCAATTCACATCTCGTCGGTGATCACGTCCGGCCGAACGTCTCGCGACGCGCGCTGCTCGCATCGGGCGCCGCCGCGGTGCTCGCGGCCGGGCTCGGCGTCCGCGCGCACGCGCAGCGCGCGGCGGCTCCGCGCGAGCGCGTGCTGCTCCGCGGAGGCTGCGTGCTGACGCTCGATCCGCGGCTCGGCGACTTCGACCGCGCGGACGTGCTGATCGAAGGCACGACGATCGCCGCCGTCGCGCCGAACCTCGAAATCACCGGCGACGACGTCGAGGTGATCGACGCGTCGCGGATGATCGTGATGCCGGGCTTCGTCGATACGCACCGCCACATGTGGCAAGGGGCGCTCCGCAACGTCTCGCCGGACGGGCTTCTTTCCGACTACACGCGCGACATCACGGGCGCCGCCCGCTCGGTGTTTCGTCCCGAGGACGCGTACATCGGCGATCTCGTGAGCGCGCTCGGCGCGCTGAACGCGGGCGTGACGACGGTGCTCGACTGGTCGCACATCGGCAACAGCCCGGAGCATACGGATGCCGCGATCGCCGGGCTGCGCGAGGCAGGCATTCGCGCGGTCTACGCGTACGGCAGCGGAACACCGGGGCCGAGCAACCGCTGGCCCGCAGACATCCGGCGCCTGCGCGCCGAGCACTTCTCGTCGTCGGACGACTTGCTGACGCTCGCGATCGCGGCCGGCAGCAATCCGGCCGACTGGACGCTCGCGCGCGAGGTCGGCGCGTTCGTGTCCGTGCACGTCGTGGGCACGCTCGGCCCCGTGGACGACGTGATGGGACCGGACGTCACGTACATTCACTGCACCAATCTGCCGGACGACGCGTGGCGCCGGATCGCCGATACCGGCGGGCACGTGTCAATCGCGGCGCCGATCGAGATGCAGATGAGCCACGGCGTGCCGCCCGTGCAGGCGGCGCTCGATCACGGCATCCGTCCCAGCCTGTCGGTCGACGTCGAGACGCAGATGGCGGGCGACATGTTCACGCAGATGCGCACGGTGTTTGCGCTGCAGCGAATGCAGGCGCTCGAGCGGCAGCGGCTCGGCGACGAGGGTGCGCCCGCGCTCCTCGGAGTGCGCGACGTCGTCGAGTTCGCGACCGTGCAGGGTGCAATTGCAAATCGCCTCGACGATCGCATCGGCACGTTGACGCCGGGCAAGCAGGCGGACGTGATCCTGCTCAGGACCGACGCGATCAACGTGCTGCCGCTGAACGACGCGTACGGCGCGGTCGTGCTCGCGATGGACACGAGCAACGTCGACACGGTGCTCGTCGCGGGGCGCGTGCGGAAGCGCGGCGGTGTGCTCGTCGACGTCGATCTCGAGCGCATTCGCCGTGACGCGGAGGCCGCGCGCGATCGGATTCGCGCCGCCGTCGGCTGGCCGGCGTCACGCGTCTGAAGAAAAAAGAGGGCCGAAGCGGGTACCGGCGACCGGGTTCGCGGACGGGGAGGAGGTGCCCGCGGAAATCGGGGTCAGAGCCCGATTTCGCCGGAGCCCGATTTTGCATCGACCCTTTCGGGCAACCGCGCCCGGCGCGCCGGCCCGCTTCAGACGCCCGCGCTGACGACGTGCCCGGCCGGCGCCTCGCCGCTCGATCCCGCCGCCAGCCTCCGCCTGAAGCGGAGATGCCGGCGGCGGCTCAGCTCGATCAGCGCGCGCCAGACGAGCGCCGTCAGCCGCAACCGAATCAGCCAGTGCCAGATCAGGTTCGATCGCTTGTACAGATACGACATCGCAAGGTAGGTGGGCACGGCCCGCCAGTCCTTCGGACGCCTGCGCCAGATCGAGCGGCGCGAGAAGAGCCGCCGGTAGCACCACTCGTATCCGGCATAGAGCTCCTCGGCGGTCATCCGCTTCGGCTCGAACACGACGTGCGCCGTGTCGTATAGCCGCCAGTCCCGATGCACGATGCGGCTCTGCCGCTCGAGCTCGGCGAAGAGCGGCGTACCGGGATACGGCGTCAGGATATGGAACGTCGCGCACTCGAGCCGGTTCGCCTCGATCCACTCGACGGTCTTCTCGAATACCTCCGGCCCGTCGTGATCGAAGCCGAGCACGAAGCTCCCGTTTACCTGAATGCCGTGGTCGTGCAGGATCTGCACGCGGCGCGCGTAGTCTTCCGGGACCGGCGTGCGCTTGCGCGCGTCGGCGAGGTTGTCGAACTCGAGCGACTCGAAGCCGATGAAGACGCCCGTGCACCCGGACAGCGCCATGTCGCGGACCAGGGACCGATCGTCCGTGACGTCGATCGTGACCGCGGCGCTCCAGATGATGCCGAGCGGCGCCGCGGTACACCGGCTCGAGCTTCCCGGCCTCGACGTCCGCGAGGATCTGCGGCCAGACCTCGACGCCTTCGCCGATCGCGAGCGCGTCGGCGTGCGGCGCGGCTTCTTCGGGCGCGGTGAGCACGTGCAGGCCGCCCAGCACGACCTTTGCGCCCCATCGGCGGTACCAGCGCGCCAATTCATACGCGCGCTCGGCGAACGTCAGGTGCACGGTGATGCCGACGACCTCGGGGAACGGATCGAGGGGCGGGGCGACCGCCATAGCTTTCGGGAGCCAGGGTGTCTTTCGAC
>CAZKNH010000194.1:0-6171 GCA_964553875.1 uncultured Gammaproteobacteria bacterium | reverse complement strand
AGATGCTACAATTGCCGCCGGCCTGATCATCCTGTACGGCGGCAGCGTCAAAGGCGCGAACGCGGCCGAGCTGTTCGCCAGGGAAGACATCGACGGCGGCCTCGTCGGCGGCGCGTCACTGGATGCATCCGAGTTTTTGACCATCTTCGGCGCTGCCTCCTCGAAGTGAGGGGGCGGGCGGAACGAGCCAATGCTGCAATCGATCATTCTGCTGCTCCACGTGCTCACGTGCCTGATGATCGTGGGGCTCGTCCTGCTGCAGCGCGGAAAGGGCGCAGAAGCAGGCACCGGGTTCGGAGCAGGGGCATCCGGCACCGTCTTCGGCGCACGCGGCTCTGCGAGCTTCCTGTCGAGAACGACCGCCGTGCTCGCAACGACGTTCTTCATCACGAGCCTCGCGCTCGCGTTCTTCGCGAACGAGCAGACGGCTCCGGAGAGCGTGCTCGAGCGCACGCTGCCGCGTCAGAGCCAGCGGGCCCCAGCGCCGGCGACGCAGAGGGATCTGGATTCTCCGCCCGCGCTCCCTGACAATACGCCCGCGCCAAGCACGGAGGACGTGCCGGAGGTGCCGGACGTCGCGGAGGAGCCCGCCGCCGAGGCGCCGGCCGCCGAGGCGCCGGCCGCGGAGACGCCCGAGGGCGGATCGGCGCCTCCCGTTGCAGACGAAGGCGACGAGTGATTTTTCGCGGATGTGGTGGAATTGGTAGACACGCTGTCTTGAGGGGGCAGTGGCGCAAGCCGTGTCGGTTCGAGTCCGACCATCCGCACCACCTATTACGAGACTCGCCAACGGCGAGTTGATACAATTCGCGCCGGCCGATCGGCCGGCGCCGATCGATTCCGCAGCGGCCGATTCTCCACCGGCCGATTTTTTTGTTGCCGTCCGCGGCGACGGCGACGGTACGCGAACACGTAAGGTATGCTTGCAAACTACCTGCCGGTCCTGATTTTCGTGGGCGTGGCCGGCGCGCTCGGCGTGGTGCTGCTCTCCCTCGGATTCGTGTTCGGCCGCGGCCGCAAGGATGCCGAGAAACTGTCGGCGTACGAGTGCGGTTTCGAGGCCTTCGAGGACACTCGCAGCCGCTTCGACGTCCGTTACTACCTCGTCGCGATCCTCTTCATCATTTTCGATCTCGAGATCGCGTTTCTTTTCCCGTGGGCCGTCTCGCTCGACGCGATCGGCGTGTTCGGTCTGGCCGCGATGGGTGTGTTTCTCGCTCTGCTCGTCGTCGGCTTCATTTACGAATGGAAAAAGGGAGCGCTGGAATGGGATTGAGCGCCGATGCGGCCAGGACGGCTCTCGACAGGGAGTTGCCGTTCGACGTGCCGGAGGTCATGAAGCGCGGCTTCGTCGTCACGAAAATCGACGCGCTCGTGAACTGGGCACGCACGGGCTCCTTGTGGCCGATGACGTTCGGTCTCGCGTGCTGCGCCGTCGAGATGATGCACGCCGGCGCATCGCGTTACGACCTCGACCGTTTCGGCGTCATCTTCCGGCCGAGCCCGCGGCAGTCGGACGTGATGATCGTGGCCGGCACGCTCGTCAACAAGATGGCGCCGGCGCTGCGTAAGGTCTACGACCAGATGCCGGAGCCCCGCTGGGTCATCTCTATGGGCTCCTGTGCGAACGGCGGCGGCTATTACCACTACTCGTATTCGGTCGTGCGGGGCTGCGACCGGATCGTCCCCGTCGACGTTTATGTGCCCGGCTGTCCGCCGACGGCAGAAGCGCTGCTGTTCGGCATTATCCAGCTGCAAAACAAGATTCGGCGTACCCACACCATCGCCCGCTGACGGCGTCGACGGGGCGGGGCGCCGGAGAGCGCTCGGCCGGCTCGGCCGCGCGAACGGAACACTGTGACGAGACGACATGCGCACTGAACAGCTTTCGCCAAGACTCGCCGCGCTTGCCGATGCGATCGACGCGCGCTTCGCCGGACGAGTCGAGCGCCTCCCGGCCGCGCTGAACGCCGGTCAGCTCGCGTACGAGGTCGACGCCGCCGCGCTGCTCGACGTGTGCCGCACTTTGCGGGACGACGCGGCCTTCCGCTTCGAGATGCTGATGGACCTCGCGGGCGTCGACTACCTCGTCTACGGCCGCGACGAATGGCAGACGGAGAGCGCGACGGGGACCGGCTTCAGTCGCGGCGTCTTCCGCGGCTACGACGTGATCCCGCTCGAGCAGGACGATCGCGATTCGACGCTCTACCGGCCGAAACGCCGCTTCGCGGTCGTCTATCAGCTGATGTCGATCACGCACAATTTTCGGCTCCGCCTTCGCGCGTTCTGCCCGAACGACAGCGAGCCGCTGCTCGACTCGGTCACGGGTATCTGGAGCTCCGCTGACTGGTACGAGCGCGAGGCGTTCGATCTTTACGGGATTCTGTTCCGGGGCCATCCGGACCTCCGCCGTATCCTGACGGACTACGGTTTCATCGGCCATCCGTTCCGCAAGGATTTCCCGATGATCGGCCACGTGGAGATGCGGTACGACCCGGAGAAGGAACGCGTCGTCTACGAGCCGGTCGGCATCGAGCCGCGCACGCTCGTGCCGAAGGTGATCCGCAAGGATCACCGTTACGAGCCCGAGCTCAAGGATTCGAGCAATGCCTGAGATCGAAAGCTTTACGGTCAACTTCGGTCCGCAGCATCCGGCCGCCCATGGCGTGCTCCGTCTCGTTCTCGAGATGGAGGGCGAGGTCATCCACAAGGCCGACCCGCACGTGGGTCTGCTGCATCGCGCGACCGAAAAGCTCGCCGAGACGAAGCCGTACAACCAATCGATCGGCTACATGGATCGCCTCGACTACGTATCCATGATGTGCAACGAGCACGGTTACGTGCTCGCGATCGAGAAGCTCCTCGGCATCAAGCCGCCGATTCGCGCGCAATACATCCGCGTGATGTTCGACGAGATCACGCGGATCCTGAATCACTTGATGTGGCTCGGCGCGCACGGCATGGACATCGGCGCGATGACGGTGTTCCTGTACTGCTTCCGCGAGCGCGAGGACCTGATGGACTGCTACGAGGCGGTCTCGGGCACGCGCATGCACGCGACGTACTACCGGCCGGGCGGCGTCTATCGCGACCTGCCCGACAAGATGCCGCAGTACGAGCCGTCGCCGTATCGCTCCGCGAAGGAGCTCAAGGAGATGAACGAGGCGCGCAGCGGCTCGCTCCTCGACTTCATCGAAGACTTCGTGAACCGCTTTCCGGCCCGCATCGACGAGTACGAGACGCTTCTGACGGATAACCGCATCTGGAAGCAGCGCACGGTCAATATCGGCGTCGTATCGCCAGAGCGCGCGATGCAGCTCGGCTTCTCGGGCCCGATGCTGCGGGGCTCGGGCATCGTATGGGATCTGCGCAAGCACCAGCCATACGAAGTCTACGATCAGCTCGATTTCGACATTCCCGTCGGCAAGAACGGCGACTGCTACGATCGCTACCTCGTCCGTGTCGAGGAGCTGCGCCAGTCGACGCGCATCATCAAGCAGTGCGTCGAGTGGCTCAAGAAGAATCCGGGCCCGGTCATGATCGACGACCACAAGATCGCGCCGCCGCGCCGGATCGAGATGAAGGACGACATGGAGTCGTTGATCCATCACTTCAAGCTGTTCACGGAGGGTTACACCGTGCCGGAGGGCGAGGTGTATGCCGCGGTCGAGGCGCCGAAGGGTGAGTTCGGCGTCTACCTGATCTCGGACGGCGCGAACAAGCCGTATCGCGTGAAGGTGCGTGCGCCGGGCTTCCCGCACCTTGCCGCGATGAACGAGATGGTGCAGGGACACATGCTGGCCGACGTCGTCGCCGTGATTGGGACGCAAGACATCGTGTTCGGAGAGATCGACCGATGAGCGACGGCAACATCGCAGAGGCCCAGCCGGGCAAGGCAGTGCTCTCCGAGCACGTGCGGCAGGAAATCGACCGGTGGGTCGCGAAGTTCCCGCCGGGGCGGCAGCGCTCCGCCGTGATCGCGGCATTGCACGCCGTGCAGCACGAGAACAACGGCTACCTCACGCAGCCGCTGATGGACGCCGTCGCCGAGTACTTGAACCTGCCGCCGGTCCAGGTCTACGAGGTCGCGTCGTTCTACTCGATGTTCGAGACGAAGCCGGTCGGCCGGCATCACGTCTCGATCTGCACGAACATCTCGTGCATGCTGCGCGGCGCTGAGGAGATCGTCGCCCACGTCGAGAAGAAGCTCGGCATCAAGACCGGCGAGAGCACGCCGGACGGGCGGATTTACCTCAAGTGCGAGGAAGAATGCCTCGCCGCGTGCGTGGGCGCGCCGATGATGATGGTGGACCACGTCTATTACGAGAACCTCACGCCGGAGAAGGTCGATGAGATTCTCGATTCGCTGGAGTGAGAGGGAAAAATGGTGTCCGGAAAAATGGTGTCAGACACCTTTTTCGAGCGACACCGCCGATTTCGTGGCCGTGTCCGGTCGAAAAAGGTGTCTGACACCGTTTTTCCTCCGGAAGGCAGGGAGTAGGCCGTGAGGGAACAGAACCTCGTCTGCTTTGCGACGCTCAAGTTCGACAAGGAACCGTGGTCGCTCGAGAACTACTACAAGGTCGGCGGCTACGAGGCGTGGCAGCGAGTGCTGAACGGCGAGCTCGACCGCGCGAAGATCATCGAGGAGATCAAGGCGTCGGGTCTCCGCGGCCGAGGCGGCGCGGGCTTCCCGACCGGCCTCAAGCTCTCGTTCATGCCGGCGAACGCGCCCGGGCAGAAGTACCTCGTCTGCAACTCCGACGAGAGCGAACCCGGCACGTGCCATGACCGCGACATTCTGCGCTACAACCCGCACGCGCTGATCGAGGGCATGGCGATCGCAGGCTACGCGATCGGCGCGACCGTCGGCTACAACTACATCCGCGGCGAGTTCATGGCCGAGCCGTTCCCGCGCTTCGAGCACGCGATCAAGGAGGCGTACGAGGCCGGCTGGCTCGGCAAGAACATCAAGGGGTCGGGTATCGACTTCGACCTCTACGCATTCATCGGCGCCGGTGCGTACATCTGCGGCGAGGAGACGGCACTGCTCGAGTCGCTCGAGGGTAAGCAGGGCCGGCCGCGCTTCAAGCCGCCGTTCCCGGCGCAGTACGGCCTCTACGGCCGTCCGACGACGATCAACAACACGCAGAGTCTCGCGTCGATTCCGACGATCATCCGCAAGGGCGCGCAATGGTTCGCGGACCTCGGCGTCAAGGGCTCGGGCGGCACGGCGATCTTCTCGGTCTCGGGCCACGTCGAGAAGCCCGGCAACTACGAGCTCCCGCTCGGGATTCCGTTTCCGGAGCTCCTCGAGATCGCGGGCGGAGTGCGCGGCGGCAGGAAGCTCAAAGCCGTGATCCCGGGCGGCTCGTCGGTCCCGGTCGTGCCGGCCGAGACGATGATGAAGCTGACGATGGATTTCGACACGATTCGCGCAGCCGGCAGCGGCCTCGGCACCGGTGCGACGATCGTGATCGACGAGACCACCTGCATGGTGCGGCTGCTCCGCAGGATCTCGCGGTTCTATATGGCCGAATCGTGCGGCCAGTGCACGCCGTGCCGCGAAGGCACGGGGTGGCTCTATCGCATGCTGACGCGAATCATCGAAGGCAAGGGGACGCGCGCCGACCTCGACACGCTCGTCAGCGTCGCGAACAAGATCGAGGGGCATACGATCTGCGCGCTCGGCGACGCGGCGGCGTGGCCGGTGCAGAGCTTTCTGAAGCATTTCCGCCACGAGTTCGAGTACATGATCGATCACCGCGGGCGCAGCATCGTCGAGAACCTGGGCGTCGCAGCGTAAGGGCTGCGGCGAGCGAAACATGAGCGACGACAAGATCACAGTCGAAGTGAACGGCGTGCCTCTCGAGGCGCGCAAAGGCGAGATGCTGATCGAGGTGACGGATCGCGCCGGGATCTACATTCCGCGGTTCTGTTACCACACGAAGCTCAGCGTCGCCGCAAACTGCCGGATGTGCCTCGTCGACGTCGAGAAGGCGCCGAAGCCGCTGCCCGCGTGCGCGACGCCAGTCGCGGACGGCATGAAGGTCTACACGCGGTCGAAGCGCGCGATCGAGGCGCAGAAGGCGACGATGGAGTTCCTGCTGATCAACCATCCGCTCGACTGCCCGATCTGCGACCAGGGCGGCGAGTGCGAGCTGCAGGATC
>CAZKNH010000193.1:0-6439 GCA_964553875.1 uncultured Gammaproteobacteria bacterium | reverse complement strand
ACCACTCGTTCGCGGCCGAGTTCGACATCAATCAGCCGATCCAGCTGAGCGGGGAAGTGATCCGTATGGAGTTCACGAACCCGCATTCGTGGATCTATCTCCGCGTCGCGACCGAGACCGGCGAGGTGCAGGAGTGGGCGATCGAGGGCGGCGCGCCGAACGCCTTGATTCGCCGTGGCTGGAACCGTAACTCGCTGCCGCCCGGCACGCAGGTGACGGTGCTGGGATATCGGTCGAAAGACGGTGCGCTTCGGGCGAGCGGCGCCTCCGTCAAGCTGCCCGACGGCTCGAGCCTCGATGTCACGTCGACTGGCATCGGCGCACCGAGCGCGGAGTGACGATGTCACGGCCGGCGAGCGTGAGTCCCGCGTGGCAGAGCTGGCTCGGAACCGTCGCCGTTGTGCTCGGCGTGCTGCTCGCCGCGGCGCACGGCACGGAGTGGACGAAGCAGCGTGTGCTCGCGTACGCGACGCCCGAAGGCGGGATTCTGCCGGCCGCCGAATGCCCCGAGGACGAGCTCATCGAGGAGGGGCTGAGCCTCGGCGAATGCGAGCAGCTCGTCGAGAACGTGCGACGCTACATCGTTTCGGCGCCGGAGTGGTTCCTGGGTTTTCAGTCGAGGCTCGCCGCGATCGGCACGCTGCTCGCGTTCGTCTCGATCGGCGTCGGGGTCGCGCTCGTCGATCGGCGAAGCTGGGCGCCTGCTGCTTCCGTCGTCGTGTTCGGCGCGCTGGCGTTGATCGATGCTGCGGGTTTCGTCGCCGCGTTGAACACGGGGCCGATCCTGCGCGAAGTCTATCTGTGGAATGCGCTTCTCTGGTTTTCCCTGCACTTCATGATGACGATCGGTGCCGCGGCGGGCAGGGCTTCCCTTGGCGCTCCGGCCTGACGAAAGGCACCGAAGGAGCCGGACGATGACCGACCGGAACGGAACCACGAACGGAAACGGCGGCTACCGCAGGACCGCCGTCGTGATGCACTGGCTGATCGCCGTGTCGATCTTTTTCCTTTTCGCTTCGAGCTGGTGGATGCTCGCGCTGCCGCTGCCGTCCGCCGTGTTCAGGTTTCGCGAGTTTCCGTTCCAGCTCCACAAGAACGTCGGCATCACGCTCGTCGTGCTGCTCGGTATCCTCCTCTATGTGCGCCTGAGGCATCGGCCGCCGGAGCTGCCGCTCTCGTCGTGGATGAAGCGCGTCGCGACGATCGATCACGTCGCGCTCTATGTGCTGATCCTCGCGACGTGCATCAGCGGCTACCTCTCGTCGTCGTTCAGCGGCTGGGGCACGACGCTGTGGTGGACGATCGATCTGCCGAACTGGGGCTACGAGGACGAGGATCTCAACATCTTCTTCTCGGACATTCACCTGTGGACGTGCTGGGCGCTCCTTGCGGTCGTCGCCGTCCACATCGGCGGCGCCGTCTACCACGCGTTCAAGGACGACGGCATCGTCCGGCGCATGCTGCGCTTCTGACGCGCGCCGGCGTGCGGCCGGCCCGCAGTGCGGCCGTCCGACGCCCGGTCGCCGTCACGCTCAGGCTCGAGCGTTTCGCCTCGTGTCGGAAGCCTCGTCCGGCATCCGGATCGTGCGCTCGAACATGCGGCGCGGTCGCTCGCCGACGACGGCACCGTCATGCTCGTCGAGCCGTTCGCGAACGACCACGTCGAGGACAACGTGAACCCGATCGGCCGGCTCTACTATGCCGTATCGACGACGCTTTGCTGCGCGCACGCGATCTCGGAGCGCGGCGACTACGTGCTCGGCGCTCAGGCCGGCGAGGCGAGGCTTGCGAGGATCGCGCAGGGGAGCGGCTTCAATCGCTTCCGCCGCGCGAAGGCGACGCCGTTCAACCTGATCCTCGAAGCAAGGCTCTGATCGAGCACTTGCCCGAGCGATTCTCGGAGGCGGCCGCCGATCGGGCGGCCGCGCTTCGGCCGTTTCGGGAAGAGGGTGTCCGAAAACCCGGGGTCAGGCCCTTTCGTTCGAAAAAGGGCTCTGACCCCATTTTCCGGCTACCTCTGCGTGAGGTACGCGGCGAGCGCGTCGAGCTCTGAGTCCGTGATCTCGGTTTTGCGGAACGGCGCCATCATCAGGATGCCCTGACGCACGAACGTCTTGATCGCCTCTGCCGACAGATCCGTGCGCTCGACGAGAACGGCGGGCAGGCTGCCGTTGTACTTGAGCTGCAGGGACTGCGTGCCCGGATGGCCTGGACCCGCCGCGTGACACGGCGCACACCAGTGCTCGTACACCGCCTTGCCGCGCTCGAGGTCAGGCGAATCCTCCGCGGATGCGGCGCACGCGGCGAAGCCGAGCGTCGCGAGCACGGACAGACGCGACGCATATACCGCGAAAGTCGAACGGCGCGACATGCTCAAGCCTCCCTCCTGAGATGCTTCGGCCACACGCCGTAGCGGCCTGCGGCGAGGATGCCGTTCGGGTCGACCGCGTCCTTGATCTTCTCCCGCAGTCTGCGCAGCGCGTGATTGTTGTACGAATACGTGTCCGAGATGATGTCCTGGAACACGGTCGGCGCGCGATACTCGGCCCAGCCGTGCTCGGCGGCGAGCTCGACCCAGCGCTCGAACGCCGCGCGGATCTTGCGGTTCTGCTCGGCGTCCTTGAACACGGGGAACATGATCAGCGCCACGAGCGAGCGCTCCCAGTTCGTCATGAAGACGGGACCCACGATACCGAGGTTCTCGCCGCGTGTGACCTCCGCGAGGTTCGTTCGATAGAACTCGCGGAACTTCAAAAGCTCCTCGCCGTCGCGCGGGATGATCGGCGAGAAGCCGATGTGCCCGCCCGGCGGGTTCGGCTGCATCGGGCTCCGCCCGAGCATCGAGAACGTCGACAGGTTCGGGATGCCGAAGTTCACGAGGCGAACCCGCGCGCGGTCCTCGGGCGACAACGGCGTGCGGATCAGATCGCCTTCGATGAAGCGGGAGCCCTCGATCGCGGAGAACTTCTCGCGCGCGTAGTCGAGCTGCGCGCGAATGACCTTCTCGGGCCCGTAGATCGGCACTTGCAGCGTCCATGCGGGACCGCCGCCGGCGCCGGTGGCGAAGCCGCCGCCCCCACCGAGCTGCGTCGATCCGTTGACGACGTGCTGGTTCTCGAGCAAGTTCAACGTATCCATCAACGGGATGATGTCCCGGTCGTTGAACACCTGAACGGTCGCCGAGATGTAGGCCTCCGGGCGCGGCATCAGCCAGAAGCCCATCTTCGTGACGATGCCCATGTTGCCCTGACGGAATAGCCCGTCCACCCACGGGCCGTAGCCCCACTTGTTCTGCTGCCACGTCTTCGAGTTCGGCACGGCACCCATGCCGGTGCGGACGATCTCGCCGTCGGCGAGCACGACTTCCATGCCGCAGTGCGCGCCGAAGTGGTCCCGGAACGGATAGGCCGTCCAGCCGCCGCCGCCGTCGAGCGCGTTGCCGATCACGCTGCCCCAGCCGGGATCGGGCGGATCGATCCAGAGGTCGAGCCCGCGCTCCTCGATATGGTTGTAGAGATCGAAATAGCTCACGCCGGGCTCAACGAGCGCGTACGCGTTGCGCTCGTTCACCTCGATCACACGATTCATCCGCTTCAAGTCGAGCACGACGCTGCCCGACAGCACGGGTGCCGAGCCGCCGTACGCGAGATTGCGGCCGGTCGAGATCGGATAGAGCGGGATGCGGCGGGCATTCGCGATGCGGACGATCGCCTGCACCTCCTCGACAGTCGACGGCGCAACCGCCGCGGACGCGAGCCGCTCCTCGGGCTCGCCCCAGAAGATCGAATACGCGTCGCGGTAGAGGGCGACGTCCTCGTCGGACGAGAACACCCAGTCGGCGCCGACCGCGTCGCGGAACTCGTCGAGCGCAGCGGCGAAATCTCGCTCGCTGATGCCTGGCGGCAGAACGGCCATCTTAGAGCTCCTTTCTAACCGCCGTCCGCGGCGCAATGATCCACGAATAGAGCTTCGTCGGCTCGCCGAGGTACGCGGCGAGCCCGGCGTCCGTCGGACGCGTGTCTCGTGCCGGCGCGCGGCCGCCGACGATCAGCGCGTCGGCAAGCGCGGTTGGCCAGCTTCGTCCGGCGAAAGCGAGCGCGTCGGCGAGGCGCGGATGGCCGCTGCGGATGACGCGGTGCGTCGCGTCGGGCGCGTGCTCGGCCTCGAAGACGACTCTGAGATCGTGCTCCCACGCGAGCCGCTCGAGCAGGAAGAGGGCAGGCCGCTCGGTGAGGCCGGCAATCGCCGCGGGTGCGTTCCGCCAACGCGGCAACAGCTCGTTCTGCCAAAGGTCGGTGATGTCGCCTTCGATCGCGCGGAGCGGCACGCCGAGCAGACCGGCGCGCGAGCCGAAGTCGCGTGCCTCGGCATGGCGCGCGTCGAAGATCACCGCATCGAACGCCAACGTTGCTCTGCGGCCGTCGGCAAAGGCCGCACGGCCCGCGATGGGTGCGGCCGATAGTGCGGCTGCGGCCGTCTGCAGGAATTCTCGTCTGTTCGTCACGATCCTCTCCCTAAGCGGCCGAAGAGGCCGCGCATGACATGGCGCGGCGTCGGCCCTGCGCCGCCCGGCAGCGTGGCGGAAAACGCGCCGCGGCGTCAAGACGTTAAGGTGCTCCGCAGGAAGCGGCTTCGTCGAGACGTTCCCGCGGCGGATCAGTTTGCGGCGGATCAGCGTTGGGCGTACGCTGCGGCTCTCCTCCGAAAGATCGGAAGCGAAAACCGAAGGGAGCTCGGCAATGACGCGTGGCGCTTGCCTGTGCGGGAGCGTGAGATACGAATTCGTCGAGCCGCTCGCCGCGATCGTGCACTGTCATTGCTCGATGTGCCGCAAGCACCACGGCGCGTCGTTCGCGACATGGGCGGTCGGGCCGGCGGGAGCATTGCGCTGGCTCGCCGGCGAAGGTGATGTCGGGCGTTATCGAGCGTCCGAGCGCGGCGAACGCGCGTTCTGCAAGCGATGCGGGTCGGTCGTGCCGATGCCGTTGCCTGGAACGGACCTCGCGATCGCACCCGCGGGCAATCTCGAAGGGGACCCGGGCGTACGGCCGAAGGTACACATCTTCGTCGGCTCGAAGGCGCCCTGGTACACGATCACCGATTCGCTGCCGCAGCACGAAGGGTACCCTCCGGAGCTGGGCGGCGGCTTGGGCGTCGAGCGTCCGCCGGTCGAGCCACGCGGCGACGCTACGCTCGGCAGCTGTCTCTGCGGCGGCGTCGCTTACGAGCTTCGCTCGCCGCTGCGGATGTACAACTGCCACTGCTCGCGGTGCCGCCGGGGAAGAAGCGCCGCGCACGCGACGAATCTCTTCGTGAGGCCGGAGGATTTCGCGCTCACGCGAGGCGAGGAGCTGATCGCCGAGTACAAGGTGCCCGAGGCGCAGCGATTCACGGTCGCCTTCTGCACGCGCTGCGGCAGCGATGTGCCTCGCTATATCAATGAGCGCGGCATGGTCAACGTGCCGGCGGGCACGTTGGATACGGATCCCGGAATTCGCCCCGAGGCGAACATTTTCGTCGCTTCGAAAGCAGTATGGTTCGAGATCACCGATGGTGTTCCGCAGTATCCCGAAGCGCCCCCGCTCTAGATGCGGCTCGTCGTGCGGGGGCAGAGGGCAGGCGGCGCAAGAGCGACGCACGGCTTTCGGTTTTCCGCGTGCCGAAGAGGCCGGCCAGACCGAGTAGCGAGCGCAGGCGGTAGCTCGTGCGTGAAAGCGGTGGAGTCCGATGCAGCACTCCGATGGTTTCCGCGTAACGATTCATATGGCCGCGAGCCTCGACGGCTTCATCGCACGCAAGGACGGCACCGTCGACTGGATGGAGACGAGCGATTGGTTCGAGGACGGCGCCGACATGGATCCCGAATACGTCGCTAAGTTCCTCGAGACGATCGACTGCTACGTGATGGGATCGCGGACGTACGAAACGGCGCTCGATTTCGAAGCGAAGGGCCTCGGCTGGGCGTACGGCGAGAAGCCGACTTTCGTGCTGACTCACCGCGACCTGCCGAGATCGAGGGATACCGTCGAGTTCTACTCCGGAGACCTCGCTCGTCTCGTGAACGAGCGGCTCAAGCCCGTGTTCCGCAGCATCTGGTTCGTCGGCGGCGGGACAGTCTCCGGAGAATGTCTGAGGCGCGGGTTGGCGGACGAGGTCCGGTACTCGATCCTGCCGATCGCGATAGGGGAAGGGATTCCGTTCTTCGGCGGTCTCGGCCGCGGCGTCCCGCTGCACCTCGTCGAGGTCAAGGCTTACAAGAACGGTATCGTTGCGCTCTGTTACGAGGTACGGAAGTAGCGGGTACGTTCGGCTCGAACCGGAAATCGATCCGATGACGCAGCTCGAGTTTCGCTCGAAGGTCGACCTCTGGCTCGCGGTCGCACTGCCCGGCGCTGTCGTCGAAGAGACTGCGAATCGATTATGGCCGTGGGCGGTCGGT
>CAZKNH010000192.1:0-6448 GCA_964553875.1 uncultured Gammaproteobacteria bacterium | reverse complement strand
CTGCTGAACGGTGCGAGCGGCATCGCGGTCGGCATGGCGACCGACATCCCGCCGCACAACCTGCGCGAGGTCGCGAAGGCGCTGATCCTGCTGCTCGACGAGCCGGATGCGACGCTCGGGCAGATCATGCGGCACATCAAGGGGCCGGACTTCCCAACGGGCGGCGAGCTGGTGTCGCCACGTGAGGATCTCGTGCAGGTCTACAAGACGGGTACCGGAACGCTGCGTTTGCGCGCGAAGTACGAGGTCGAGAACGGTGACATCGTGATCCGCGAGCTGCCGTTTCAGACGTCGGGCGCGAAGGTCCTCGAGCAGATCGCGGCGCAGATGCGCGCGAAGAAGCTGCCGATGATGGAGGACCTGCGCGACGAGTCGGACCACGAGAGCCCGACGCGCCTTGTGCTGACGCCGCGCGGCAAGAACGTCGACATCGACGCGTTGATGAATCACCTGTTCGCGACGACGGACCTCGAGCGCACGATCCGCGTGAACCTGAACGTGATCGGCCTCGACGGCCGTCCGCGCGTGTACGACCTGAAGTCGCTGCTGCTCGAGTGGCTCTCGTTCCGAACGGAGACGGTGAAGCGGCGGCTCACCCACCGTCTCGAGCGCGTGACGCGCCGCCTGCACATCCTCGACGGCCTGCTGATCGCGTACCTCAACATCGACGAGGTCATCCGGATCATCCGCACCGAGGACGAGCCGAAGCCGGTGCTGATGAAACGCTTCAACCTGACCGACGTGCAGGCCGAGGCGATCCTCGAGCTCAAGCTGCGCCACCTCGCGAAACTCGAGGAGATGAAGATTCGCGGCGAGCAGAAGGAGCTTGCGGACGAGAAGGCGGACCTCGAGGCGACGCTGAAATCGAAGGCGAAGCTCACGAAGCTGATGAAGAGCGAGCTCGAGGCGCTCGCCGAGGCGCACGGTGACGCGCGCCGCACGAAGATCGTCGAGCGTGCGGCCGCGCAGGCGATGTCCGAGGCCGAGCTCGTGCCGAGCGAGCCGGTGACCGTGATCCTTTCGGAGCGCGGCTGGGCGCGCGCGGCGAAGGGACACGAAGTGGATCCCGAGGGGCTGTCGTATCGCTCGGGCGATCGTTTCCTCGCGTCCGCGCTGGGGCGGAGCAACCAGCTCGCCGTGTTCATCGACAGCACGGGCCGCGCGTATAGCGTGAGCGCTCATCAGCTGCCGTCGGCGCGCGGGCAGGGCGAGCCGCTCTCCGGGTATTTCAATCCGCCGGACGGCTCGAGCTGGCGGGCCGTGCTGACCGGAGCGCCGGAGGACAAGTGGGTCGTCGCGTCATCCGCGGGCTACGGCTTCGTCGTGAAGCTCGAGGAGCTTTACTCGCGCAACAAATCCGGCAAGGCGGTGCTCAAGGTGCCGCAGGGCGCGTCGGTCGTGCCGGCGGCGCCTGTCGTCGTCGATGCCGAGTGGATCGCGGCGGCATCGAGCGACGGGCGGCTCTTGATCTTCCCGCTCGAGGAGCTGCCGGAGTTGCCCCGCGGCAAAGGCGTGAAGATCCTTAGCCTGCCGGCTAAGGAGCGGGTCGAGCTCGTTGCGGTCGCAGCGTTCGCGGAGGGGCAGAGCCTCAAGATCAAGTGCGGCGATCGCGTGATGACGCTGAAGCCGGACGACCAGAATCACTACGTCGGCGAGCGCGGGCGGCGCGGGGCGGCATTGCCGCGGAACTGGCGGAAGGTCACGCGGATCATGGTCGAGTAGTCGAAACTCGAGGAACGGACGCAAAACTCGGCTGGCGGGATAAGAAGGTATGGGCATATTTACAGTACCGTGTATCCCTGCCGAGGAGTTTTGCGATGACGCCGAAAGCCACTGCCGAGTCGTCGGCCGCTCACGAGCGCTCGATCGACGAGCTCGACGCCACGATTTGCAGCCTTGCGCGGCAGATGAACGCGCGGACCTATCAGTGGCTCGTGCTCGTGCGCGAGTTCGACGATCGCATGGGCTGGGCGAAGTGGGGTTGCCGCAACTGCGCCGAGTGGCTCGCGCTACGCTGTCAGCTATCGCCTCCTGCGGCGCGCGAGAAGGTCCGTACGGCACAGGCGCTGCGTCGGCTGCCGAGCATCGCCGCCGCGTTCGCCGAGGGACGCTTGTCGTACTCGAAGGCCCGGGCGCTGACTCGGGTCGCACAGCCTCATAACGAGCAGAAGCTCCTTGCCTATGCGCTCGAGGTCACTTCGGCGCAGCTCGAGGAGCGTTGCCGCGAGATGCGCAACGCGGACCCCGATTCGGTTTGCGAAGCTCGTCGAGCATGGGAGCGGCGCTCGTTGAGGCTGCGCCGCGATCGGATACGCGACACGATGCGGATCACGGTCGAAGTGCCGCTCGTCGATGGCGAAGTGATCGCGCAGGCGCTCGAGCGGGCGGTGCACCGCGGCGAGGCGGCGAGCGGTCACGAGTTCATGCTCAACGACGACGCGTCCGGTGTCTGCGATTCTGCGGAAGCGCCGTCCGCGGCCGGCAACGGGTGGTTCGCGCAGCAGGCGGACGCGTTGGTCGCGATCGCCAGAGCTTACCTGGCAGGCGGGGCGGAGGAGGCAGGGGGGCCCTCCGTGTCGGACCACTATCAAGTCGTCGTGCACGTCGATGAATCGGCGCTACGCGGCGAGGCGGGGCGCTCGGATCTGCCGATCGAGACCGTGAAGCGGCTCGGCTGCGACGCGAGTCTGATCACGATCATCGATGACGAGCGGGGGAATCCGCTCGCTGTCGGCCGCAAACGGCGTACGGCACCGACGGCGCTGAAGCGCGCGTTGTGGGCGCGCGATCGAGGGTGCACGTTCCCGGGCTGCCATCGTCGTCGTGTCGACGCTCATCATCTCGTCGACTGGGCGAAGGGCGGCGAAACGACGCTCGACGACATGGCGTTGCTGTGTCGCTACCATCACGTGCTCGTGCACGAAGGCGGGTTCACGATGTGGCGCGACGAGCACGGAAGGCTTTGCTTCCGACGGCCCGACGGGAGGATGATTCCGCGCGGCGGGTATGGAGGGGACGGTGAGGTGCGCGATCGGAACGCAGTTTCCGCGGAAGCGATGCGAGAGCCGGGAGGGGAGTACCAGGGCGTCGCGTGCTAGTGCTCCTGCAGGACGACCTCTGCCTCCTGCAGGTAGTGGCCCTGCATGTAGCCCGCGCCGAGCTGGAACAGCACGGCCATCGTGTTCGCGTCCTCGACGCGCTCGGCGATCGTCGCGATCTTGCGTTTCTCGGCGGCCTTGATGAAGCCGCGCACCTTCTCCTGCAGCGCGGAGTTCGTCGCGAGACCCTGCATCAGCGAGCCATCGATTTTGAGATACTGAATAGGCGTCTGCTGCAATACGCGCATCGGGTCGCGGCCGATGCCGAAGTGCTCGATCGCGAACGAGAACCCGTGTGTCTTGAGCTGCTCGGCGAGCGCCCGCGCCTGCTTCAGGTATTGCGTGACGTCCTCTTCGCTCGCCTCGAAGCAGAGGCGGCCGGGCGAGAGTCCCGTCGACTGCACGAGCTTCACGAGCCAGTCGACGAGTGTCTGGTCCAGGATCGACTCGTACGATAGTTTCACGAACACGCAGTCCGGGTTCTGCTGGCGGCAGAAATCTACGGAAGCCGCAATCACCCAGCGGTCGATCGCGCGCAGCAGCTTGTTGCGGCGCGCCGCGGGGATGAAGTCCGCCGCCGGAACTTCGTCGCCTTGCTGATCGATCAGCCTGAGGACCGTGTCGTACATCGTCTTGCGTTCGCCGGACAGGCTCACGATCGGCAGGTGCGCGAGCTTGAAGCGGTTCTCGACGAGCGCGGACTTGATCTGACTGACCCAGAGCTCGTCGAAGCGTTGAATTCGCGTGCTCTCGTCCGACGTCTCCTCGAGCACGACCTGGTTGCCGCCCCGCTGCCGGCCACGCTGATTCGCTTTCTCGGCGTCGGCGATCAGCGTCTCGAGCCGCTCGGTCATCTGACCCGCCTCGGCGATGCCGATCGTGCAGGTCACGGATAGCGTGCGGCTCGCGACTTCGAAGATATGCTCCCTGATGCGCGCGACGGCGTGCTCCGCCCAGGCCTCGATGTCCCGAAGGGTCCCGCGCTCGAGCAGGATCGCGAAAACGTTACCGCCGAACCGGCCGCAAAGATCCTTCGCGTTGACCGTGCCGCGGAGGATCTCCGCGATCGCGACGAGCAGGTCTTCGCTGCCGAGTGGACCGACCTCTTCTTCGATCTCGCCGAACCTGTCCGGCCGCACGTACGCGAGCGCGCGCACGCCGCTCCGCTGCGGCGTCTCGAGGCGCTTCGCGAGCAGCTCGACGAAGCGGCGGCGGTGATAGAAGCCCGTCATCGGGTCTTTGTGCACGGTCGCCTCGACGAGCTCCTCCGGCGCCGTGCCATCCGCGGTCTCGCGCGGGACGCTGAACTTGATCGCGGGTTCGCCGTCGTACGCCGATTGCTCGAGCAGCAGTGACAGCTTCGACGACGATCCGTCGCCGTGTCTGCCGACGACGCTGAGCGCCTCGCCGGACCATTGTCCCTTCATGCACGCAACGATCGCGCCCTTCAGCGCCGCGTGGCTTCCCGCGTCGAAAAGATCCATCAGCGGTGTGTTGACCGCGTCGTCGACTCCGAGCCCGAAAAGCTCCGCCCAGGCCTGGTTCGCTTCGACGATGATGCCTTCCTGCACGTAAGCGATCGCGTCGACCGCACCCGCGAGGAAGGTCTTGAACTGGTGCTTGTACTGCGTCGCCGACAGCAGCGTGCGATTCAACGAGCGCTCGAGCCGGAACGCGCGGAGCTCCCGCGACGCGACCGCGGCGAGCCTTGCTCTGCAGCCGATCGACACGAGATCCTGGGCACCGGCCGCGAGCACGTCGGCGATCGCCGCCTCGTCGGCCTGCGCGCGGACCACGAGAAGCGGAATGGCGCCTTCGGGCTGCTGGCGCAGCTTCGCGATTTCCGCGACCGGCGTCTTGAACCGGTCTGCGTAGTACACGAGGAGCTCCGGCTTGAGCTTCCGGATCGACTCGACCAGCTGATCGAGCCGCTGGACCCAATGGCAATGGGCCGGATGTCCCGCGTCCCTCAAGGTCTTGTTGATCAGCTCCACCTCGTCCTGTGCGGTCGTGACGACGATCAGCGGAACCGGGGATGGGGACATGAGCTCGGCGGGCCTCCCTGTGTTTCGGACGACCGGCGCCTAGGCCGGCCGGGGCGGCATTCTAGCATTCGGGTCCGCGCGGACCCGTACGCAGGTCACAGCCCGAGCCGTATCGGCGTTTTGCTCGCCTGTCCGGGGATCTCCCGCACGAGCCGCGGCACGAGATAACCCGGCAACCGCGCGAGCAGCTCCCGGTAGATCGCCTCGGCGCGCGGCCCGCCGACGTCGAAATGCGCAGCACCCGCGACCGGATCGAGCAGGTGCAGGTAGTACGGCAGGGTGCGGCACTCGAAGAGTCGCTCGGAGAGCTCCGCGAGCGTATCTGCGTCGTCGTTGATCCCGCGAAGCAGCACGGACTGATTGAGCAGTGTGACGCCTGCTCCCCGCAGCGCGCGGAGCGCGCCCGCGACGTCCTCGTCGATCTCGCGTGGATGGTTCGTATGCAGCACGATGACGACGTCGACCCGTGCCCGCTCGAGCAGCGCGACGAGGCCGCGGTCGATGCGGTCGGGCAGCACGATGGGGAATCGCGTGTGCACGCGCACGCGGCGGAGCGCGGGGAGCGCGGCGAGACGCTCGAGCAGCGACGCGAGCCGTGCGTTGCCCAGGCTCAACGGATCGCCGCCGGACAGGATCGCCTCCTTGGTTCCGTCCCGCGCGAGCCGCTCGAGCGCGTCCGCGAAGTCGTTCCGTGCGGCGAGCTGGTCGGCGTACGGGAACGACCGCCGGAAGCAGTACCGGCAATGCACCGGGCACGCACCGGTCGTGATCAGGAGCGACCGATCACGATACTTGCGCACGAGGCCGGCTTCCGCGAACTCGCTTTCCGACAGCGGATCGTGGGTGAAACCCGGAACTTCGACCGCCTCGAGGGCGGTCGGCAGCACCTGCAGCAGCAGCGGATCCCGCGGATCACCCTTTTTCATTCGGGCGATGTACGCGCGCGGCACGAGCAGCGGGAAATCGCGCGCGGCGGCGTCGGCCGCGATCGCATCGCGCGGCAGCTCGAGAAGCGCCGCGAGCTCCGCGACGTCGCGCACGGCGTCGCGAAGCTGCTGCTGCCACGACGCGCGGGCAGGCGTCGCGAGGCGGACCGGATCGTTCGTCATGCTGTTCGATCGGAGGTGCGAGGCGGTATCCTTCGCCGTCGCCATTCCCGGGCGCGGCCGACGCGCGCCGCGGCGGAGCGGCGAAGCCGGCCGGCGCGCGCTCGTCTGATCGGGCGTAGAGGCGCCGGCGTTGTGCGTGGCCGCGCAACGTCCCCGCCCCCGTCGCCCCCCATCAAACCAACGCAATCCAGCAAGA
>CAZKNH010000191.1:0-6529 GCA_964553875.1 uncultured Gammaproteobacteria bacterium | reverse complement strand
CAGCAGGTGAACGCGGTGTTCGAGTCGCTGAAGGGGATCATGCGCAAGAGCCTGCGTTCGCACGGGCTGTTCACTCTGCCCGGGCTGATGAAGCTCAAGGTCGTGAAGAAGCCGGCGACGAAGGCGCGCGAGGGCATCAACCCGTTCACCGGCGAGAAAATGATGTTCAAGGCGAAGCCGGCCAGCAAGAAGGTGCGCGTGCTGCCGCTGAAGACCGTCAAGGACATGGTCAACTAGTTCCCTGCTCCGGGAGAAGCAGCGCGGTCGGCGCGAGGCCGTCGGCCGACCGGCTGCGATCTCCGCGTGTCGCCTGACGCGGACCGGGAATGTCCCGGCGTCGGGCGGGACTTGCGCTCGAGCGCGGCGCATGGCAAAAGGCTCGAGCGTCCCCGGGGGAGGGTCCGATCGATGCGCTTCACCAGAACGGTGCGCCGGTGCGCGTGCACGTGCGCACTCATCGCGCTCCTCGCCTCCGCAACGGCCGATGCTCAACCGCTCGCGCCGGGCGGAGCGGAGATCGACGGTAGCATCACGCGCACCTGGACCACCGCCGACGATCACCGGAACATGATGGAGCAGCTCGGCATCACGAGGCTCCGTCCCGGCCGGAACCCGGATCCCGCCGCGCCGAACGCCGCGAACTACGACGAAGCGCTCGCCAACCCGTTCCCCGAGCTGCCCGATCCGCTGACGATGAAGGACGGGCGTCCGGTCACGTCCGCCGAGATGTGGTATGCGGAGCGGCGCCCGGAGATCGTCGAGGACTTCGAGCGCGAAGTCGTCGGCCGGATCCCGGCAAACGTGCCCGACGTCGAGTGGATCGTCGTCGAGACAGCCGAAGGCGTCGTCGGCGACCGGCCGGTTCGCGGCAAGCGCCTCGTCGGGCGCGTCGATAACTCGAGTTACCCGGAGATCAGTGTCGAGATCCGGATGACGCTCGTGACGCCGGCCGATGCGGACGGGCCCGTGCCCGTGATGATGATGTTCGGCGGCGCGCGCAGCATTCCCGGCGGCGTGGAGCCCGAGACCGGACCTGGCCCCCGCGGCTTCGCGCCACCGTCCGGCACGGTTCCGAGCGATCCGCCCGCGACCGAGCAGCTGATCGCGGCAGGGTGGGGTTACGCGCAGATCGACCCGACGAGCATCCAGGCCGACAACGGCGCGGGACTCACGAAGGGAATCATCGGGCTCGTGAACCAGGGGCGGCCGCGCAAGCCGGACGACTGGGGCGCGCTGCGCGCGTGGGCGTGGGGCGCATCGAGGGGGCTCGACTATCTCGAGACGGATCCGGCCGTCGACGCGACGCGCGTCGGCATCGAGGGCGTGTCCCGCTACGGCAAGGCCGCGTTGGTCACGATGGCGTTCGACGAGCGCTTCGCGGTCGTGCTCGTCGGGTCGTCTGGCGAAGGCGGCGCGAAGCTGCATCGCCGTAATTTCGGCGAGGCCGTCGAGAACCTCACGGCCGCCGGCGAGTACCACTGGATGGCCGGCAACTTCCTCAAGTACGGCGCAGAGGAGGGGTCATTCGGCAGCATGAACGCGGGCGATCTTCCGGTCGACGCGCATCAGCTGATCGCGCTCTGCGCGCCGCGGGCGGTCTTCATCAGCTACGGCGTCCCGGAGCGCGGCGATGCGTTGTGGCTCGACCAGCAGGGCAGCTTCATGGCGGCGGTCGCAGCCGGTCCGGTGTTCAGGCTGCTCGGCGTGAAGGATCTCGGCACGTCCGACGACTACAACGCGGAGAAGATGCCGCCGGTCAATGTCGGGCTCCTCGACGGGCATCTCGCCTGGCGGCAGCACGACGGCGGTCACACGGACGGCCCGAACTGGAAGTACTTCATCCCGTGGGCGAGCCGCCTGCTCGGCTACCCAACAGGGCGTGATCGTGCGCCGATGCGCACCGACGCGGACGCGCGCTGATCTCTCGATGCGCGACTCGAATCAGAAATCGAACAAGGAGCACAAGATGATCCGCATCACCGATCGCATCGTTCAGATGTCGGGCAGACGGTCGCTGCTTGCCGCGGCGGCGCTCGTGATCGCGTTCGCAGGCGGAGCGCACGCGCAGCCTCCGGGTGGCCCGCCGCCCGGTGCGCAGCCCGCGCCGGTCCCTGACGTCGTCGCGATACCGCGGCCGACGCCCGACGAGGTCGAGGTTGCGCGTCGCGCGCTCGAGCGTTTCCTCGCGAGCGCCGATGCCGAGACGCGCGCGATAGTCGAGAAGTATCCAGGGCTGCTCGAGGTGCGCGAGCCGCCGCCGAACACGGCCGTGATCCCGAACCTCGCGCCGTTCTTCCAGGCAAGGCACCAGGCGAACGTCGAGGTGGCGCGCCGCGGGGACATCGAGCTCCTGTTCATGGGCGACTCGATCACGGACTTCTGGCGCAACGAGGAAGGGGAGTTCGCGGGCAAGCCCGTGTTCGACGAGTACTTCGGTCAATGGAAGGTCGCGAACTTCGGCATCGCCGGCGACACGACACAGGGCGTGCTCTATCGCCTGCAGAACGGCGAAGGCGAGGGCTTCAGCCCGCGCGCCGTGATGCTGATGATCGGCACGAACAACACCGGCCGTAACACGGCGGCCGAGATCGCAGAAGGTATCGGCGCCGTCGTGCTGCAGCTGCAGAAGAGCTTCCCCGAGGCCCGGATCCTGCTGCTCGGCGTGTTCCCGCGCGGCCGTGCGAACGATCCGGTGCGCGGCACGATCGCGGAGATCAACGAGAGGATCTCGAAGCTTCACGACGGCGATCGCGTGCGCTACCTCGATATCGGTGCCGCGTTCCTCGATGAGAACGGCAATATTCCGACGGACGTCATGAGCGACGCGCTGCATCCGTCGACGAAGGGCTACGAGATCTGGGCGAAGGCCGTGATCGGTCCGCTGTCGGAGCTGATGGCGATGCCCTCGAGGACGAACTGACCGCTCGTGAGCCTCGGCACGCCGCCGGCAGAGGTCGAGATCGATGCACGTCTCGTCGAGGAGCTGATCCGCGCGCAGCACCCGGACCTCGCGGCGCTCGAGCTCGGTGCCCAGCCCGCGGCGTCCGGTTGGGACAACGTGATGTATCGACTCGGGCCCGATCTTGCGGTGCGTTTGCCGCGGCGTGCGCTCGGCGCTCGATGCATCGACGTCGAGCAGCGCTGGCTGCCGCGGCTTGCGCCGGCGCTGCCGGTCGCAACTCCCGTGCCGGTGCGCGTCGGCACGCCAGCGTGCGGCTATCCGTGGCCGTGGAGCATCGTGACGTGGATACCCGGCACGCCGGCGTCGCAGATGCCGCTCGCGCGCGACGAGGCCGCGGCATGGGGGCGGTTCCTGCGCGCGCTGCATGCGATCGATACGCCGGACTCGCCGCCCGAGAATCCATATCGGGGGCAGTCGCTCTCCGCGCGGGACGAGGCGTTTCGCGAGCGCCTCGCGCGGCTCGAGCGTGCCGCGGCACTCCGCATCGGCGACCAAGCGATGCTCTCGAACGCATGGGCGGCCGGTCTTGCATCGCTCGCCGACGAGGACACGTGCTGGCTGCACGGTGATCTCCATCCGCGCAACGTGATCACGTCGGACGGCCGCTTGCGCGGAGTCATCGACTGGGGGGATGCGACCGTAGGCGATCCCAGCGTCGATCTGTGCTCCGCGTGGCTGCTGTTCGATCCGGCGGAGCACGGCCGCATCTGGCAAGTCTACGGACGCGCGACGCCGGACCGCCTCGTGCGCGCCCGCGCGTGGGCCGCATACTTCGCAGTCGTGCTGATCGACGCGGGCCGCGTCGACGATGCCGATTTCGAGTCGCTCGGCAGGACGATTGCGAGTCGCCTGAGCGCCTCTGCGTGAGCGCGCTCGAGCGCGCTCGCGAGCCGCGAGGCTGCGGTTCGCAAAAACGATAACTCGATCACAGCCCCTTCCTCGTCCGCCGTCGTCGAGACCGTATACTTTTGCCGAGCCCTCTCGACGGGGCGACGCCGTGGGAGGACCGCGGCCCGAATGCGGGACGCACTTCAGCGAGGAGTGAGCATGGAAGGCAACTTTCGTTACTGGATGAAACCTCTCGTCGCCGTCGCGGCGACGCTCGCGTGCGGTGCGGCTTACGCACAGGACAACGGCATCTTCATCGGTGCCGCGGTCTCCGACGTGTCGAGCGACTTCGATCTCGGCATCGCTTCGCCCGCTTACCGCATCGACGACGACAGCAGCGGCTTCAAGCTGATCGGCGGCATTCGGCCGCTCGACCCGATCGGGCTCGAGGTCAACTACGTCGACCTCGGCGAGGTGGACCTGACGTTGACCGCGGCGTGCCCGCCTGCGGCGGGCGGCACATGCCCGGCCTCGGCCGCCTTCGACGCGCAGGCGCTCTCGGTCTCGGCCGTCGGCTATTACTCGCTGCCGCTCGTCGATCTCTTCGGGCGCGTCGGCGTTGCGCGCTGGAAGTCGGACCGCGACGCCGGGTTCTTCGGCGACACCGAGCGCGGCACGGATCTCACTTACGGCGTCGGCGCGCAGCTCCGGTTCCTGAGCCTCGCGTTGCGCCTCGAGTACGAGCGATTCAAGATCGACAGCGATTCGATCGACAGCGTGTCGCTCGGCCTCACGTATACGTTCTTCTGACGACGCCCGCGTTGCCCTGACGACGCGACCGTCGACTCGAGACGCTCGAGCCCGGCGGTCCTCCGCGCGTGCGTTCCGCTAGGCACGGTCCCCTACGAGCGAACTTCGTCGTCCGATCGAGCCACCAATACGAATCTCGGAGCGTGATCGAGGGAAGCTCCGAGCCCGTGCGAAGGGATCGATCGACCCGCAGGAGGTGCGAGATGGAACGCTGGTCTGCCGGACGGTATGCGGTCGTGGCTCTGTGCTCGTCGTATTTGCTCGGTGCAGCGGCGCAGGACGTCGTCGGGCCCGTGGACGACGACGACCACCCCTGTGCTCCCGGCGACGACTTCGACGACGATTTCGATGACGACGATCTCGACGATCGCCTCGTCGCGGCGCGGCTGCACGGCGTATGCGAGGTGCCGAGCATCTCGACGGGCGCGAGCGGCACGTTCATGGCCGAGATCGACGACGAGGGGAGGGTGATCACCTGGACGTTGACGTATCAAAACCTCTCCGCCCCGGTCCAGCAGGCGCATATCCATTTCGGCGAGCGTCACACGAACGGCGGGATCGTCGTGTTCCTGTGCTCGAATCTCGGCAACGGCCCGGTCGGCACTCAAGCGTGTCCGGAGACGTCAGCAACGATCAACGGAACCATCACGGCCGACCTGGTCGTCGGGCCCGCGGAGCAGGGAATCGGCGCGGGGGAGTTCGAAAAGCTGGTCCAAGGCATCCGCCTGGGCGCCGCGTACGTGAACGTGCACACGACGGCGTTTCCGGCGGGTGAGATTCGAGGCCAGGTCGTCGACGTCGATGACGACGACGGCCTGATCGGCGCGGGCGTGAGTCCGTGGGACTACTACTATTGACCGTCCCGCGGAGGCCGGCGGCCACGTCGGCCGCCCGGCCCGCCGCGGACTCGGCCGTCAGGCGAAGTAGACGGTCTTGATCTCGAAGTAGAGCTCGAGGCCCTCGATGCCGCCCTCGCGGCCGATGCCGGACTGTTTGAAGCCGCCGAACGGCATCTTCGGATCGACGATCATGCCGTTCACCGTGACGCTGCCCGAGCGCATCCGCCGCGCGATCTCGTAGCCGCGCTCCGGATCCTTCGTGTAGACGGCGCCGTGCAGCCCGTAGATCGTGTCGTTCGCCTTGCGGACCGCGTCGTCGATGTCCTTGTACGAGATGAACGACACGACGGGCCCGAAGATCTCCTCCTGCGCGATCGTCATCTTCTGATCGACGTTCGTGAAGACCGTCGGCTCGATGAAGTATCCGCGGTCGAGGCCCTTCGGACGGCCGCCGCCGAGCACGAGCTGTGCACCCTCCTGCTTGCCCTTCTCGATGTAGCCCTGCACGCGCTTCAGCTGCCGCTCCATCGCGAGCGGGCCCATCTGCGTCTCGGGGTGATTCGGATCGCCGACCTTCACGTGCTTGACCGCGTTGACGTACGCGTCGAGCACGTCGTTCTTTCTCGACTCGGGCGCGAGCACGCGGGTCAGCGAGAAGCAGACCTGGCCCGTGATCGGCATCGAGAACGGCACGAGGCTCTGGAGCACCTGATCCATGTCGGCGTCGTCGAGCACGATCGCGGCCGACTTGCCGCCGAGCTCGAAGCTCGCGCGCACGAGCCGCTCGGCCGCGACCGCCGCGATGTGCCGGCCCGCGGCCGTGCTGCCGGTAAAGCTGATCTTGTCGATGCCGGGATGACGGATCAGGTAGTCGCCCGTCTCGCGGCCGGCCGGAATCACGTTGAAGACGCCGGGCGGCAGCCCTGCCGCCTCGATGCATTCGGCGAGAATGTAGGCGTCGATCGGCGTCTCGGGCGACGGCTTCGCGACGACGGTGCAGCCCGCCGCGAGCGCGGCCGCGGCCTTGTAGCAGAGCAGCACGAGCGGCGCGTTCCACGGCGTGATCGCCGCGACGACGCCGACCGGCTCC
>CAZKNH010000190.1:0-6618 GCA_964553875.1 uncultured Gammaproteobacteria bacterium | reverse complement strand
GCAGCGCGCACATCGGCCGGCCTTCCGCCTTCGCGTAGCCGTTCGCCATGTCGACCGCGGACTCCTCGTGCAGCGCGGTGATGAATTCCGGCATCCGGTTCGGCGGATTGCCGTAATTCACGATCGATTCCTGCAGGCCTTCGAAGCTCGAGCCGGGATTCGATGCCACGAACTCGATGCCGAGATCTTTCAGCACCTGGACCATCAGGTCGGAGCCGGGACGGACGGCGGCCCGCGGGGGCACGTCCGGCGGCCGCACGTTGCCCGCGTCGCGTTCGACCTGGCGGGCCGTGGGTGCCGGCACGGCGGGCGAGACGGCGCCGTCGGCCGGCTGGCCGGTCTGCGCTTCTGCGCCGACGACGGCGAACGCTGCCGCGCCGGTGGCTGCGCCTTTCAGGAATCCGCGTCGATCGATGTCGATCCGCGTCGTGTCGGTATCGTCGCCGGTCGAGCACCGGCGTCGTTCGCGCGCGTTGCGCGCCGCGTCGTCTCGGTCCATTCGAGCCTCCCCCGTACCGGCCGGCCGAACGGCCGGCGCCCTACGACTCGTATGGACCTAAGTTTGGCACCCGCGGCGCGGGTCGTCACGTCGTGCCCGGGCCGCCGTCAGTCGCTTCGCCGGTCGACCTGATCGGGCGTGACGGGCCCGGCCGCGTTGCCCCATGCGTTCCGCACGTAGGTCAGCACCGCGGCCGCCTCGGCCGCGCTCAGCTGGTGCGCGAACGGCGGCATCCCGTACGGGCGCGGGTTGCCGGCCGTGCTCGGCGGGTAGCCGCCGAGCAGCACGTTGCGGATCGCGTTCGTCGGCGAAGGGGAGGTCACGAGCGCGTTGCCGGCGAGCGGCGGGTATTTGTAGTCCTTGCCTTCGCCGTCGTTGCCGTGGCACTCGGCACAGTGCTCCGCGTAGAGGCGGGCGCCGGCGAGCATCTGGTTCTGCATGCGGCCCGGGGCGAGCACCGGCGCTCGCGCCGGCGGAGCGCTTCGGGCAGGGAGTGTGCGCACGTACGCGACGATCGCGTCGATGTCGCGCTTCGTCAGGTGCTGCAGGCTGTGGAAGACGACCTCGGCCATCGGCCCGGTCACGGCGGTCCGCTTGGAGACGCCCGTCGCGAGCAGCATCGCGAGATCGGTCGCTTCGTCGTCGCTCATCTTGCCGCGCGGGTTCAACGGCGGCGCATCCCAGCCGACCCCAGGAATCTGACCGCCGGCGTAGGCCTCGTCCGGATCGACGGCGCCGAGACGTCCCCGCGGCGAATGGCAGGCCTTGCAGTGGGCGAGCCCCTCGACGAGGTAAGCGCCGCGATTCCACTCGGCGTCGCGCTCGGGATCGGGCTCGAATTGCGCCGGCCTGAAATAGAGCGCGCGCCAGACAGCGAGCGCGAGCGGCAGGTTGTACGGGAAGCGCAAGCTCGGCTCGATGCGCGGGCTCCGCACGGGCTCGAGCGACATGAGGTACGCGAAGATCGCGTCGGAGTCCTCGCGCGTCACGTACGTGTAGCTCGTGTACGGAAACGCGGGATAGAGGCGCCGGCCGTCCTTCGAGCGGCCGTGGTGCATCGCGCGCCAGAAATCGGCCGACGTCCACGTGCCGATCCCGGTCTCCTCGTCGGGCGTCAGGTTGCTGCTGAAGACGTCTCCGAACGGCGTGCGCACGGCACGCCCGCCTGCATACGGCTCGCCGCCGCGCCGCGTGTGGCAGCCGATGCAGTTGCCGGCCCGCGCGAGGTACTCGCCGCGCACGACGAGATCGGGCGTCGCCCGGATCGACGTCTCGTCGATCTCGGCGGGCTCCAGGAGATCCGGCCATGCGAGCCACAAGGCTGCGACGGCGACGGCGGCGATGACGGTGCCGCTCCCGATCAGGATCCCGCGTCTCATCGCACGACCCCACATTCGAGCGGCAGCTCGTGCGGCAGCGACTCGGCCGGCCGCGGATCGTCCGGATACGGCCTGCTCGCGATCCACGCGGTCACCGCGTAGAGGTCGTTGCGGTCGATGCGTCGCGCGATCTCCGCCATGCAGTCCGGCTCCGCGGAGCGCCGCGTGCCGGTCCGCCATGCGGCGAGCTGCGCGCTCAGATACTCGGGCCGCAGACCCACGAGACCGGGGATGTACGGCGCGAAGCCCGTCAGCTGCTCGCCGTGGCACGCACGGCACGACGGCACACCGAGCCCGGCATCGCCTTCCTCGACGAGCTGGCGTCCGCGGGCGAGCTCGTCGTCGCTGCGGGCCGCGCGCGGCGGCGTCCAGCTCGGCGGCTGCGCGGCGTAGTAGGCCGCGATCTCTTTGAGATAGGGCTCGGAGAGGTGCGCGAGCAGGTTCTCCATGATCGTGTGGCGGCGCCGCCCCGCGCGATAGTTCTCGAGCTGCGCGTAGAGGTAACCGGCCGGCTTGCCGGCGAGCGACGGGAAGTAGACCTCGCTCGCCGATCGGCCGCCCTCGCCATGGCAGGCGGCGCACGGGGCGAGACGCTCTTCGAGGGTGCCGGCTTGCGCGTCGATCGAATCCGTCAGCGCGGGCGGGCAGAGGGCGAGCAGGCAGAGCGCCAGCAAAAGCTGCATCCGATGCAACACGGCGTGATCCTTCCTTGATCAGCGCGGCGCATTATCGCAGCTTGGGCCCGCGGATGGTACGACGGGTTGTACGATCCCGAGCCCACGGGAACCGTGCGAGAAGGCGGCGGGCGGCGCGTAGCCGCCCGCCCGCGACGAGGTCACGAGTTCATCGACGCGAGGACCGCGTCCTTCTTCGCGCTCAGGAACTGATCGAAGCTCTTCAGGCCGGGGTGGAGCTTCCGCGCTTCCTCGACGCTGCGCGCGCCGAGCACTTCGCGCTCGAAATCCCGGTAAATCTGGAACATGTTGCCGAGCTCGTCGGCGCCGGGGAAACCGAACGCCCGGTAGGCATCGGGCTCGATCGGGTTGTATTTGACGGAACCGAGGCCGTACGCGGCCGCGATCTTCCGGCACATCTCGTCGAGCGTCAGCGCCTCGCCCATGATGCCGACGGCCTTGCCGACGTAGGCGTCGCCCGCCTTGAAGATGCCGTAGGCGACCGGTCCGATGTCGTCGGCCGCGATGCCGGCGAGCTTCGAGCTGCCCATCGGCAGCGTCCACGTGTACGTGCCGTCATCGCCCTTCTTCGGGCCGAGGCCGAACATGTAGAAGTTGTCCCAGTAGAAAGAGGCGAGCAGCCGCGTCGTCGGCAGATCCGCGAAGTAAGCGTCGGCTTCGGCCTTCGCGTCGAAGTGCGGCACGCGATACTTCTCCTGCAGCATCGGCATGCGGGTGTCGCCCGGCGGCAAGAGCTTGCGCGTGTCCTCGAGCGTCGACCAGATCACGTGCTTCACGCCCGCCGCCTTCGCGGCGTCAGCGGCGTTCTTCGCCTGCGCTTTCTCTTTCTCCCCCGAAAAATGCTCCCAGAAGTTCGTCACGACGAAGACGCCGTGCGCGCCTGCGAACGCGCTCTTCAGGCTCTCGACGTCGTCGAGATCGGCCTTGACCACCTCCGCGCCGCGGTCGGCGAGCGCCTTGGCCTTGTCCTTGCTCGGGTCGCGTGTGATCGCCCGGCACGCATACCCGCCCGAGGGATCAGCGAGGATCGCTTGACAGAGGCCTCCGCCCTGAGCACCCGTCGAGCCTAGCACTGCGATGATTTTCTTATCGGCCATGTTTTTCCCTCTGTGAAACGGGGTGGAGTGAAAGGCGGTAGCATAAACGTTCTTAAGCCGTGGCTGCAGCTTCCGAGCAGGCGACGTTGAGCGAGATCTTCCAGTGTCCGGCGAACGCCGTCGCGGTGCTCGTGCTCGCGCACGGCGCGGGTGCCGGAATGCGGCATCGCAGCATGCAGGCGATCGCGGACGCGCTCGAGCGGCGCGGCGTCGGCACAATGCGCTTCGACTTCCCGTTCATCCGGGAAGGGAGGAAGCGCGTCGATCCGCCGCACGTCGCGGTCGCGGAGATCGAACGCGCGTTCGCGGCGGCCGCGGAACGCACGCGCCTTCCGGTCTTCGTCGGCGGGCATTCGTTCGGCGGCAGGATGGCGACGCACGCGGCGGCCGAAGGCCGCGTCGATCCGCGGGGGCTGGTGCTCTGTTCCTTTCCGCTGCACGCAGCCGGCAAGCCCGGCACGGAGCGGGCGCGGCATCTGACCGGGATCCGCCGGCCGATGCTGTTCGTGTCGGGGACGCGCGATGCGCTCGCGGCGCGCGAGCTTTTGACCTCCGTCGTTGGGGCGCTGCCCGGCGCCGAGATTCACTGGCTCGAGACGGCCGATCACGGTTATCGCGTCCGGCGCCGGGAGCGTCCGTCCGACGAGGACGTGTTCGACGAGCTTGCCCGCGCCGTGCGGCAGTTCATCGACCGTCATATCTGAGCGACTTCGCCGGACGGTCGCGGTTGCCCGTATGCTACGGTGCGGCAAGGCCGCCCGCGTCTCGAAAGGATTCCGATGATTCCGCTACGCGACGACAACCCGCATTTCATCACTCCGTATGCGACGTACGCGATCCTCGCGCTGAACGTTGCGGCGTGGGTGTTCCTGCAGGGATTCGGCACGGAGCCGATGCTCTCCTCGTCCGTCTGCCGATTGGGCCTGATTCCGGGCGAGCTCCTGCAGACGGTCGCGCCGGGGACGCGGCTCGAGATCGGTCCGAACACCTACTGCGTGCTCGGCGAGTCGCGCGGATGGCACACGCTCCTCACGTCGATGTTCATGCACGGCAGCTGGTTTCATCTGCTCGGCAACATGTGGTTCCTCTGGATCTTCGGCAACAACGTCGAAGACTCGATGGGACACGGCCGCTTCGTCGCGTTCTATCTGCTGTCCGGGTTTGCAGCGGCTCTCGCGCAAATCCTCGCCGACATGGATTCCGCGGTGCCGATGGTCGGTGCGTCCGGCGCGATCGGAGGGGTGATGGGCGGATACATCGTGCTCTATCCGCGCGTGCGCGTGCACATGCTGGTGCCGATCGGCTTCCTCCTCACGACGATCGCCGTGCCGGCGTTCCTGATGCTCGGCTACTGGCTCGTCGTCCAGCTGATCAGCGGCTTCCTGACGCTCGGCGCCGAGGGCGGGGGCGTCGCGTTCTGGGCCCATATCGGCGGCTTCGTCGCAGGCGTCGTGCTCGTGCTGCTCTTCAAGGACCCCCGGCTCGTCGCGCGGCACCCGTACTACGGGTGGAACAGGCCTTCGCCGACCCGCGGCTGGCGTCGGCTGCGCTGACTGCCCGCGGCGATGGGGTGTCCGGCACCATTGTGGCGCGAAAAAGCCGTCTGACACGATTTTCTCCGGCGCGGCCTTGACACTGTCCGCATCGCCCCTATATTTGCTGGCACTCTCTTGGCGAGAGTGCTAACAAAAGCCAAGAAAGCTCATACATTCATATACTTAGGATTCATTCAGGAGGTTGCAAGGATGAAGCTTCGTCCCTTGCATGATCGTGTGGTCGTCAAGCGCGTGGAGGAGACCCGGACTTCTCCCGGCGGGATCGTCATCCCCGACACCGCGGCGGAGAAGCCGAGCCGGGGCGAGGTGATCGCCGTCGGCAAGGGCAAAGTCCTCGACAACGGCGAGGTACGTCCGCTTGACGTGAAGACGGGCGACCACGTGCTGTTCGGCAAGTACTCGGGCAACGAGGTCAAGGTCGACGGCGAGGAGGTGGTCGTCCTGCGCGAAGACGACATCCTGGCGGTATTCGAGAAATAAGGCGTCTTGGATTAGTCAGAGGAAGCTGCAATGGCTGCTAAGCAACTCGTTTTCGCGCAGCAGGCGCGAGAGGAGATGTTGAAGGGCGTCAACATCCTGGCGAATGCCGTGAAGGAGACGCTCGGCCCGAAGGGGCGCAACGTGCTGATCGAGAAGAGCTGGGGCGCACCGACGGTCACGAAGGACGGCGTTACCGTGGCGAAGGAGATCCAGCTCGAGAACAAGTTCCAGAACCTCGGCGCGCAGATGGTGAAGGAGGTCGCGTCGAAGACCTCCGATACCGCGGGCGACGGCACGACGACGGCGACCGTGCTCGCTCAGGCGATCTTCCGCGAGGGCCTGAAGGCCGCGTCGGCCGGCATGGACCCGATGGATCTGAAGCGCGGCATCGACAAGGCCGCTGCCGTCGCCGTCGAGGAGCTGAAGAAGCTGTCGCGGCCGTGCACGGACCGTAAGTCGATCGCGCAGGTCGGCACGATCTCGGCGAACTCCGACGAGGCGATCGGCAACATCATCGCCGAGGCGATGGACAAGGTCGGCCGCGAGGGCGTGATCACGGTCGAGGAGGGCTCCGGCATCGAGAACGAGCTCGAGCTCGTCGAGGGCATGCAGTTCGACCGCGGCTACCTCTCGCCGTACTTCATCAACAACAAGGAGTCGATGTGCGCCGAGCTCGAGAACCCGTACGTGCTGCTGCACGACAAGAAGATCTCGAGCATCCGCGACCTGCTGCCCGTGCTCGAGGCGGTCGCGAAGGCCGGGAAGCCTTTGATGATCATCGCCGAGGACATCGAGGGTGAGGCGCTCGCGACGCTCGTCGTCAACAACCTGCGCGGCATTCTGAAGGTCGCGGCCGCGAAGGCGCCGGGCTTCGGTGATCGCCGCAAGGCGATGCTGCAGGACATCGCGATC
>CAZKNH010000189.1:1702-6620 GCA_964553875.1 uncultured Gammaproteobacteria bacterium | reverse complement strand
CCGCGCGTATTGAATCGCCGCCAGAACAGGTTGTAGACGATCGACGGCAGGTTGGCCGACGCCGCGACCGCGAACGCGAGCGCGACCAGGAACGCGATGTTCAGCCGCTGCGCCGGGATCGCGAGCGCGATCGAGACGCTGCCGATCACGAACGCCGCGATGCGCGCCGCCCGGACCTCCGACTTCTCCGACGCGGCCCCCCGCTTCATCACGTTCGCATAAAGATCATGCGCGACTGACGACGCGGAAGTGAGCGTCAATCCGGCCACGACCGCGAGGATCGTCGCAAACGCGACGGCCGAGATCAGCGCGAGCAGCACGGCCCCGCCCGTCGATCCTGCGCCCCCGCCGATCGCTTCCGCGAGCAACGGCGATGCGAGGTTGCCGCCGCTTCGCGCCACGGCGCTCTCGGGGCTGGTATCGAGCAGCGCCGCGGCCCCGAAGCCGAGCACGAGCGTCATCAGATAGAACGACCCGATCAGCCCGATCGCCCAGAGCACCGACTTCCGCGCGTCGCGTCCGGTCGGCACGGTGTAGAACCGGATCAGGATGTGCGGGAGCCCCGCCGTGCCGAGCACGAGACCCAATCCCAGGCTCAGAAAGTCGATCTGGCTCGTCAGCGTCGAGCCGTACCGAAGCCCGGGCTGGAGCAGCGCGTCGCCCTTCCCGGTGTTCGCCGCGGCCGTAGCGAGCAGGCTCGAGAAGTCGAAGCCGAATCTCATCAGGACGAGGAGCGTGATCAGCAGTGTCCCGGTCATCAGCATCACGGCCTTGATGATCTGCACCCACGTCGTGCCTTTCATGCCGCCGACCGTGACGTAGAAGATCATCAGGAGCCCGACACCGACGATCACGAGATTCGCGAGCGCGCCGTCGTCGACGCCGAGGAGCAGCGCGACGAGCGAGCCCGCACCGACCATCTGCGCAAGCAGGTAGAAGATCGAGACGACGACCGTCGAGATCGCCGCGGCCGTTCTGACCGGACGCTGCCTCATCCGGTAAGCGAGCTGATCGGCCATCGTGTAGCGGCCGGAGTTGCGCACGAGCTCCGCGACGAGGAGCAGCGCGACCAGCCACGCGACAAGGAAGCCGATCGAGTACAGAAAGCCGTCGTATCCGAAAAGCGCGATCGCGCCGGAGATGCCGAGGAACGACGCGGCCGACATGTAATCTCCGCCGATCGCGAGCCCGTTCTGAAATGCGCTGAACGACCGCCCCCCGGCGTAGTAATCGTTCGCGCCCGACGTCTGCCGGCTGGCCCAGACCGTCACCGCGACGGTCGCCGCGACGACGGCGAGAAAGAGTGTCAGCGTCAGGACCTGCGGCGTCATCGGCCGGTCTCCTCGTCGTAGCGACGCTCGAGGCGGCGCGCGATCGGATCGAGCTCGCGATCCGCATGCCGCGCGTAGAGCCACGCGATGGCGAACGTCGACACGAACTGCAACAGCCCGAGCACGAGGGCGACGTTGACGTTCTCGAGCACCTCGATGCTCATGAAGCCCTTCGCCCAGTTCGACAGGACGACGTAGAGGAGATACCAGCCGAGAAACGCGACCGTCGCCGGAAAGGCGAACGCGCGATAGCGTCGGCGCAGGGTCTGGAAGTCGGCGCTCGCGTGCAGCGCCCGATAGAGCTCGGGGCCCGGACCTACCCGTCCGTGCCCTTCTCCCGCAGATTCGCCTTGTTGTTCATCCATGCGCGGGCCTGCCTCCCGTGAAGATCGGCTCGACGGCAATCGCCGCCGAAGCCGATTTACATGAAAAGGCAGGCCGACGTCAAAGACAATTCGCGGCGGCGCGGCGGAGGGCCGCCGCGCCGCGCACGCCGGTCAGTAGCTCACGCGCACGCCTGCGGTGAAGCGCCGGCCGATCGTGTCCCACAGAACCGAGCTCGGGCCCGGGACACCGGCGCGACCAATCTGCCCGAAGAAATCGGGCGGACGCCGGTTGAACAGGTTGTTCGTCGTGAAGAAGAACTGCCACGGCGCCGAGCCGTTCTGCCCGCTGAACCTGAACGTCAAGTCGGTGTAGAAGACGGAAGCGATCGTATTGTCGTCGACGTCGACGCCTTCGACGAAGTTCCTGTTCATGATGCCGTCACCGATGTATCTACCCTGCAGGAACAGCGACCACGGTCCACGCGAGTAGGTGAAGCTCGTCGTGAATTTGTCCTTCGGCAGGCCGAGGCCCATGTCGCCGGCACGCTCGTCGCGGGGGCTGCCCGGGGTCAGGATCGAGTTCTCGTTGAGCCGCGTCGCGAACAGGCGCCAGCCGAGCGTGCCTCCTCCGACGTCGATACCGCTCACATTGAACTCGAAGTCGACGCCGTTGATCCGCTGATTCGCCAGGTTGATGTAAATGTTGTCGACGCGGACGATCCTGTTCTCCTCGTCGAGGTGCACGAATTCGCAGAGCGACGATGCACCGCCGGACGCGTAGCACGTGTCGACGACATTCTGCGCCTGGAGCTGACCGATGGCCCCGTCGAGGTCGATGTCGTACCAGTCGATCGTCATGGAGAACCGGTCGAGCGGCTGGAAGACGAAGCCGAGCGTATTCGTCGTCGCCGTCTCCAGACCGACGTTCGGGTTGCCGCCCGAGAACGACGCGGTGCTGTCGGTCTCCTGGCCGCGCCACGGATTGCGAACGTTCACGCCCCCGCGCTGCGACTCAAAGCGCTCGAGCAGCGTCGGCGCGCGCACGTCCTGCGAGCGCGTGGCCCGAATCCTGAACCAATCCGTCGCCTGATACGACACGCTGCTCTTCCACGCAGGCTCGTCGCCGCTGCCGGTATAGCTCGCGAAACGATAGGCCTCGTCGAGTTGCAGTCTGCCGTCCAACAGCGGAATGCGGAACTCGAAGAACGCCTCGCGCACGCTGTAGCCGCCCCGGACGTCGCGCTGGCTCGTGAAAAGCACCGTGCTCGAGTTCGCGTCGCCCTTGAAGCCGTTCGGCACGTGCCTCAAGCCGGGAATACCAAACGGCTCGTTCTCGGGAACGACGCCGCGCAGATCGGGCGTCAGGAAACCGAGGTCGCTCAAACGCACGTTGTCTTCCCGACACGGATATTCGTCGCACGGATCCGGCGTGAGCACACGAAGGTTCTGCTGCCGCCACGACAGACCGAAAGCGGCCGAGATCGGCCCGAGGATGTCGCCGCCCCGAGTGACGTCGCCCGTCAACGTGATTTCCGCGACCTTCTCCGTCGTCCTGCCGCGCGCGACCTTGCCGTCGTCGGTCACGTACCGGGCCGCCTCCGGCGTCACCGCATCGAGGCCGCCGATCAGATTGATCGGCACGCAGCCGTCGAAGACGCCAGGGTTGAAAAGCGTCACCCGGCATACGGGATTGCCGTCGGGGCCTTCCACCGCGTCCATCGCGAAGAAGAGACGATCGACACGCATTCCGCCGGGGATGATCGTCTCCTGCTTGTTCTGCGCGTACTGGACATAGGTGTCCAGCGTCCAGCCGCCGGCGAGGAAGCTGTCCGACAGGTCATGGCGGAAACCGGTCGTCATCTGCAGGTAGCGGTTCTCGCCCTGCAGGCGTGCCCCCGAGAACGGGTTGCCCGGTAGGTTCGGCGTGAAGATTCCGAAATCGACGAACTCGCGATCCTCGGCAATCATCGTGTCCCGGATCTCCTGGGGCAGGAACGGGTTGTCGACGAACAGCCTGCCCTGCCACGTTCCGAGCAACGCGACCGTCTGCCAGTTCGGATCCGTGAAATTATTCGCAAGGAGCGTCTCCGCGAAGAACGTGTTGCGATCGTTCAGATCGAGATCGTAATGCGCGAAGAGGCTCGTACGGTCGGACGGCACATCCACCTGCGTGTCCTTGTCGACGCCGTACTCGAGCGTCGGCCGGGCCTGGCAGTTGCATCCGCCGGTCAGCTGGCCGATGCCGCTGAACGGAAGCGGCCGGAAGTTGCCGGAGCCGTCAGGCAAGAACTCGATGTGGTCGAGCGCCGATCCGGGCGCCAATAGGACGCCGCCCTCGGTGAAGTTCGTCGGACTCACGAACTTCCGCGTCAGGAACCGCGGTCCGTTCGGATAATCCGGGTTCGTGACGAGCGCCTTCAAATCGAAGATTCGTTGGCGGTCCCACAACGACTGGAAGCCCTCGATGCCATCGTTCTCGTAGTATTCGCCCGAGACGATGATGTGGCCGCGTCGTCCGACGTCCGTGCCGTACGCGATGCCGACTCTATAGTTCTCGCCGTCCCCATACGTCGTCTCGCCGAACTGCGCGGAATACTTGATGCCATCGAAGTCCGTATCGAGCAGGAAGTTCACGACGCCCGACACCGCGTCGGCGCCGTACGCCGCCGACGCGCCGCCGGTGACCGCCTCCACGTTCCGCACGAGCATCTCGGGGATGATGCCGATGTCCACCGTGCCAAACTTGTTCGCCGGCCCTAGCCGACGCCCGTCGAGCAGCACGAGCGTGCGCTGGGCACCCGCGCCGCGCAGGTTCACGTTGCTGCCGCCCGACGCGACCGAGCCGCCGACGGCTTGTTGCGTCGTGATGGTGTTATAGAACTGCGGCAGTTGCTTCAGCGCTTCGATGAACGTGCCGGGCGCCATCGATTGCAGATCGTCCACCGCTACGGACGTGACCGGCGTCGGCGTGTTCGTCCCGGACGTCGCGATGCGCGAGCCCGTGACGAGCACTTCCTCGATCGGCGATACCTCCTGCCCGAGCGCCGTGCCGCCGATCAGCGCGGCGGCCACGGCGGCAGCGCACGCGCGGATGCGAAGCGTCCGGCGCGGCGAATGCGCGCTGTCTGGCATGAGATCGGCTTCGAGAACATCCTTGACGCGGAGCGGCGTGCGCCGCAACATCTGAGCGTTCATATTTCCCCCTTCTGTTTCCATCAGCAACGGCATACCCTCTGCCGCCGAGGCGGCATAGCCGTCGCT
>CAZKNH010000189.1:0-1602 GCA_964553875.1 uncultured Gammaproteobacteria bacterium | reverse complement strand
CTGACCCCGATTTTCCTCGGCACCGATCTCCCGGCGGCAGGTTGCCGTTGCGCCGACGACCGTCTTGTATACTCCCCGCAAACCAATAAAGGGGGACCACCTGATCATGGTTCGATCGTGCTCGCGGCGCGCCCTGTCCGCGCTCGGCGTCCTGCTGTGCGTGACCGCCCCGGCCGCGGAAGCGCAGCAACCTCCTGCGGCACCGGCCTTCAGCGCCGCCGATCTCGTCGCGCTGCCGTCCCGCAATTGGGTCACGAACGGCGGCAATATCTTCAACCAGCGCTACTCGACGCTGACGCAGATCAATCGAAGCAACGTCAAGGACCTCAAGGCGGTTCGACGCATCAGCCTGAACGGCTCCGGCACGGGGCCCGGCTATTCGCATCAGGCACAGGCGCTCTTCTACGAAGGCGTGCTGTACGTCGTGACCGGCGACAACGACGTCTTCGCCGTCGATATCGAGACCGGCGAGTTCCTGTGGACGTACAAGGGCAACGTCGACTTCGAGAAGACGGTCATCTGCTGCGGCCGCTTGAGCCGCGGCGTCGGCATGGGCGACGGCAAGATCTTCGTCGGCCGACTCGACGGGCGGCTCGTCGCGCTCGACCAGCGCACCGGCGACGTGATCTGGGACGTGCTCGCGGCGGATCCCAAGGACGGCTACGGCATCACGGCAGCACCGCTCTACTACGACGGCAAGGTCATCATCGGATTCACCGGCGGCGAGTACGCGGTGCGCGGCCGCATCAGCGCTTACGACGCGAACACCGGCGAGCAGGTCTGGAATTTCTACACGATCCCCGGCCCGGGCGAGATCGGACATGCGACCTGGCCGCAGGACAACGACGCGTGGAAGTACGGCGGTGCGCCCGTCTGGCAGACGCCGAGCGTCGATCCCGAGCTCGGCATGATCTACTTCTCGACCGGCAACGCCGGTCCCGATCTGAACGGCGCGATCCGTCCCGGCGACAACCTGTTCACTGCATCCGTCGTCGCGCTCGACGTGAACACTGGAGAGTACCGCTGGCACTTCCAGCTCGTGCGGCACGACATCTGGGACTACGACGCGCCGAACCCGACGATCCTGTTCGATGCCGAGTTCGACGGCATGCCGCGCAAGGGCATCGCGGCCGTGTCGAAGGCCGGCTACCTCTACATCCTCGATCGCACGAGCGGCGTCCCGCTGACACCGGTCATCGAGACGCCCGTTCCGCAGGACCGTATCCAGGCGACGGCCGCGACGCAGCCGATTCCGCAGGGTGACCCGGTGGTCCGGCACGAGATCGACGTCGTCGGCGAGTATTTCGAGGGGATCCTGCGCAATGCCGGGCGAACCTTCACGCCGTTCAACAACGAGGTCGAAGCGATCTGGCGGCCGTTCTCGGGCGTCACGTGGCACCCGAGCTCTTACAACGTCGAGAACAACTTGATGTACATCTGCGCCGGCGACGGCCCCGGGCGCGGCCGCGGCGGCGACCCGAACGCGACGATCGGCCCAGAGCCCGACGACCCGTCGCGGCGTTACGTGCAGGGCACGTTCGGCAGCGCGCGCGACATCGGCACCGACATCCGGAACACGCTCGTCGCGATGAACCTGACGAA
>CAZKNH010000188.1:0-6641 GCA_964553875.1 uncultured Gammaproteobacteria bacterium | reverse complement strand
GCGCTCGACTACCTCGAGGCGCTGCACGAGATGTTCGACGGCGACTGGCTGCTCGCGGTCGCCGCGTATAACTCGGGCGAGGGCAACGTCGCACGCGCGATCAAGCGCGCGGAAGCCGCCGGCCGCCCAGCCGATTTCTGGAGCATCCGGAGCCACTTGCCGCGCGAGACGCGCACGTACGTGCCGCGCCTCCTCGCGATCCGGGATCTTCTCGCGAACGCCGAGGCGCACGGCATCTCGCTGCCCGAAGTCCCGAACGCCCCCTACGTCGCGGTCGTCGAGACGGGCGGCCAGATCGACATGGCGCTCGCGGCCGAGCTCGCCGGCCTCACGACGGAGGAGCTCTACCTGCTGAACCCGGGCGTGAACCGATGGGCGACGGATCCCGACGGCCCGCACCACATGCTGGTACCGGTCGAGCACGCGGAGCGCTTCGCGGCAGCGATCGCCGAGCTGCCCGCCGAGCGGCGCGTCAGCTGGAGCCGGCACCGCATCCGCCAGGGCGAGACGCTGATCGCGATCGCGAGCGCGTACTCGACGACGCCGGACGTGCTGCGTCAGGTCAACGGGCTTCGCGGCAACCTGATCCGTGCCGGCGACTATCTGCTGATCCCGCACGCACGCACGTCGCTTACCGACTACACGCTGTCCGCGGACGCGCGCCTCGCGAGCACGCTCGAGCGTGAGCGGAGCGGCGAGCGCATCGTCCACCGGGTCCGGCGCGGCGAAACACTGTGGTCGATCTCGCAGCGCTACGGCGTCGACGTCCGCACGCTCGCGAGCTGGAACGGGATGGCACCGGGCGACACGCTTGCGGTCGGCCGCGAGCTCGTCGTCTGGGTCCGCGGCGACGCGGCGCCCGCCACGGCCGCGGCAAGCCTCACGACGACGGCGGCGGCCGCGGCAACCGGACCGCTCGGCCAGCCGCAGACGCGCCGCGTGAGCTACACCGTGAAGCGCGGCGATTCGCTCTACTCGATCGCGCAGCGGTTCCGCGTCACGATCCCGCAGCTTCTCGAGTGGAATGACGGCCTCTCGACGTCACGCTATCTGCAACCCGGCGACCGGCTCGTGATGTACGTGAACGTGCTCGAGCAGAGCACCTGAGTCGGCCGCGAAGTATACTTCCCGCTTTACCGCATGCGGGGCGACGAAAGCCGCCTCGCCGCGACCGCGCGGGCGCACGCGATTCTGCGCGGCGCCGCGTTGCAGCTCACGAGGATCGATAGCGATGGGTTTTCTCGCCGGAAAGCGCGCCTTGATCATCGGCGTCGCGAGCAACCGCTCGATCGCGTGGGGCATCGCGAAGGCGATGCACCGCGAGGGCGCCGAGCTTGCGTTCACGTATCAGACGGACAAGCTCGCGGAGCGCGTGCGCGGCTTCGCGGCGGAGCTCGGCAGCGACTTCGTGCTGCCGCTCGACGTCGCCGACGACGCGCAGATCGACGCATGCTTCGCGCAGCTCGCGGCGCGCTGGGACGCGTTCGATATCCTCGTCCATTCGGTCGCCTTCGCGCCGGCCGATCAGCTCGAGGGGCGCTTCATCGACGCGGTGAACCGGGAAGGCTTCCGCATCGCGCACGACATCTCGAGCTACAGCCTCGCCGCGCTCGCGAAACGGGCGGAGCCGCTGATGCAGGGCCGCGCCGGTGCGCTGCTGACGCTGTCCTACCTCGGCGCGGTGCGCGCGATGCCGAGCTACAACGTGATGGGTCTTGCGAAGGCGAGCCTCGAGGCGAACGTCCGTTTCCTAGCCTACGATCTCGGGCCGAGCAATATCCGCGTCAACGCGATCTCGGCGGGGCCGATCCGCACGCTCGCCGCCTCGGGCGTCAAGGGTTTGCGGCAAATGCTCGCGCACAACGCGGCCGCCGCTCCGCTGCGGCGCAACGTGACGATCGAGGACGTCGGGAACGCGGCGGCGTTCCTGTGCTCGGACCTCGCTGCCGGGATCACGGGGCAGGTGCTCTACGTCGACGCGGGCTACAGCATCGTCGGGATGCACGTCGACGAGACGGAGCGCGATTGACGCGCATCCTGCGGAAGAGCCCGACGGCGCGCCGTTAGCCGAGCGCGGGACGCCCCTCTCTCCGTCTAGCCGGTGACGCGCGCCCGCGATGGCGCGCGACCGGCCGTGCTCGAAAGCAGAGTCGACGCCCGAATTAGAACGGCGTCTCGAGCACCTGCTGTGGCACGTTTACCCTGGCTTGCTCGCGAACCGACGTGGCGTAAGCGCCGATCTCGGCGCCGGCCCTCGCGTCGCGCAGCTGCTGCAGGATCGCGGTACGGCGATCGAGCGGCACTTCGCTCGGATTGCCCGGCTCGACGCCGGACAGCACGAGCAGCACGCGGTCGCCGTTCGCGGTCTCGACCGTCTCGCGGATGCGCTTGCCTTCGGCGGGCTTGCCGAGGTTGAACGCCGCCGCGATGACCTCGCTCGGCATGTCGAAGTCCGAGCGCTGCACCCAGCGCGGCACGTGCCACGTGCCGCCGTGCTCGGCAGCGAGCCGCGCGGCCGGGACGTCGGCGCCGTCCGCGGGCTCCGACTCGCCGCCGTCCGACGCTTCGCCGTCCGCCGCTGCGGCGGCGTCCTCGGACGAGTCGCCTTCGGCGTCGGAGTCGCCTTCGGCGTCGGCGGACGCTTCCGCTCCCTCCGTGCCGGCCCCGAGGAACTCCGGCGTCAGCTCGTCCGGTAGCGCCGCGGCGAACGCGGCGAGCGCCTCGGCCGCGAGCTCCTCGGCGCGCTCGCGCCGCAGCGTCTCGCGAATCTCGTCGGCCACCTCCTCGAGCGGCCGCTGCTCGGGCGGGAACCGCTCGACGACGCGGACGACGACGACGTGGTCGTCCGCGAGCTCGATCACGTCGCTGTTGATACCGATCTCGAGCGCATCGAAACCGAACACGACGTTCACGATCGGCGCGCTGTTCGGAAACGCCTCCGGATCGCCGCTCCGCGGGAACGCATCGAGACGCTCGAGCGGCAGGCCGAGCGTCGACGCGACCCGCTCGAGGTTGTCGTACTCCTCGAACGCGACGTCCGCGAGGCGGTTGGCCCGGTCGTAATAGATATCGTCCACGCGCTCGATGCGGTATTCCTCGGCGAGCTGGTCGCGCACCTCTTCGAACGAGCGCTCCTCGCCCGGGCGAACCGCGTTGAAGCGAATGATGTGCCACCCGAAGTCGGTCTTGACGGGATCCGAGACGTCGCCGACCTCTGCGAGCTCGTAGAGCGCGTCCGTGAACGCGCTGTCCAGCATGCCGCGCGTGATCCAGCCCAGATCTCCGCCCGAAGACGCCGTGCCCGGGTCGTCGGAGTGCTCCGCTGCGAGCGCCGCGAAATCCTCGCCCGCGCGGATGCGTTCGACGAGCGCTTCGGCGCGGGCGCGGGCCTCTTCGTCCGTCTCGCCGGCTCCGGCCGTGATCAGGATGTGGCTCGCGGCCCGCTCCTCCTCCGTGCGGAACTCGTTCCGGCGCTGCTCGTAGTAGTCCCTGATCGTCGCCTCGTCGACGTCGACCTCGGCCGCGAGGTCGGAGCGCTTGAGCTCGACGTACTCGATCGCGGCGGTCTCCTCGGTCATGTAGCGCTCGCCGAACTCGCGATAGTGCTCCTCGACCTGCTCGTCCGTGATCTCGACCTGGTCGAGGAACGACGCGACCTCGAACGCGGCATACGCGACCTCCCGCCGCTGGTTCAGGAGCTCCACGTACCGTACGTACTCTTCCGGCGTCACGAACGATGCGTTCACGATGCCGTTCTGCAGATCGAGCAGCTCGAGCTGCTGGCGCTGCAGCTCCTCGAATGCCGCGACGGACATCCCCTGGAACGCGAGCTGGCTCCTCAGCATGTCCATCGAGAACTGGCCGCCGATCTGGAACATCGGGATCGACTGGACCGATTCGGCGAGCCGCTCGTCCGAGACCCGGTAGCCGAGATCCCTGACCCGCTGGGTCAGTGCGCGCTGGTTGATGAGGCGATCGAGGACCGCCGTGCGCAGCTGGCGGCGAATGGTCTCGTCCAGCTCGATCCGATAGACCTCGACGAAGTTGGCCTGCTCCGCCTGCAGGTTGCGCTCGAACTCGGCGAGCGAAATCTCCTCGCCGTTGACCTTCGCGGCGTAGGTCGGGCCGGTAAAGGGCAGGTCGACGCCCCAGAAAATGAACGAGACGGCGATCAGACCGAGGATGACGACGATGACAGAACGGCCGAACCCGTCACGTATTTTTTGCAGCATGGCTCACCGGAAAAGGTGTCTGACACCTCCAGCGGGAAGATGTCACGGAAAAAGGTGTCTGACACCATTTTCCCAGGGGAAAAGGCGTCCGGCACGTTTTTCCAGGTCCCTCCCCCGAGGGCGGAAAAACAAAGGACAGATCCCGTCCCGGCGCGCCGGAAAAGAAATCTGCCCTTTGCTTCAAAACAACTGGCGGAGTGGACGGGACTCGAACCCGCGACCCCCGGCGTGACAGGCCGGTATTCTAACCAGCTGAACTACCACTCCGACTCTCTCTGGTGGGTGCTGAGGGGTTCGAACCCCCGACCTTCGCCTTGTAAGGGCGACGCTCTCCCAGCTGAGCTAAGCACCCTGGGACAGGGCCCGTCAGTTTACGGCATCCCGCAGAGCCTTGCCAGCCTTGAACCCCGGAACGTTGCTCGCGGCGATCTTGATCGTGTCGCCGGTGCGCGGATTGCGCCCGCTGCGCTCGCCCCGGTGCTTCACGCTGAACGTGCCGAATCCCACGACCGATACCTGCTGCCCCTTTTTCAACGCGTTCGTGATCGTCTCGACCACTGCGTCCACGGCGCGCGTTGCATCCGCCTTGGACAAGTTGGCGGCGCTCGCCACCGCCTCGATCAGTTCCGCTTTGTTCATTCCCGTCCCTTACGCGAATTAGTTAGATGTGCAAACTAGCGTGACCCGAGACGCGGACTGAAAGTTGCGTCGCGTCTTATCCGCGTCGTTGAAGTGGGCCTCGAAAGCTGCGGCCCCCGTGACGAATCCGTCCCACTACCTTCGAAGCACGAAACCTTATACCAACAGCGATTTTGACGTGTCAACTTGACGCAATATCACTCTAATGCGGCAATACTGCTTCGGTTTTTTCGCCCTCTTCCGCTTTGGTTTTGTCGTGATCAACGACGTTCGTTTCGTCACCTTCCTCGGGTCGCGGCACGTGTTGTAACGACAGCGCGATCACCTCGTCGATCCACTTGACGGGAACAATCTTTAACTTGTCTTTGATGTTCTTCGGGATTTCAGGCAAGTCCTTTTCGTTGTCGGCCGGAATCAGAACAGTCTCGATTCCGCCTCTGTGGGCAGCAAGCAACTTTTCTTTCAATCCGCCGATCGGCAGCACTTCACCGCGTAGAGTGATTTCGCCCGTCATCGCAACGCTTGACCGAACGGGAATTCTCGTCAAAGCCGAGATCAACGCGATGCACATGCCGATACCTGCCGAAGGACCGTCCTTCGGCGTCGCACCTTCCGGCACGTGAATGTGCACGTCCATCTTCTGATGGAAGCTCTCGTCGATGCCGAGCAGCTTCGCGCGGCTTCGCACGACCGTCATCGCCGCCTGGATCGACTCCTGCATCACGTCGCCGAGCTGACCCGTGTGAATCAGCTTGCCCTTGCCCGGCACGACCGCCGCTTCGATCGCGAGCAACTCGCCGCCGACCTCGGTCCATGCGAGCCCCGTGACCTGGCCGATCTGATCGTTGAGCTCCGCACGTCCGTAGCGGAAGCGCCGCACGCCGAGGTACTTCGACAGGTTGTCGTGCGTAACGCGAACGACGCTCTTCCGCGGCTTCAAGAGCAGGTGCTTCACGACCTTGCGGCAGATCGTCGCGATCTCACGCTCGAGATTGCGCACGCCCGCCTCGCGCGTGTAGTAGCGGATGATGTCGAGAATCGCCTGGTCGGAGATCTTGAGCTCGTCCTCCTTCAGGCCGTTCTGCCGCATCTGCTTCGGAATCAGGTAGCGGCGCGCGATGTTGAGCTTCTCGTCCTCGGTGTAACCCGGGATGCGGATGACCTCCATGCGGTCGAGCAGCGGCGCCGGAATGTTCAGGCTGTTCGCCGTGCAGACGAACATTACCTCCGAGAGATCGAAATCGACCTCGAGGTAATGATCGTTGAACGCCGAGTTCTGCTCCGGATCGAGCACCTCGAGCAACGCCGACGACGGGTCGCCGCGGAAATCCATCGACATCTTGTCGACCTCGTCGAGAAGGAACAGCGGATTCCTGACCTTCACCTTGCCGAGGTTCTGGATGATCTTGCCCGGCATCGAGCCGATGTACGTGCGCCGGTGCCCGCGGATCTCCGCCTCGTCCCTGACGCCGCCGAGCGACATGCGGACGAACTTGCGGTTCGTCGCGCGCGCGATGCTCTGCCCGAGCGACGTCTTGCCGACGCCCGGAGGACCGACCAAGCACAGGATCGGGCCCTTCAGCTCCTTCACGCGCTGCTGCACGGCGAGGTACTCGAGGATCCGCTCCTTCACTTTCTCGAGGCCGTAGTGGTCCTCCTCGAGGACCCGCTCGGCGTCGGCGAGATCGTGGTGCACCTTCGTGCGCTTCTTCCACGGCACCTTCACGAGCCAGTCGATGTAGTTGCGCACGACGGTCGCCTCGGCCGACA
>CAZKNH010000187.1:0-6666 GCA_964553875.1 uncultured Gammaproteobacteria bacterium | reverse complement strand
CGGTGAGCTTGCGCAGGGCCTGCGACATCAGGCGCGCCTGGAGCCCCACGTGCGAGTCGCCCATTTCGCCTTCGATCTCGGCCTTCGGCGTCAGCGCCGCGACCGAGTCGACGACGATCACGTCGACCGCGCCGGAGCGCACGAGCATGTCCGTGATCTCGAGCGCCTGCTCGCCGGTGTCGGGCTGGGAGATCAGCAAATCTTCGACGTTGACGCCGACCTTCTCGGCGTAGACCGGATCGAGCGCATGCTCCGCGTCGACGAACGCGGCCGTGCCGCCCTGCTTCTGCACCTCGGCGATGACCTGCAGCGTCAGCGTGGTCTTGCCCGAAGATTCGGGCCCGTAGATCTCGACGATGCGCCCGCGCGGCAGCCCACCGACGCCGAGCGCGAGATCGAGCCCGAGCGAGCCGGTCGACACGACCTCGACGTCGCGCGATGCAATGGAATCGCCGAGCCGCATCACGGAGCCCTTGCCAAACTGCTTCTCGATCTGACTCAGCGCTGCCGAAAGGGCTTTCTTGCGGTTCTCGTCCATTCGATCTTCCTGCAGGGATATGAGTGGAGGCGCCGATTGCGGATCACGGCGGCAGTGCGCGGATTATTTCACAGATTCAGGGCCGCGGCAGCCGCCGTTTTTCCGGCCAAGATGCGGAGAATATTGAGGTGCGCCCGCGCGTCACAGCGGCCACTGGCGCAGCGGCTCGTAGTGCACGTTGCGATGCATCGGTATCGATTCGACGAGCGTCAGCGCATCGAAGCGCACGGGCACGGGCGAGATCGTCTCCCCTTCGACCGCGCGCGCACGTCGCGCGAGCGTCAGATGCGGACGATAGATCCGCGGCTCGCGCTCGAACCCCACGCGCTCGAGCCCGTCCCAGAGCGTTCGCTCGAGCTCCGACAACGCGGGCGGGACGTGCCGCGGCCCGAGCCACAGGATGCGCGGCGTCGGGAAGAAGCCGAGCACGTCGAGCTCGAGCTCGATCGGCCCGACCTCGATCGGCGGAACGCCGGCGGCCCGCTCGAGCGCCTCGTCGTCGACCTCGCCGAGAAAAGCGACCGTGATGTGGAGGTTTCGCTTCGCGGTCGGCCGCCCGCCGGACAGCCGCACGACGCGGCGGCACGCACGCTCGATCGCGCCGCGCGCCGCATCGTCGGGCCACAACGCGAAAAAGACGCGCCTCAGGCGGCGGCGCTCTTCGGGTTCGGTTCGCTCGCTCATTCTCTCGATGTCGTCCTGTCGCCCTGAGGCAGCGCCGCGATCGCGGCGAGCTCGCGCAGGGCAAAAGCGACGCTCTGCCGCCGCACGCTCTCCCTGTCGCCATCGAAGCGCCGGCGCTCGGCGCGCGTGCCATCGGGCCACGACCACGCGAACCATACCGTACCGACGGGCTTCGCAGGCGTCCCGCCGCCCGGTCCGGCGATGCCGCTGACCGCGACCGCGACATCGGCGCCCGAGTCCCGTCGGGCGTGCTCGGCAAGCGCGACGACGACCGGCTCGCTGACCGCGCCGTGCTCGGCGATCGTCGCGGCCGAGACGCCGAGCATCCGCACTTTCGCATCGTTCGAATAGACGACGTAACCTGCGACGAACCACGCGGAGCTTCCCGGGATGTCGGTGACGGCCTTCGCGATCCAGCCACCGGTGCAGGATTCCGCGGCGGCAAGTGTCCACGAGCGCGCGCGGAGCGCTCCGCCCAAACGCTCGGCGAGTACGGCGAGCTCGCGGTCCGTGACCGTCATCGCGGCGATCCTCGGGCGGAGTCGGCCGCGGGCACGTGCTGCGCCGCGGCGCGAGCGAGCGGATCCTCGGAGGCCGTCTCGCGTCCGTCGAGCAAGCGTCGGTAGATTGCAAGGTGGGCGTCGACCATCCGCTCGACGCCGAACGACTCGAGGGCGCGGCGCCGCCCTGCCCGACCCAGCCGCTCGCGCTCGGCGGCGTTGGCGAACAGGCGCTCCGCGGCTCGACGAAGCGCATCGGCGTCGCCGGCGGGAACGAGGAGCCCGCTGACGCCGTCCTCGACGACGTCGGGCAGTCCGCCCGCGGCCGCGGCGATCACCGGCACGCCCGCGCTCATCGCCTCGAGCACCGCAAGACCGAGTCCCTCTTTCAACGCCGGATGGATCACGACGTCGATACCCGGCAGCCACGCGGCGAGCTCCGCGCGAAAACCCGCGAGCCGCACCCGACCGTCGAGACCGAGGCGCGCGATCTCGCGGCGCAGCTCCGCTTCGAGCGGCCCGCGGCCGAAGAAGACCACGTGCCAGCGCGGATGGCGCGCGAGCACGTGGGGCAGCGCAGCGAGCAGGATTCGATGCCCCTTGCGCGGAATCAGCTGGCCGATCACCGCGGCGATCGACGCATCGGGCGGCAACCCGACGGCCGCGGCGAGCGCGCGGCGCGCGGCCGTGCGGACGGCCGCCGACGAGGCGTCGCCCGCGTACGGCGGGACCGCGCTCGGAACCCTGTGCACGCGTTCCGACGGCAGGCGGACGTGGTCGACGAGCTCGCGCTCGACGGCGCGCGAGATCGCGATGACCGCGGCGTACGGGCGGTACTTGAACCGCGCCCACGGCGCGATCTCGCGGTGATCGACGCGGCGCGACAGCACGGCGCGCCACGGTGCGCCGAGCGACGCGAGCCCGGCGTAGAGGTCCGCCCCGCGGCGCGAGTGCACGTGCACGATGTCGGGACACACGGCCGTCAGAACGCGGCGCAGCCTCCGCACGGCCCAGGGGTCGATGTCCCCCGAAAGCGGCAGCTCGATCACGTTGCAGCGGCCCGCGGCTTCCGCCGCGATCGCCGAGCCCGCGGCGCAGACGAGCACGTTATCGACGCCGCGGGCGCCTGCGCCCTCGATCAGGTGGAGCACCTGTCGGGCACCGCCGTAGAGGTGGCGACCGGATTCGACGTGCGCGACTCGCATGGTCACCGATCTTAAACCGCGCGGACACGACGCGCGTCGGCATTCGTGCGCAGGGCACGGCCGCCGCGCGGTGGGCTACGCGAAACCGTGGCGCGATTGTGCGCGACGATGCTCAGCGCACCGTGAAGCGCTCGCTCAACGTCTCGAGGCGCTCGACGATGCCCGTGTACTCGAGCTCGGCCATCGGCAGCATCGCCGCCCCGAAGAAGCCCTGGCGGCGCATCTCGATGGCTTTGCCGGACACACGCGCGCGGACTGCATCCCAGAACGGGTGGGCGAAGGCGTCCACCGCCTCCGTGAACCGCCCCTCGTGCATCGCGAAAGCGGCGCACGAGACAACCGGCGGGCCGTCGAAATAGCTGGTTCCGCTGTTCAGCCCGACCGGCATCAGAGGCATGTTGTGCGAGCCGCGCATACCGCCTGCGACGAAGTGACCGACGGTGAACGGCGCGAGCACCTCACCCGTCGCCGGGAAATTCTTCTGCACGCGCACCAGCATCACCGGATCGTCCTTGCCCGTGTACTTGCCGGCGATGTTGTGTAGCCTCGAGGTTGCCACTGCTGCAGCCTGCTCGCCGGTCGAGCGCGACCAGACCGATTCGATCACGTAGCGTTCCGGGTCGCGCAGCAACGTCGCGATGTCGTAGAGATCCTCCGGCGCGTTCAGCTCGATGACCCGATCGCCCTCCGTGTGATTCACGTCCATGATCACGAAGCGGAAGCCTTCCGCCATCGTCGGCGCCAGGATCAGGCCGGGGGTGTTCATCGGGTCGGCGAAAGCGAGATAGAGCGGCAGATTGAAAGCGCCCGGATCCGTCTTGTCGGCCGCGAAGAACAGGAACGGCTCGTTAGGCCGCTCCTCGAAGCGGAGCTCCGCCGCGGCGGGACCCAGGCCGTGCACGTTCCCGGAGAACGCGTCCTTCAGCAGGTCCTGACCCGCGCCGTAGAGGCCCTGCCGCTTGGCCGTCTCGGTGCCGCTCAGGAAAGCGTCCCAGGCGAGCCGGTGAATGCGCTCGTCGTTCGGGCCGTACGTGTGACTCATCAGGATCGCGATGTCGTCACCCGTGTAGCTCACGTAGCTGTCGAGCAGCAGCTCGCGTCCCGCTTCGTTGACGTGCTTGCGCACCGTCTCGAGCACGTCGGCCGACGGACAGATGTGCCCGCCGATGGAGCCGATATCCGCCTTGATGACACTGAGCGTGATCTCCATGCGACACCTCCCCAGCTCGAAACGCAACGGAGTGAGGCGCTGCCCGGCGCGAGCGAAGCGGCGAGGGCCTCGCCCGCAACGCCGCGGTCAGCCGCCACGTTATTCCGAAGGATGGATGTCATGTTGCCGAGGGCCTCGTGCGGCAGTAATACGGGATTGCCCCTACACCCCGCGGGTCGACGGTCGCTTCACCCGTCCGTCGTCGCGAGGCTCGTGATGCGGCTAGTCGTTGCCGAGCGCTATGAGCCAGCGCTCGCTATCCGCGAGCCTCGAGCAACGAATCTCGATGTCGACGAACTGCCGAATGATCTCGATGTTGGTCAACGTATGACTGGTCGGCTCGGACGTCACGAAGCTTCCGGCCCCGGCTAACGCGAGCGGCACCAGCAACTGATCGGCGAGGTGCTCGCCGACGGGAGCCCCCGAGTGCCAATAGCGGCTCGCCGCTTGCGCCGCTTCCGCTGCCACGCGCTCGGCCGGCACACCGCGCTCTCCCACGGCGGTGAAGACCTCGGTCACGTTCTCGAACTCGAGCTCGACCGAAACGACGTTACCGGGACTCGCGCTCTCCCCGATGACTCTGAGCTCGATGGCGTCGGGAGCGACCGGGAGCGCGTCCTTCAGCACCGCGATCTCGCGTTCGCCGATATGGCGCGGAAGCTTCGAGAGCAGCACGTCCGCGGAAATGCGACGCAGCAGGCCCCTTTCGGCGAGATGCAGCGGCGCGAGGCGTCGCGCAGGAACGATGTCGACGTGCACCACGCCGCCCCCTCGCGGATAGAAGCCCGCACGAAGCAGCCTGGGCCGAATCTCGGGCCCCATCCGCTCCACGAGCGGCAGAAAAGCGCGGGCGAGGAACTCGTACGTCGGAGCCCGCGGATTGTGCGTGCCCCCTTCGATTCGAACGCTCGAAGCGCTCGATGCGGTCATCAAGGCCGGCAGCAGCGTTTGCATGACGAGCGTCGTGCTGCCCGCCGTGCCGATCGAGAACTCGTGAGCACCGGACCGGACACGCCGCGGGACGAACGTGAGCTCGCGCGATCCGACGTCTGCGCCGACCACATGCGCGTCCGAGATCCGCGCGGCCGCGCGCACGGCGGCGAGATGCTGCGGCCTAAGCCCTGGACGAGAGCGGCGCAGCCTGATGTTCGTGATGCGGAACGGTTGGCCGAAATGGACGGATAGCGACAAGGCCGTACGCAGGATCTGACCGCCGCCTTCGCCGAACGAGCCGTCGATCGTCAGCATCGGTCTCGAAGGCTCACGCGGGCCGCACGGCGATTCGGCCGCCGGCCGTCCGCTCCGCGCGCGTACCGAGCGCCCGACCGTCGACATTCAGCCTGTCGACCAGCCATGCGACGTCCGCAGGCGCCGCCGGCTGCAAAGAGAAGCGCTCGAGACGCATCGGCACGATCGTCAAGGCGACGACACCGCCGCCTTCCGCGTCCATATCGACGAAGTACATCGGCGAGATATCGGGCCGATACGCCTCGTGGCCGCCGATGCCCTCGTAGTCGGTGATGAGATCGCCGCATCCGTAGAGTATCGGCCTGTTCCGGTAGATCTCGATCCCCTTCGGATGGTGCGACGAGTGGCCATGCACGACGTCGGCGCCGCCCGAATCGATCAGTGCGCGCGCGAACGCGCGTTCTCCTTGCGGAATCGCGAAACCCCAGTTGCCGCCCCAGTGAACGGACGCCACGACGACGTCGTCCTCGGAACGTGCGCTTCGCATCATGCGGCCGACGCGCGTGCCGAGATCCGCCGTCGGAACCGCGCGAAAGTTCACCCCGGAAAGATCTTCGAGGGCGGCCCATTCGAACGGAATCCCGCTCGTCCCGAAGCCGAACCCATAGACGCGAACCCGCCCCTTCCCCTGGACATCGACGTCGCACGGCGCACCGGCGAGACTCGCGTTCTCGCCGGCGCCGGCGACCCCGAGCCCGGCTCCGCCGAGCACCTGCAGCGTCTCGGTGAGACCCACCCGTCCGAAGTCGAGCACGTGATTGTTCGCGAGCACGCAGCAGTCGACACGCGCGACGGTCAAGCAGTCGATGTTTTCAGGATGCATCCGATAGTGAATCGTCTTTCCAGGCCAGAACGCGTCGCTCGTCGTGACGCTCGTCTCGAGGTTCACGACGACGGCGTCCGGTCGCTCGTGACGCATCACCGCGAGCGCTTCCCCCCAGATGTACTCCGGAGCGGCGCGCCGCGGAATCGGACCCGACCGGCGCTCGGCGAGCTCGACGTACACGCGTGCATCGCGGACGAAGGGCTCGGCGAGCCGTGGATCGCTCGGCCGTCGAAGCACCTGATCGATGCCGCGGCCGGTCATCACGTCGCCGGCGAGGAGCAGCCGTATCGTCGACATCGGAACGCTCACCTCCCGCACTGTGCGGGCCGCGTGCTCGGTAATCCTCCCTACTACCTGACGCGACTTGCCGAGAACGCCTATTTTGAAGCGGTTTCGATCGCAGTCGACGCGTCATCCGCGAAGCCGGCGCCGCGTTGACGCCGCACACGAGTCAT
>CAZKNH010000186.1:0-6685 GCA_964553875.1 uncultured Gammaproteobacteria bacterium | reverse complement strand
CGATCGATGCCGCGATGTTCTGCAGCAGCATCGTCTTGCCCGCCTTCGGCGGCGAGACGATCAGTCCGCGCTGACCCTTACCGATCGGCGCGACCATATCGATGATGCGCGCGGTCAGGTCTTCCGTGCTGCCGTTGCCCTGCTCGAGCTTCAGCCGCTCCTTCGGGAACAGCGGCGTCAAGTTCTCGAAGAGCACCTTGCTCTTCGCGTTCTCGGGCGCATCGTGGTTGATCTGCCCGACCTTGAGCAGCGCGAAGTAGCGCTCGCCGTCCTTCGGCGGACGGATCAGGCCCGAAACGGTATCGCCCGTACGCAGATTGAACCGCCGGATCTGGCTCGGCGAGACATAGATGTCGTCCGGCCCGGCGAGGTAGGAGCTGTCGGCGGAGCGCAGGAAACCGAAGCCGTCCTGCAGGATCTCGAGCACACCCTCGCCGAAAATGTTCTCGCCGTTCTTGGCGTGCGCCTTCAGGATCGCGAAGATGATGTCCTGCTTGCGGGAGCGCGCGAGGTTCTCGAGCCCCATCGATTCGCCGAGCTCGACGAGCTCGGCAACGCTACGCGTCTTGAGCTCGGAAAGATTCATCGCGTTGCGCGACATTTCGAATTCGGCGGCGGGAATCACGTCGAGCTCCTCGTCGTCCGGGAATTCCTCCCGTGGGGACTTCTTGTTTCTGCGCGAAGCCCGCTTGCCGTTGCCGCCCTCGCGCGACTGCCTCGAGCCGTTTTTCACGCGGGCGCGTGCTGAATTACCCAAATATCCCCTCACGGATTCGTTTCCAGTTTCTGGTTGATGATTCCCGGTCTCTACGTCGTTTCCGGGTGGTTTAGCGTGCAAGGTTCGTATCAATTCGTGCCAGGTTAGTGTCGATGAATGCTTGGAGCTGCGCCTTGGAGACGGCCCCGACCTGCTGGGCGGCGACGGCCCCGTCGCGGAACAGCAGAAGCGTTGGAATTCCGCGAACGTTGTACTTCGGCGGCGTCTGTGGATTCTCGTCGATGTTGAGCTTCACGACGCGCAGCCGGTCCTTGTATTCCTCGGCGATTGCGTCGAGGATCGGCGAGATCATCTTGCAAGGACCGCACCACTCGGCCCAGAAGTCGAGCAGCACCGGACGATCCGAGTTCAGTACATCGCGTTCGAATGTAGCATCGCTCGTATGAATGATCTGATCGCTCACGTCTTAAGTCCTTCCGTCCTCGGCTTATGGTGGGACGTTCCCGTGCTCGACCTCGAACCAAAGCCCCGAAATGAGGTCCATGGAGGCAGATCCAAGTGACGCAGCCGGGCCCGCTGGGGCACAATGTTGCAGCTGGTCGCTTTTCTCGAGGCTCGCGGGAGTACTAGCGGATTCGGGAAAGCGAGAGTCCTCGCCTGATGGCCTATTTTGACCCCTTGGGAAGTTAATTTGCAAGCACTAGAGTCCAATACCACCACGGCTTCCGCGCCGTCTGAGCATTTGACGGAGCTTAAGTTTTCCGAATTTTCGCTCGCGCCGGAGCTGCACGCCGGCATCAGGGATGCCGGTTTCACATATTGCACGCCGATCCAGAGCAAGGCACTGCCGATCGCGCTCGCCGGCCGCGATGTCGCGGGCCAGGCGCAGACCGGGACCGGCAAGACGGCCGCCTATCTGATCGCGCTCTTTCAGCACCTTCTCACGCACGAGCCGCTCGACGATCAGAAGCCAGGGCCTCGCGCGCTGATCCTTGCGCCGACCCGCGAGCTGGCCGTGCAGATCCACAGCGACGCGACGCTGCTCGGCAAGTATTTGCCATACAAGCTCGGGCTCGCCTTCGGCGGCACCGACTACGAGAAGCAGAAGCGCCAGCTCTCCGAAGGCGTCGACGTGCTGATCGGCACGCCCGGACGCCTGATCGATTTCTTCAAGCAGGGCGTGTTCGGACTGCGCAGCGTCCAAGTGGCCGTGCTCGACGAAGCCGATCGAATGTTCGACCTCGGCTTCCTGCGCGACATCCGCTATATCCTGCGAAGGCTGCCGCCTGCGCCGCAAAGGCTGAATCTGCTCTTTTCGGCGACGTTGTCGTATCGCGTGCTCGAGCTCGCGTACGAGCACATGAACGACCCGGAGCTGATCCGGATCGAGCCCGACAAGCTCACCGTCGACCGCGTGCGCCAGGTCATCTACTTTCCGTCCAACGAGGAGAAGCTCCCGCTTCTGGTCACGCTGCTTCGCGAGATGGACGCGAAGCGAACGATGGTGTTCGTGAACACCCGCCGCGCCGCCGAGTATCTTCGCGACGCGCTCGAACACAACGGCATCACGGCCGCCGCGCTGTCGGGCGACGTCCCGCAGCGAAAGCGCCTGAAGCTCTTGCGTGACTTCCAGGCGGGCGAGCTTCCCGTGCTGATCGCGACCGACGTCGCGTCGCGCGGCCTGCATGTCCCGGACGTGAGCCACGTCTTCAACTACGACCTGCCTCAGGATCCGGAGGACTACGTGCACCGCGTCGGACGCACCGCGCGGGCCGGCGCGTCCGGCGACGCGATCAGCTTCGGCTGCGAGGACTACGTCGTCTCGCTGCCGGACATCGAGGCGTACATCGGCCGCAAGATCGATGTCGTGACCTATGACCCCGAAAAGCTCGTGAAGGTTTCCGTGCCGCCGCGAGCGAGGCGCTCGGATCGGCGCGAAGGGCGCGAAGGGCGCGGCGAACGCGGCGAAAGGCGCGACGCGCGAAGGCCCCGCCGGGCAGAGACCGACGCCGCGCCGGCGCAGGAGCCGCGCGCCGAGCACGTCGAAGCGACGGACGCGTCCGAAACCTTACCCGCGGACGATCGCGCACCGGCAAGCTCCGAGTCTCACGCCCAGGCAGAGACCGGCGAAAAGCGTCGCCGCCGCAGACGGGGACGCCGCCGCGGCACGGCCCGCGCGAACGACCGGGCGCCCGGCGCCGAACGCGAGCGCGCGGACACGGAGGGCGCCGCTGCTTCGGGTGACGCCGTTCGTGAGCAGACGACGGCCGATGGGGGCGCCGGCGAGGCCGTCCGGGATGACGGTCGGGACGAGCACGAGAAAACGTCGCAGTCCCGGCGCCGCCGGCGACGCCGGGGCCGTCGCGGCGGGAGCGCCGCACGTTCGACCGGCGACCAGGCCGCCGCGCGCGGGTCGGAAGGCGACGCGAGACGCGAAGCGAACGGTGACCGGCGCCGGCGGCAGCGAGGCGACGGCGACGGCGCTCGTCCCGGCGGCGATCGGCGACCGGGCCGCAAGGGCGGTCGCGCCGGTCGGCAGGGTCGCGGCACGGAGCCGGCACGCGCGGCCGAAGCTTCGGAGCGCAACGACATGCCGAAGCGAGCGCTCGGCCTGCTTCAGCGCATCTGGTCCGTCTTCAAACGCTAGACCAACGAACGCCCCCGCAAGGCCGGGGGCGCGAGCGGCGCGCCATCCGGGACCCGTGCGGGGTCGAGAAGCTGCGCGATCGCGTCGACCGCCGGGAACCCGGTGATCTCGCGCGCCGGCCGGGTGCTGTCCGGCCTGCGGATCGCGACCGTGTGCCGCACGCCGTGCCCGCGGGCGGCCTCGAGGACGGCGAGACTGTCCTCGACGAGCAGCGTCCGGTCCGGATCGAAAGGCCGATGCCGCGCGAGGCCTTCCCAGAACGCGGCGCTCTCCTTCGGCGCCGCGAGCTCGTGCGACGACAGGATCTCGTCGACGCGTCGATCGATACCCGTGGCAGCGGTCTTCACCGCGATCGTGTGCGGATGAGCGTTCGTGACGATCGCGAGCCGCTTGCCCGCCGCCCGCACCGCGTCGAGAAAGTCCGTCGCACCCGGGAGATAGTCGATCAGGTGCAGATGGCTGCGCTTGAGATCGACGATGTCGAGACCGAGCTCCGCGCTCCAATGCTCGACGCAGTACCACTCGAGGCGACCGAGGAAGCGCGCATAGCGCTCGGTGATCTCGCGATGCGCGTCCTCGAAGCCGATCCCTCGCCGTTCCGCGTAGCGCGCCGGCACGAGCTCGAGCCAGAAGAAGTTGTCGAACGCGAGGTCGAGCAGCGTGCCGTCCATGTCGACGAGCACCGTGTCGATCTCGTGCCACGGCAGGGGGAGGTCGTGCGAGGCCATCCGATGATGATACTGTGTCGGAATCATGAGCGAACACATCGACCTGCTCGAGCAAATACGCTCGATCGCGAAAGCCGCGGGCGAAGCCATTCTCGACGTGTACGAGCGTGACTTCGACGTCGAAACGAAGAACGACCGGTCGCCGCTGACCGAAGCGGATCGGGTATCGCATCGGATCATCACCGAGCGGCTCGTGCGCCTCTCGCCCGCGTTGCCCGTGCTGTCGGAGGAAGCCGCGAGCGAAGAGCATCGGGAGCGCTTCGGCTGGTCCCGCTACTGGCTCGTCGATCCGCTCGACGGCACGAAGGAGTTCATCAAGCGCAACGGCGAGTTCACGGTGAACATCGCGCTCGTCGAGGGGCACGCGCCCGTGCTCGGCGCGGTCCTCGCGCCGGCGCTCGGCCGAGAATATTTCGGCGGACCGGCCGCGGGCGGCGCATGGCGCGGCGACAAGAGCGGTGACGTGCGGCCGATCCGTGTCAGCGCGCCCGCAAGCCCTCTGCGCGTCGTCGGCAGCCGCAGCCACCCGAGCGACGGGGACCTCGCGAAGTTCCTCGGCGCGCTCGGCCCCTACGTCCTGAAGCCGATGGGCAGCTCGCTCAAGATCTGCCTCGTCGCCGAGGGCGAGGCGGACGTCTACCCGCGCTTCGGCCCCACGTCGGAGTGGGATACCGCGGCGGCTCAGGCTGTTCTCGAAGGCGCGGGCGGATGTATGATGGATCTCGTCGGTCAGCCGCTCCGATACAATCGCAAGGAAAGCCTGCTGAACCCGCATTTCCTCGCGGTTGGCGACCCGGGCCGCGACTGGCTGGCGCCGATTCGAAGCGACTCGTCGTGAGCAAAGTCATCATCGACAAGCGCCGAAGCAGCGAGCGGCTAAATCAGTTGCGCATAGAGCACCAGGACCTGGATCAGGTCATCTCCCGACTCTCGCTCGATCCGTATGTCGATCAGATCATGCTCCGCCGTCTGAAGAAGCGGAAGCTGATGCTGAAGGACATGATCGCGCAGCTCGAGAGCGACCGGATTCCGGATCTGAACGCGTAACCGAGAGCCTGCCGTTCGTCCGAGGTCTCCGGGGCCGGCACCCGGACGGACGCGTAAACCTCGAAGAAGTCGCGTCGGGCCCCGTCGACTCGTCCCCCGTGTCGCGAAGCGGTCGAGGATCTACCGCGCTATCATGACCTTTCCTCGTCGGGAGCTGGGGCTTAGGGCTTGGACCTGATCGCGGATATCGGCGCGACCAACACGCGCTGCGGGCTGGTCGACGACAAAGGGCGCATCATCGCCCCCGAGTTCTTCAAGAACGACGACTTCTCGGGCGTCGAGCACGTGCTCTCCGGCTATCTCGAACGGCGGCGTTCGAGCGACCGGCCTCGCCGGGCCGCGATCGCAATCGCCGCACCGCTCGTCGGCGACGACGTCGACATGACGAACCGCGGCTGGCGCTTCAACCGCACCGCGCTCGCGGACGCGCTCGGCGTCACGCACCTCACGCTGATCAACGATTTCGCCGCCATCGCGTGGGCGCTGCCGTCGCTCGGCCCGGACCACGTGGTCAAGATCGGCGGCGGCGAGCAGGTCGCGCGCGCGCCGATGGTCGCTCTCGGGCCGGGCACGGGGCTCGGCGTCTCGAGTGTCGTGCCGTCGACCGACGGCTGGACCGTCGTCGAGGGCGAAGGCGGACACCAGACGCTCGCGGCCGCGGACGAGGACGAGGCACGCGTGATCGAGCTGATTCGCGACGAGTTCGGGCACTGCTCGCTCGAGCGCGTGCTGTCGGGCCCCGGCCTCGTGAACCTGTACCAGGCGCTCGGCCGCGCCGCCGGTCGCGGCGCGCCGACCGCGACGCCGCACGACGTCACCGCGCTCGCGGAGCGAGGAGAACCGCTCGCGCGCAAGACCCGGGACATGTTCTTCGCAATGCTCGGCACCGCGGCCGGCAATCTCGCGCTCGCGCTCGGCGCCCTCGGCGGCGTCTACATCGCGGGCGGCATCGTGCCGAAGTTCGTCGACGCGCTGACTCGCTCCGCGTTCCGCGAACGCTTCGAGGCGAAAGGCCGTTATCGGTGGTACATGCAGCGGATCCCGACCTATGTGATCACCGATCCGCTGCCCGCCTTCATCGGGCTCAAGCGCCTGCTCGGCTACCGCTGAAGCGGCACGATCAGCCCTGCTCGCCCGGCGCGACGCGCGCGACACGGAGCGGCGCTTCGCGCTCGACCGCTGCTTCCTCGTCGGCGCCCACGGCCGCGCGGTCCCGCCGCTGCTGCTCGCGTCCGAGCCACAGGCACAGGGCCGTCCAGCCGGCCGCGAGCGGCACGGCCGCCGCCGCAACACCGGCGAGGCCGAAGCCGATCGCCTTGAGCGACACCTCGAGGCCGAGCCCCGTCATGTCGCCGACGCGATAGACGAACACGTCGACGAGGGGCTTCGCTTTGTACTTTTCCGCCGGCGAGACGACGCTGAACAACGTCTCGCGCGCCGGGCGAGACACGGCGTAGCGCGTCGCGCGGTGGACCGCGGCGAACACCATCATCACGCCGTAGAGCGGCCAGATCGCGAGCACCGCGAAGCCGGCGAGCGTGACGA
>CAZKNH010000185.1:0-6719 GCA_964553875.1 uncultured Gammaproteobacteria bacterium | reverse complement strand
TCTTCGGGCCCGCGGGCGTCGGGATCTGGAACGCGCCGACGATCGACGCGAAGCGGGGCCTGATCTACTCGGGCACCGGTCCCGCATATGCCGACGACGGCGCGACGCCGCCGACGACCGACGCGGTCGTCGCGTTCGACCTCGAGACGGGCGAGATCCGCTGGGTCAATCAGTTCACGCGCGACGTCTGGCTCTTGGGCTGCGACGACAACGGCGACGCGAACCCGAATTGCCCGACGGAGCAGGGGCCGGATCTCGACTTCTCCGCGTCGCCGATCCTGACGACGACCTCCGAAGGCAAGGACGTCATCGTGATCCCGCAGAAGTCGGGCATGGTCTGGGGACTCGATCCGGACGACGGCGGGAAGACGCTGTGGAGCTATCGCGCGGGTCCCGGCGGACCGGTCGGCGGCGTCTGGGGCAGCGCGGTCGAAGGCGATCGGATGTACGTCGCGGTCGGCGGCTTCGGTAACGAGGAGACCGGCGGCATCCACGCGATCGACATCAAGACCGGTGAACGGATCTGGTACACGCCGCCGCAGCCGCTGCTCTGCTCGCCGCCCGGGCCGCGGTGCAGTGCGACGCAGGCCGCCGCGGTGACGGCTGTGCCGGGCGCGGTCTTCTCGGGCTCGGCCGACGGCGGTCTGCGCGCGTACGACGGCGAAACGGGCGAGGTCATCTGGACGTTCGACGCGAACCGCAGCTTCGAAACGGTCAACGGCGTGCCCGCGAACGGCGCGTCGTTCGATGGCCCGGGCCCAGTCGTCGCGGGCGGTATGCTCTACGTGCTGTCGGGCGACGCAGGCTTCGTCGGTCGCCCGGGCAACGTGCTGCTCGCGTTCACGGTCCGCGAGTGACGCGCCGCGCACGTCACTCGCAGACGAAGCTCGCCGCCGATTCGATGTCGCCCGCGCCGGTGTAGCGGGCGACCTTCGGCCATTCGCAGAGCGGGCGCGAGCGCTCCGGGCTCCAATCGGCCGGCAGCTCCTGATTGTCGTCGCGGACGGTCGCGACGACGGTCCCGGGCGGCCGGTCCCGCTCGACCCAATCGACGAGCACGCTGAAGAGATCGAACCGATCGGTCGCGGGGCCGCCGCTGCAGTGCGCCATGCCGGGCACGGCGTAGAAGCGGGCGAAGTCGCCGACGTCGCCGCCGTTGTTCGCGGCGAGCCGCTCGTACCAGTCGATCGTCGACGCGATCGAGAACGCGCCGTCGCTCGCACCATGGAAGACGATGACCTTCCCGCCTGCCTGCTGCAGTTCCGCGAGCTTCGGCTCACGCCAGTCCGTCGGCGCCATGAAATCCATCGCCGACACGGGATAGTCCTCCGCCGTCGCGAAAATGTTCGGCGCGTCGCGGTCGAAGTCGAACGTCCTGAGGTAATCGAGGAGACCCGCCGCCGTGCCGTCAAGACGCGTCGGCGGCGTCGTGAAAATCTGCGCGAGCGAGCCCGCGCCGAGCGTCGCGATCAGCGGCAGGCCGTCGAATCCGGGCATCGCGCTCTCGAGCTTCCACGAGCGCCAGTCGTTCGACGCAAGGCCCGCGTCGAACCACCACTTGGCGTAGAGCGGCGTGCCGTCGCTCGACGACGGACCCGCGAACGCACGCTCGAGCGCGCGGATCTGCGCATCGTCGAGGCAGCCGTCGTGTTTCTCGGCCGTGCACGCGAGCCGGGCAAGCTCGAACGTCTGCTGGCATGCGGCGAGCGCGCCGACGATGCCGTCGGCGACGCCGTCGAGCGCGTCACACTGCTCGAGCACGCCGTCGGCGACGACGCGCATGTCGTCGCGCGAGAACGCGGCACGGATGTCGCCGGTCACTTGCTCGAAGCTCTGCACGTCCCATGCGTGCTGCAGCGCGGCCTTCGGCAGGTCGTGGCCGGGCGCGCCCGCGAGGAACCCGTCGAACTCCTCCGCGAGCCGTGTCGCTCCGACGAGCGCGTGTCGGCCGCCGTTCGAGCAGCCCACCATGTACGAGAACTCGGGGGGGCGCCCGTAGTACGCCTCGATGACGTCTTTCGCGATCGGCGTGAGCGTCAGGTTCGCCGCGTAGCCGTAGTCGAGACGCGCCTCGTGATCGAAGCCGAAGACGTTGCCGCCGACGAGACCGGCTTCCGGGTTCGCTCGGCCGTCGTGCCCCGAATCCGTGCTGAGGACCGCATAGCCGCGTGAGAGCGCGTTGTCCGGCTGATTCCCCAGCAAGTTACCGTAGGCGGGGACGACCGTGCCGTCGTTACCGCCGTTCAGCTGATGGAAATAGCGGCCGTTCCAGTCATCGGGAAGCCGCATCTCGAAACCGATCGCATAGGGCTTGCCGTCCTGCCCGGTGCGCTCGTTCACGGCGCCGCGGATGACGCAGTGCGGCGGCGCGCGCTCGTCGTCGTGGACGGCAGCCGCGGACAGGAACCGCGTGCGCGGCAGGTCGAGCGCGGCGAACGTTGCAACGTCGCACACGGCCGCGGGCGCTGTCTGCGCGTGTGCCGAGAGCGGCACAACGAGCCCGCCGAGCGCGGCGGCGAGCGCGCGTCGACTGCTCGAGCGTCTTGTTCCGGTCATCGTCTCCCTCCGAGCGGATCGCGCATCGATTCTAGTCCGAATGCACGTCCGATCGCGCGGCGGCCCGACCTGCCGGGCCGGATCGATCGGGACGATCGATCATATGAGATACTGCGCGCCCTCATGCTGACCCTGAGCAACGTTACCCTGCGCCGCGGCCCGCGTGTGCTGATCCGCGGCCTCACGCTCACCGTGCATCCCGGCTGGCGCGTCGGCGTCGTCGGTCGGAACGGCACGGGAAAATCGAGCCTGTTCGCGCTGCTTCAGGGCGAGCTCTCGCCGGACGAAGGCGACGTGCTGATCCCGCGCGGCGCGTCGATCGCGTCGGTCGCGCAGGAGACGCCGGCCGTGCAGCAGTCGGCGCTCGACTATGTGCTCGACGGCGATGCGGAGCTTCGCGATATCGAGCGGGCGCTCGCACGCGCAGAGGCGGTCGGAGACGGGGCGGGCATCGCGCGCGCGCACGAGCGGCTCGCCGAGATCGGCGGTTATGCCGCGCACGCGCGCGCGGGCGCGATGCTCCACGGTCTCGGCTTCTCGAGCGACGCGCAGAGCCGTCCCGTGGCGGACTTTTCCGGCGGCTGGCGGATGCGGCTCAACCTCGCCCGCGCCTTGATGCAGCGCTCCGATCTGCTCCTGCTCGACGAGCCGACGAACCACCTCGACCTCGACGCCGTGCTGTGGCTCGAGCGCACGCTCGCGGACTACCGCGGCACGCTGCTCGTGATCTCGCACGACCGAGACTTCCTCGACGCGACGACGACGCACACGCTGCATCTCGCGAACGGCGAGGCGAAGCTCTACTCGGGCAGCTATTCGAGCTTCGAGACGCAGCGCGCGGCGCAGCTCGCGACGCAGGCTGCGGCCTACGAGGCGCAGCAGCGGCGAATCGCGCATCTCCAGAGCTTCGTGGATCGGTTCCGTGCGAAGGCGAGCAAGGCCCGGCAGGCGCAGGCGCGGCTCAAGATGATCGAACGGATGCCGAAGATCGCGCCGGTCCATGCGGATGCAGGGTTCGACTTCGAGTTCCGGAAGCCCAAGCGTCTGCCCGACCCGCTGATCCGCCTCGACAAAGCCGCCGTCGGCTACGACGGCCGTCCCGTGCTCCGCGGGATCGACCTCGGCATTTCGCCGGGACAGCGAATCGGCCTTCTCGGCCCGAACGGCGCGGGCAAGTCGACGCTGATCAAGCTTCTCGCCGGCGAGCTCGACGCGCTCGACGGAGAGGTGCTGAGGAGCCCGCATCTCGCGATCGGTTACTTCGCGCAGCATCAGATCGACGCCCTCGATCTCGCCGCGTCGCCGATCGAGCATCTCGGTGCGATCGATCCGAAGCTCGGCGAGCAGGACGCGCGGAACTACCTCGGCGGCTTCGCGTTCCGCGGCGATCGCGTCTTCGAGCCCGTGCGGCAGTTCTCGGGCGGAGAGCGCGCAAGGCTCGCGCTCGCGCTGATCGTGTATCGCGAGCCGAACCTGCTCCTGCTCGACGAGCCGACGAACCACCTCGATCTCGAGATGCGGCATGCGCTCGAGGTCGCGCTGCAATCGTTCGATGGCGCCGTCGTGACCGTGTCGCACGACCGGCACCTGCTCAGGTCGACGTGCGACGAGCTTTGGCGCGTCGCGGAAGGCCGCGTCGCGCCGTTCGACGGGGATCTCGACGACTACGCGCGCTGGCTCGCGTCGCTCGCGGAGGGCGGTGCCGCGCGGACGGGTCGCGATGGCCGTGAGCGGAGCGACGCGCGCCCCGAGCGAAGCGCGGCGGCGGAGCGCGAGCGCCGCCGCGAGGCCGCGGACCGGCGCGCGCGCGAGAGGCCGTATCGCGACCGGCTGCGCCGACTCGAGCAGGAGCTCGACGAGCACCGCCGCCGGCTCGCCGAGATCGAGCGCGACCTCGCCGACCCGTCGATTTACTCGGACGGCAACGCCGCGCGCGTCGCTGAGCTCGCGAAGGAGCAAGCGGAGCGCAAACGCCTGCTCGAGAAAGCCGAGGAGGAGTGGCTCGAGACGGCCGAAGCGCTCGAAAGGGAAGCGGGCTGAGCCGCGAGGCGTCCCGGCCTGCTTGACCTTGACATGATGGGAAGGGCTACGGTGGACGTCGAGCTCGATCGCTGGAGGGTGGGATGACTCACGAGCGGATCGACCGACCGGGGAGGCGCCGCTTTCTCGAAGGGCTCGCCGCCGGCGGGCTCGTCGTCGGCGCCGCGGCGCTTGCGCCCCGCTGGGTGCTTGCGGGCGCCACGGGTCCCGCGGCCGCGAAAGGCGCCGTCGGCGAGCTGACGATCGACGCGCATCCGATGAACGTCACCGGCAAGCGACGCACGGCCGTGCTCGTCGACGGGTCGCTGCCGGGGCCGCTCCTTCGCTGGCGCGAAGGAGACACCGTATCGCTACGGGTCCACAACCGGCTCGACGAGACGACGTCGATTCATTGGCACGGCATCCTGCTGCCGGCGAACATGGACGGCGTCCCGGGCTTGAGCTTCGCGGGGATTCCGCCGCAGGGCTCCTATCTCTATCGCTTCCCGGTCCGTCAAAGCGGCACGTACTGGTACCACGCGCATTCGGGCTTCCAGGAGCAGCTCGGGCTCTACGGCCCGCTGATCATCGATCCGCTCGAGCCCGAGCCGTTCGCGTACGACCGCGAGCACGTCGTGATGCTCTCCGACTGGACGGACCGTGATCCGATTGCGCTCTACAAGCTGCTGAAGAAGCAGTCGCACTACTTCAACCTGAACGGGCCGACGCTCGCGGATCTCGTCGCACGCGCCCGTGACGAAGGTCTCGCGGAGGCGCTTCGCGAGCGCCTCGGGTGGGCACGAATGCGAATGTCGCCGTCGGACCTCGCCGACGTCGGTGCATACGCATCGGGCTACACGTATCTGTTGAACGGCACGCCGCCTGCCGGGAACTGGACGGGTCTTTTCAGACCCGGGGAGCGCGTGAGGCTCAGGTTCATCAATGCGTCGGCGATGACCTATTTCGATGTACGCATTCCCGGTCTCGAGATGACGGTCGTTGCCGCGGACGGCCAGAACGTGCATCCGGTCACCGTGGACGAGTTCCGCATCGGCGCCGCCGAGACGCTCGATGTGATCGTGCGGCCGGCCGGCGCCGACGCGTTCACGATCTTCGCGCAATCGCTGGATCGCTCGGGGTACGCGCGCGGGACGCTCGCGGTGCGCGAAGGTCTCGCCGCGCCCGTGCCCGAAGTCGACCGCATCGTGTTCCTCAGCATGGCCGACGTCGGTCACGCGCATCGGGCGCACGGTACTGCTGCGGCCGACGTCGATGCGCCCGGCGAGGCGCCGCACGCGGGCCACGATGCGGGGCATGTCTCGGCCGACCACCGGGCCTCCATGGCTCCGAGCGCGGCACCGCAGCGTCACCCGGAATCGGAGCGACGCAATCCCGCGGTCGACATGCAGACCACGGCACCGTCGTCGCGGCTCGACGATCCCGGCGTCGGGCTCCGCGGCAACGGACGGCGGGTGCTGACGTATGCGAGTCTGCGAACGCTCGCCGACGATCCCGACGGGCGCGAGCCCCGCCGCACCATCGAGCTGCATCTGACCGGGCACATGGAGCGGTATCTCTGGTCGTTCGACGGGGTCCCGTTCTCGCGCGCCGAACCCCTGCATCTGCGCTACGGCGAGCGCGTGCGCATCGTGCTCGTCAACGACACGATGATGGAGCATCCGATCCATCTGCACGGAATGTGGAGCGATGTCGAGGACGACGCGGGACGCTTCCACGTGCGGAAGCACACCGTCAGCATGCCGCCCGGCACGCGCCGGACGTATCGGGTGACGGCCGATGCGCTCGGGCGGTGGGCGTATCACTGTCACTTGCTGTTCCACATGGAGGCCGGGATGTTCCGCGAGGTGCGGGTCGATGCATGAGCGCCGCGGACCAGGCCGCCGCCGGACGACGGCGGCAGCGTTCGCGGCCGGCGCCGCGCTCGTGTCGGCTGCATCGTGTGCCTCCGCGCAGGAACGCGCGCACGGCGTCGATCCGTCGCACCACGTCGGACAGCCGCACCACGTCGGGGAGCCGCTGCAGGTCGGAGACTGGCGGCACGTCGAGCAAGCGCAGCACGTCGAGCACACGCAGCACGACGAAGCCGCGCAGCAGGTGGAGCATCCGCGGCACGCCGATCGACC
>CAZKNH010000184.1:0-6839 GCA_964553875.1 uncultured Gammaproteobacteria bacterium | reverse complement strand
CGGCGCTCCCGTCCCGATCGACGTACTGCTGCCGATCGCGCAAGGATTTCAGCCGAAACGACTGCGTGCCTACCCGCACGTTCAAAAGATGGGTTTCGTATCCAGGCATGAGCGCCCTCCTAAATACACCCGGGCGGCACCCAGGCGCGTAAAGCAGAGCGCACACGATGCGCTGCGTGCGAGTCACTCCGTGCACGGAGCAAGGCTCATTATAGCCCGTCGAATCAGACTCCGCTCGCTGGTGACGCGGGCTACCCTCTGTCGTACGTGGCCAAATCGATACCTGAACGGCCCGGCGCAATGATGTTATTCGGATCCAAGGCGCGCTTGATCGCGTGATCCACGTAGCGCTTGATCTCTCCGTAGCTTCTCGCGACCCGTTCCTGAAAGCGCGTGTTCACGCGGTAGACCGCGTATCCCTCTTTCTCGAACTCATCGATCAGCTGGTTGAAGCATGCATCTGCCCTCCGCGTCTCTTCCTCGCTCGCACGATTGAAGAGCACATCGATCACATGGTGCATGTCGCGTGGACCTACGATGAACTCGGCCACGTAATCGAGACCATGCTCGTGCAGGATACGCTTTGCCAGCCGAGCCTGTTTCTCGCACTCGCTGCCCCGCGCCTCGCTGACCGGTGCGAACCACATCGAGCCGCCGCCCCCGCGCCAATTGTAAAGGCCGAACTCCTGTAGATTCGGCACACCGGACATCAGCTGCGCGCGATACTTGAAGGGTTGAGTATCCCCGGCCTCTTCCTCGGTGACGATCCTGCCCTTGCCGAGCCTCGCGAACGCGTCGGTGACGATCTTCCAGTTCACGTCGACCTGCTCCTGCGTACCGTAGAGCGCCGCATAAAGGTTCCATGCGCCCATCCCGGTGTCTTCCTGGATCTGCCGCAGGATGCCGTCCGGGGTGCGGCCAGGCTCCGTGGTGTAGCTCGAGCGGCGTACGCCGGCGCTGCCGGCCTCCCAGAGAATGTTCGCGATGACGACCGCGTTCGGGATCGTGCCCGAGATGCGGAGCGGGCGCAGGATATCGACGATTTCGACGATGTCCTCCTCGTCGTCGAAGATGATCTCGAACGGCTTGAACACCGGCGGCTTCGGCATCAACCAGAAGCCCATCTTGGTCGTGATCCCGTAGTTCGCCTGCGTGAACATGCCGTCCAACGTCGGCCCGTAGCCCCACTTGAAGATCTGCCACGTATTGCTGCCGCGCACGCCGCCCATGCCGGTGCGATAGACCTCGCCGTTCGGCAGCACGACTTCCATGCCGCACTGCATCATGAAGTGCTCGCCGTAAGGGGTATAGCCGACGCCTCGGTCCATCGTGTTGCCGACAGGGCCCGCGATGGCCGAAGGCGCTGGGAACGACAGCATCAACGGCAGCTCGTTCTCCTGAATGTAGTCATAGAGCTGCTGATAGGTGACGCCCGGCTCGACCAGCGCATAGCACATTTCGGGATCGACCTTGATGATCCTGTTCATCTTCTTCAGATCGAGGATCACCTGCCCCCGCTGCACGGGCGCAGCAGAGCCGTAACCGAAGTTTCGCCCGGTCGAGATCGGATAGATCGGGATTCGGTGCTCGTTGCAGATTCTAACGATGCCCTGCACCTCTTCGACCGTGGTCGCGGTCAGGGCAGCGGACGGAGCGTGTGCCGCGTTCTCGACCGAGAGCATGATCTTGTTGTAGGGCAGCAGCCGCTCCGGCTCGACGAGCACGTTCTCGTCCCCGAGCAACGCGCGGAACTTCTCGATCGCCCGGTCGAATTCCTCCCGCGTCACGCCTCTCGGCAACACCGCGTTCTCCTGATCAGGCACGGCTGCGACTCCTTCAGGTCTCGATCGAAAGGGAAACGAAGCTGCCGGCGGCCCCGGTGTCGGGCCATGGTGCAGAGAACGAAGCGGCCGCACGAGAGTCGAGGGAAGCAAGCCGGTACCCGAGCCCCGATGCCCAGGCCGCAGCTCGTTCGACGGTCCCGCGATCGGCGACGTGCTGGCGGCACCATCGCATCCGAGCCCCCGCGCTTCGGGCCATATCGATCGCGAGCGTGGCCGCCGCGTCGTCGAGCAGACCGATCGCTCGCATCGGCCGACTGCGCAGACGGCGCTCGAAATCGAGGAGGCTAGCCAGGTCGCGGCCGATCGTCATCACATCCGGGCGCTGCCCGGTTGCCGCGATCACGCCCCGTAGAAATTCCTTGCCGCTCGGCTCCTCGCTGATCAGAACGAGCAACGACAGGCGCTCGGGGGCGCTACGCGAGCCGGCAGCGGCGGCAAACGTACACATCGGACTTACCGCCAGGCACGTGAGACCGCTCACGGCCATGCTCTTCAACATGAAGCGACGATGAAGATTCACGAGCCGATCCTCAGGGCTCGGCCGCAGGCGCCGGCAGAGTCGCCAGATACTCGGCGACCTCTGCGAGCGACGCGTCGTCGATGTACGAGGCCGGGAAAGCCGGCATCGCGTTGAGACCGCTGCGCACGATGGCTCTGATGTACGGTTCCGGAAGGTTCCGGCCCGCGAGCACGGTGCCGACGCCCACCTCGGGCGCATGGCAATACCCGCAGACTTTGTCGTAGAGCGCCTTGCCGCTGCCCCATTGGCTCTCCTGCTCCTCGGCATGAGTCGTCGAAATCGGCAAAGCGAGGGGAAGAGCCGCGGTCATCAGGCGAATGCACGCCTCGATCTTGCTACGCGCACGAACGGTCATTGTCCTCTCCGATAAAGCGGCCGTCGCGTACCTCGACACTGCTCGACCCATCGAAATCATCATCAGCGCTTTGCCCGAAGCGAGCATAGGGAATGCTCCCCATCGTTGGTCCTTCGACTCGCTCACTGGACCCTGAGTATCGGCTTGACCGCGATACCGGCGGCCGACTCCGCGAACGCCTCGTTGATCTGATCGAAGCGATAGAGCTTGACGAGCTTGTCGAAGGGGAAGCGGCCGGCTTTGTAGTACTCGATGAGCTTCGGAATGAACACGCGCGGAACGGAGTCGCCCTCGATCACGCCGATCATGCTTTTCCCTTCCGCCATCAGGTCGTTGTGCACGTCGATCTCCATCACGGGCGTTACCCCGACGATGGCCGCCTGGCCCAATGGACGGAGCGCATTGAGACACTGCCGCACGACCGCAGGCACGCCAGTGCTCTCGACCGCGGAGTGGGTTCCGCCGCCGGTGGCTTCTTTGATGACACGGACCACGTCGACGTTCTTGCCGTTCAACGTATCGGTCGCGCCGAGCTCTCTCGCGAGCTCGAGGCGGCTGTCGTGGACGTCGATCGCGAAGATCCGCTGGCAGCCGGCAATCTTCGCCGCCATGATCGCGCTCAAGCCGACCGCACCGCACCCGTAGACGGCGATCGAGCTGCCGAACGCAGGCTTCAAACGGTTCAGCACCGTCCCTGCCCCGGTCTGAATCCCGCAACCCAACGGCCCGAGCAGCGCCAAGTCCACGTCCTTGTCCACCTTCACGACGTTGCGCTCGTGCACGACGACGTGCGTGGCGAAGGAGGATTGCCCGAAGAACGTGGCGACATCCGTTTCGCCCTGGCGCAGTCGGTACGTGCCGTCCTCCATGCGCCCGCCGAAGTTGAGCTCGTTGAAGCGCGCGCACACCGTCGGGCGGCCGGTCAGGCAGTTCTCACACCGGCCGCAATGCGCGAACGAGATCACGACATGATCGCCTACGGCGAGACTCGTGACGTTGTCTCCGACCTCCTCGACGATGCCGGCGCCCTCGTGCCCGAGCACGATCGGATAGGGTGAGATACCCTGGTCCCGCGCCACCGCGTCGGTATGACAGACGCCGGTCGCCACGATCTTCACCAGGACCTCGTTCGATCGCGCCGGTGAGAGGGTGACTTCCTCGATCGAGAAGGCGGCGCCTCGAGCACGAGTGACTGCGGCTCGTATGTCCATGTCATTCGACTCCGTTGCGTTCGAAGCGGCGCACGGATCGAACCTCGGGCAAAGCGGACGTCCGATCAGGCAACCGCTCAAGATCGATCATCGGAGCCCGACTTTGGGGGCGCAATAGCGGTGTTCCGCAACGGTTCGGTTTTCACGCGTTCCGTAACGCTGGTGCCGAAAGGCTTTGCGAGAGCACACGCCTTCGCGGCCGTTGACGTCCGCCGGCAATGCGCGTCAGGCGCGTCGTCCTCGTTCGATTGCCGGACCGAGCAACGCCCCCTGGTGCCGCTTACTCCGCCTCGGCCGTCTTTTGTTCCCGCTTCCGGACCAACAGCACCGGCACCGATGCGCGGCGCACGATGTGCTCCGCATCGCTTCCCATCACCAGCCTGCGAAGCCCGCGGCGCCCGTGAGTGCCGCAGACGATAAGGTCGGCCCCGATGTCGTCGGCGATGTTGACGATGGCCTCGCCGGCCGGGCCTCCCGGCGTCTCGATCAGCGACGTGCCGACCGCGATACCCGCCTGCGCGGCCTTGCTCTCACACTCTTGAAGGAGCCTCGCGCCGAGTCTGCGCGTGTTCTCGGCCACCTCGTGAACGGTCGTCGGCATCGTTTCCGGCGCCAGCATCACCCAGGGCTCCACGACATGCACGAGGTGCATCCGCGCCTTCAGATGACGGGCGAGGTCTATCGCCTCGGCGAGAGCCTGTTCGGACGGCACGCTTCCGTCGACAGGAACCAGGATTCGCGTATACATGCGCACCTCCTGCACCGAAAAGAAGATCTCGCGCCGGTCCCGAGCTCACCGTAAACACGCAAGCCACGGCGTGGCGCGCTTCGAAACGACGACTGGACACCGGGCCGCTCGAGCTGCCTCCGCACGGCATAACGAACGGCATTCACGACTGCAATCGTGCCCTATCCCGGGCGCATCCACAGCAGCGGATTTCCGATAGCGCGATGGTAGCCCGCCTCCGCGAGCAACAGATCGAGCGCAAGGCTCGCGAGATCATCGGCAATCGGCTCGACGCGCTCGTCCTCCTCTTGATAGAGGATCTTTCGATACGTGCGGCAGCGGTTGCAGCACTCGGCGCGGATCGCGGCGGGCCCGCCTTCGATCGACCGGTACGAGATGCCCTGCGTCGAGTGGCAGTGACTGCACGTGACGCGAACGAGGTACCACTCGGTCGCGCAGAGCGCACAATGCAGAAACCGCCGCCCTTGCGACGCGCCGTCCTCGCGCACGACGCTCGAAACCGGCAGTGTGCCGCAGACGGGGCAGACACCCGGCGCGCCTGCGCCCTCGACGGCTTCACGCGACAGCCGGCTCGCGAGCGCGGCCGCACAAACCTGCAACGCAGCCGTGATGAACGGCGCCGCGGCCACATCCACGTCGGCCGAGCGCCAACCGAGGATCGCCTCGGCCTGCCGGTCCAGCACGTCGGCCGGTACCGCGCGCAACCGTTCGAGCACTCGACGGACGCTCACGGGCGGCCCGGCGGCCGATTCGAGAGCGCCGCAGAGCCGTGCGAGCACGTCTTGCCACTCGCGCCCGCGGAGCGCAGCGGTATCGAATACCGGCATGCCGTGCTGCCGTGCGCGCGCGACGTCGGTGTCGTCGGGCAGCGCTATCGGCGCGAAACCTTCGAGCACGCGATGCTGCGCCTCGGCGAGAGACGCCATCAGATGAAGGTAATCCGCAATCGAATGACCGATCGCACCTTCTGCGGCCAGCTCTCGGAACCGCGCGGCACGAGCCGTGAAGAGCGTGCTCGGCTCGGGAAGCCGGACGCGGGGCAGATCCTGCCCCGCGAGCGCCTCAATCTGGCCGCGCTCGAGAATCCGCCGCATGCCTCAACCTTTCGCGGAACCAGGCCCGGTGATGCTTGTAGGCCCACCCCGCGCTCACGCGCCCGCGGGTCATCGCCCGCATCGATCCCTTGACCCAGATCGCGGCATACACGTGCACGATGATCGCGACGATCAGCACCCACGCGAGAAACGCGTGCGCGAGCGATGCGAAGCGCACGGCGCCGATCGGAAAGAGACCAGAGAAGTACTGCCGCCAGATCACGATCCCCGAGAGCACGAGCCCGACGAGCGATACGACGAGCACGAAGAAGAGGAGCTTCTGCCCCGCGTTGTAGCGGCCGACCTCGGGCAAGTGCTCTTCACGATTGCGCAGCACGTCTCCGATGCGGCGCAGCCACTCGCGATCGCGTGCATCGATGAGGTTGTCCTTGAACACCGCTCCCGCGAGGAACGCGAAAGCGATCGCCATCAGCACGCCGACGATCGGGTGGAGGATCCGCGTCCACGGCCCGCCGCCGAAGAGCGCCGTGAGCCAGTAGAGCGCGGGATGAAACAGCGCGAGCCCGGAAAGCGCCGCGAGCACGAACAGCGCGGCGACGATCCAGTGGTTCGTGCGCACGTTCGCGCTGTACCGCTCGAGCACGACATGCTGCTCCGGTTCAGGCATTCCTCGTCTCCTCGTCGATCGCGCGGGCGGCCGCACGCTCGTCGTCATCGCTCACCTCGTTCGGCCCGACGCGCAGGTAATGCAGGAAGCCTGCAAACGCCGCGAGCAGCATGCCGGCGAGCCCGAGCGGCTTCGTGATCCCCTTCCAGAGCTCGACCATCGGGCTGATCCGCGGGTTTTGCGGCAAACCGCTGTAGAGCTCCGCACGGTCTGCGTGATGCAGCACGTACATCACGTGCGTGCCGCCGACGCCTTCCGGATCGTACACGCCCGCGTTCTCGAAGCCGCGCGATTTGAGATCCGCGACGCGCTCGGACGCGTGCTTCAGCATGTCCTCCTTCGTGCCGAACACGAGCGCCCCGGTCGGGCACGCCTTGACGCAGGCCGGCTCGCGACCGACCGCGACGCGATCGGAGCACAACGTGCACTTGTAGGCCTT
>CAZKNH010000183.1:0-6908 GCA_964553875.1 uncultured Gammaproteobacteria bacterium | reverse complement strand
GGATCTTCACGGCATCCTGCTGTGATCGAGGCAAGCGGCGTGCCACGACCGGCACGCGGATCAATCGATAACGGCCGAGCGGCGTCCGGCATACCGGACGCCGCCTTCCGGAGCGGTCAGTCGTCCCAGCGCGGTAACGCGGTCAACTCGTCGTCGCTGAGCGACGTCTCGACGACGCGTCGATCGGCGCTGAAACGGACAGCGTCGATCGGCACGACGACCTCGTCGTTCGGCCCCGGGATGCGAAGCTCGACCGCAAGGGCGGCCACGCCACCGCTCGCGTCGCCGAGCACGGCTTCGACCTCTCCGATGACCTGGCCATCGCGCACGAGGTCCATATCCTCGATCTGCTCGATCGAGAAACCCTCGTGCGTCACGTCCGTGCGGTCATCGTCGATCTCGACGAGCGCTGCAACATCGATGACGTCGTCCTGAGCAGCAGCATCGTCCTGCGCGGCGACGACCGGAACGACCGCACAAGCAATCGCGACGACGGTGCCCTTGACCAGGGCGTTTCGGGACAGCTTCGGCATGGCTCGGCCTCCTGTGATTCGCGATGGAACGGATGCAATCACCGTGCCCTTCCAAGCTTTGTGAGCCGTTCCAAGAATTGCTCTGCGGCGCGCTCGGCAGCCCGGCGCAATACCCTTGACCTCCCTACGACTTTCGCCCGGCATCGGGAGCGGCACGGATGTTGCCCTCTGCGCCGCTGGGATCGGGCATCTGCGGTCGTTCGACGCCGCTCGAACGGATGAGCCGCCCGGCTCTTCGCCGCGCAAGCGCAAGCAGGACCAACGGAGCTTTCCGCCTATGGAGTCTCAGGTCAGCAGAGCCGAAAGGATCGAGCTCGTCGGGGCACGAATCGACGAAGTCGAGCTGCTCCGCGCACTGCAGGCGATGCGCAACGGGGATTTCTCCGTGCGCCTGCCGTCCGATCGGACCGGCCTCGCCGGCAAGATCGCCGACACCTTCAACGAGCTCGCGATCGCGAACGAGCAGCTCGCGACCGAGCTCGTACGCGTCGCCGAGGCCGTCGGCTGTCACGGCCGCACGCGGGAGCGGATCCGCTGCGCGTACCGCGTGGGCGCTTGGGGCGACATCGAGCTCGCCGTGAACCGGCTGATCGACGATCTGTTGTGGCCGACGACGGAGATGACTCGGAGCATCGCCGCGTTCGCGCAGGGCGATCTTTCCCGCACCGTTCCCCTCGAGGTCGACGGCCGCCCGGTCGAAGGAGAGTTCCTGCGCTCCGCGCGCATCGTGAACAGGATGATCGAGCAGATGCGCATCTTCACGTCCGAGGTCACGCGCGTCGCGCGCCAGGTCGGCGCGGACGGCAAGCTCGGCGGCCAGGCGGATGTCGGCGACATGTCCGGCGTCTGGAAGGACCTGACGGACAACGTGAACTCCATGTCGAGTCACCTGACCGCGCAGGTGCGCAACATCGCCGAGGTCACGATCGCGGTCGCGAACGGCGACCTGTCGCGCAAGATCACGGTCGACGTGCGCGGCGAGATGCTGCAGCTCAAGGAGGCCATCAATACGATGGTCGATCAGCTGCGTTCGTTCGCATCGGAGGTCACGCGCGTGGCCCGCGAAGTCGGCACGGAGGGCAAGCTCGGCGGTCAGGCGATCGTGCCGGGCGTCGCGGGCACTTGGAAGGACCTCACGGACAACGTGAACGTGATGGCCGCGAACCTCACCGACCAGGTACGCGGCATCGCCGAGGTCGCGACCGCGATCGCGCGCGGCGACCTCTCCCGCAAGATCACGGTCGACGTCAAGGGCGAGCTCCTCGAGCTCAAGAACACGATCAACACGATGGTCGATCAGCTGAACAGCTTCGCCGCCGAGGTCACGCGCGTCGCGCGCGAGGTCGGCACCGAGGGCAAGCTCGGCGGCCAGGCGAAGGTGCCGGGCGTCGCGGGCACGTGGAAGGACCTCACGGACAACGTGAACGTGATGGCCGCGAACCTCACCGACCAGGTACGCGGCATCGCCGAGGTCGCGACCGCGATCGCGCGCGGCGACCTCTCCCGCAAGATCACGGTCGACGTCAAGGGCGAGCTCCTCGAGCTCAAGAACACGATCAACACGATGGTCGATCAGCTGAACAGCTTCGCCGCCGAGGTCACGCGCGTCGCGCGCGAGGTCGGCACCGAGGGCAAGCTCGGCGGCCAGGCGAACGTGCCGGGAGCGGCCGGCACGTGGAAGGACCTGACGGCGAACGTGAACCTGCTCGCCGCGAACCTGACGACACAGGTCCGCGCGATCGCGGAAGTCGCGACTGCCGTGACGAAGGGAGACCTCACCCGCTACATCCAGGTCGAGGCCAAGGGCGAGGTCGCCGATCTCAAGAACTACATCAACGCGATGATCGGCAACCTGCGCCGCACGACCGAGCGCAACAAGGAGCAGGACTGGCTGAAGACGAACCTCGCGAAGTTCAGCCGGATGATGCAGGGCCAGCGCGACCTCTCGACCGTCGCGAACATGCTGCTCTCGGAGCTCGCGCCGCTCGTGCGTGCGCAGCAGGGCATCATCTACGTCCTCGTCGACACGCCGAACGGCGCGAGACTGCGCCAGCTCGCGTCCTATGCCGACGGCATGGGACCGAACGTGACACGCGAATACGCGTTCAACGAAGGGCTCGTCGGCCAGTGCGCGCGCGAGCGCAAACCGATGATCCTGCGTCAAGTGCCGGACCGCGCGATCCGGATCACGTCGGGGCTCATCGACGCGGAGCCTCACAACGTCGTCGTGATGCCGGTGCTCTTCGAGGGCGAGGTCAAGGCCGTGATCGAGCTCGCGTCGCTCGACGAGTTCTCGGCATCGCACGTCTCGTTCCTCGAGCAGCTCGCGGACATCGTCGGCGTCGTGCTGAACAACATCGAGGTCACGATGCGCACCGAGCGCCTGCTCGCGCAGTCGCAGCAGCTCGCGACGGAGCAGCAGACGCAGCAGCGGGAGCTGCAGAAGACGAACGAGGAGCTCGCGCGAAAGGCGCGTCTCCTCGCCGCGCAGAACGCCGAGGTCGAACGCAAGAACCGCGAGATCGAGCAGGCGCGGCGCGCCCTCGAGGAGAAGGCCGCCGAGCTCGCGCTGACGTCGCGCTACAAGTCGGAGTTCCTCGCGAACATGTCGCACGAGCTGCGCACGCCGCTGAACAGCATCCTCGTGCTGTCCCAGCAGCTCGTCGAGAACGCCGACAGCAACCTGAGCGAGAGGCAGATCGAGTACGCGGCGACTATACGCGCGGCCGGAACAGACCTTCTGAATCTGATCAGCGACATCCTGGACCTGTCGAAGATCGAATCCGGAACGGTGACGGTCGACTGCGAAGAGTTCCCGCTCGCCAGCCTGAAGTCGACGCTCGAGCGCGCATTCGCCCACGAGGTCGAGTCGAGCGGGCTTCATTTCAGCGCCGAGCTCGACCCGACGCTCGACGGCTCGATCCACACCGACCCGAAGCGCTTGCTGCAGGTCATGAAGAATCTGCTGTCGAACGCGTTCAAGTTCACCGTCGAAGGAAGCGTCAAGATGCGCGTACGGCCGGCCCACTCCGGCTGGTCTCCCGGCCATCCGATCCTCGACGCCGCGGACTCGGTCATCGCGTTCGAGGTCATCGACACCGGAATTGGCATCCCTCCGGACAAGCAGAAGATCGTGTTCGAGGCGTTTCAACAGGCCGACGCCGGCACGGCACGCAAGCACGGCGGCACGGGGCTCGGCCTCGCGATCAGCCGCGAGCTCGCACACCTCCTGGGCGGCGAGCTCAAGCTCCACAGTGTTCCCGGCTCCGGCAGCACGTTCACGCTGTACCTGCCGTCGGTCTACGCGGGTCCTGCCGCTCCGGCCGACGCAGGTCCCTCTGCCGTGACCGGCCCTCGCGGCCAGATGCTCGCCGCGCCGCATCGCGCGAGCTCGATGCACGACGATCGCGAGAGCATCGTCCCCGGCGACCGCGTGCTGCTCGCCGTGCAGAACGACAGCCGGCTCGCGGAGGCATTGGTCGACGCCGCGCACGAAGCCGGACTCAAGGCGGTCGTGACCGGTCACGGCGCCGAAGCACTCGGCCTCGCCCGCCGGTTCGCGCCGCTCCTGATCAGCGTCGACGCGTCGTTGCCGGACATGCACGGGTGGACCGTGCTGAGCCGGCTCAAACACGACCCCGAGCTGCGGCACGTGCCGGTGCAGTGGATTGGCCGCGCCGAAGACCGCGTCACCGCTCGGCGCCGGGGAGCGAAAGTTTCCCTCGCTCAACCGATCGACCCCGCGGACCTCCGCGAAAGCATCCGCTCGCTGCTCGATGACGCGGACGCTCCGAAGCGGCGGCTTCTCGTCATCGAGGGCAGCGCGGCATCTGCGGGCCGACTCGCCGAGCTCGCGGGCGGCGCCGACGTCGAGACGAGCGTGACGGCCCTCGGCGACGATGCGCTCGCGCTCCTCGCGCGCAGCGAGTTCGACTGCGTGCTGCTCGACGCAGCGCCCCGCGATCTTTCCGCAACGGACGTGCTCAAACGCGTCGCGAAGGAACCGGCCCTGCGCGCGGTGCCGTTCGTCGTCTACGATCCGGACGAGCTCTTGACGGTCGGCCCCGAGATGCGCGAGCTGATCGTGCGACGCGCGGTATCCCTCGACAAGGTTCTCGACGAAACCGCGCTCTTTTTGCATCGCGACGTGCGCGAGCTGCCGCAGGACCGTCGCGCACTGCTCGAGTCACCCGCATACGACGTGCTGGCAGGCAAGACAGTGTTGGTGGTCGACGACGATGTGCGTAACATCTTCGCGTTGACTACCCTCCTCGAGCGACATCAGATGCGCGTCGTGGCGGCAAGCTCCGGCGCCCAGGCGCTCGAGCTCCTCGACGGCATCGATTCGCTTTCCCTCGTGCTCCTCGACATCATGATGCCCGAGATGGACGGCTACGAGACGATAAGACGCATGCGCCAGAATCCTCGCTTCGACCAGCCGATCATTGCGCTCACCGCCAAAGCAATGGCCGGCGACCGCGAGAAGTGTCTGGAGGCCGGCGCATCCGATTACATCGCGAAACCCGTCGACGGCGAGCAGTTCCTGTCGCTGCTCCGCGTCTGGCTGGACCGCTGACGGCGCCGTGCCCGAGCTCGCGAACATCCTGCTGGTCGACGACAAGCCCGCGCGCCTTCTGACGTACGAGGTCATCCTCGAGCGGCTCGGACAGAACCTCGTGCGTGCCCACTCGGGCGAGGAAGCGCTCGCGCGGCTCGAGGAATGCGAGTTCGCGGCGATCCTGCTCGACGTCAGCATGCCGGGGATGGACGGCTTCGAGACGGCGAGGCGCATTCGTGAGAGCCCCGTATTCGGCAACACGCCGATCATCTTCGTGACGGGCGTGCACCTCACCGACCTCGATCGCCTGCGCGGCTACGAGATGGGTGCGGCGGATTACGTTTACGTCCCGGTCGTGCCGGAAATTCTGCGCGGCAAGGTACAGGTGCTCGTGCAGCTCTTCCAGCAGCGCCGCGAGCTCGCGCGCCTGAACGAGGTTCTCGCCGCGACGAATCGCCAGCTCGCGGCCGCTCACGCGAAGCTGCGCGACGAGAACACGCGCGAGCTGCAGAAGCTGAACCGCACGCTCGAGCTTGCGAACACGCAGCTCGTCTCGGAGATCGCGGAGCGCAAACGCGCGGAATCGCTCCTCCGCGAAGCGGCGCGGCGCAAGGACGAATTCATCTCGATCCTCGCGCACGAGCTGCGCAATCCCCTCGCCGCGATGCAGAGCGGCGTCGATCTCCTGAGCCAGCCGAAGCTGCTCGAGCGCATGCTGCCTTGGGCGAGCGACCTGCTCCGCCGTCAGCTCGAGCATTTGACGCGGTTGATCGACGACCTGCTCGACGTCTCCCGCGTATCGAACGGACGGGTCCAGCTGAAGCGCGAACGGCTCGACCTGCGGCAGGTCATCGAGCACTCGTTCGATGCCGCCCGCTCGCTGATCGACGAGAAGGAGCACGCGGTGACGGTCGTGCTGCCCGACGAGCCGGTCTACGTCGACGGCGACACGGTTCGGCTCACCCAGGTTTTTGGCAACCTGCTGACGAACGCGGCGAAGTACACGCCGAAAGGGGGCTCGATCCGACTGACCGTCGACACGGAGGACGACGGCTCGACCGTCGTCGTGCGGGTCCGGGACGACGGCGAGGGCATCGCGCCCGACATGCTCGAGCGCGTCTTCGAGCTCTTCACGCAGGCCCATACGCCCGGGTCGCGCACGCAGACGGGACTCGGCATCGGTCTCGCGCTCGTCCGCGGCCTCGTCGAGATGCATGGCGGGCACGTCAGCGCGGCAAGCGACGGCCCCGGTAAAGGCGCCGAGTTCACCGTTCGGCTTCCGCTCGCCGCAGCGCCGGCGCCCGTGCAACGGGAAACGCGCTCGGCCGCGGAGCCGGTCGCGGTGGGGCTCAAGATTCTGATCATCGACGACAACGTCGACCTCGCGCACGGGCTGTCGACGTATCTCGCGAACAAGTGGCACCACGACGTGCACGTCGCGCACACGGGACTCGCCGGTATCGAGGCCGTCGAGCGTATCCAGCCGGATGCCGTGCTGCTCGACATCGGCCTGCCCGATCTCGACGGATTCGAGGTCGCGCGCCGGATCCGCGGAACGCTCGGTCTCGACCGCGTGCCCCTGCTCGCGTTGAGCGGCTTCTCGAGCGACGAGGATCGCGAGCGCGCGGCCGGGGTCGGCTTCGATCGCTACTTCGTGAAACCCGTGCGGTTCGATGCGCTGATGGAAGCGATCGGCGAGCTGTGGCGAAGCCGCGGCGGCAGGACATGTTCGTCGCCGCCCTCCGACCCGGTCCGCACCGCCTCGGCACGCGACGCATGAAATCGGGGTCTGAAATCGGGGTCAGACCCTAATTCTT
>CAZKNH010000182.1:0-6918 GCA_964553875.1 uncultured Gammaproteobacteria bacterium | reverse complement strand
AGCACCGACCACGAGTAGCCGCTCGCCTCGAAGACCTTGAGGCAGCGGTCGGCCGTTGCAGGGCCGACGCCGGGCAGGAGCTGCAGCGTGCGGAATCCGGCGAGTCGGTTGCGCGGGTTGTCGGCCCAGCGCAGCACCGCGAGCACGTCCTTCACGTGCGCCGCCTCGAGAAACTTGAGACCGCCGTACTTCACGTACGGAATGTTGCGCCGCACGAGCTCGAGCTCGAGCGCATCGCTGTGATGCGACGTGCGCATCAGCACGGCCTGCCTGCGCAACGGCAGGCCTTGCTCGCGGGCGGCGAGGATCTGCCCGACGACGTAGAGCGCCTGCGCGCGATCGTCCTCGACCGAGACGTAAACGGGCTTCTGGTTCGACGGGCGCTCGCAGCGCAAGGCCTTCCGATATTGCCGCTCCGCATCCCGCATCAGCGCGTTCGCCGCGTCGAGGATCGGCTGGACCGAGCGATAGTTCGTCTCGAGCTTCACGATCTCCGCGGGAGGCGTGAAGCGCCGCGGAAACTCGAGAATGTTCTCGACGGTCGCCGCGCGGAACGAGTAGATCGCCTGCGCGTCGTCGCCGACGACGCAGACACCGGCGCCGTCCGGCTTCATTGCGTGCACGATCTCGGCCTGCAGGACGTTCGTATCCTGGTACTCGTCGATCAGCACGTGGTCGAACCGGTCGCCGAGCTCGCGCGCGATCCTCGGCTCGGCGACGAGGAGCTTCCAGTAGAGCAGCAAATCGTCGTAGTCGAGCACATGCTGGCTCTGCTTGACCTCGATGTAACGGCGGAAGAGGCGCGTCAGGTCGTCGGCCCACTCGCTGCACCACGGGAAGAGCTCCTCGAGCGTCCGTGCGAGCGGCTGACCCGCGTTCACGCGATGCGAGTAGATCGCGAGACAAGTGTCCTTGCGGGGGAAACGCTTTCCCTTCGCCGCGAAGCCGAGCTCCTGGCGGACGAGATCCAGAAGATCCGCTGCGTCGCCGCGGTCGAGCACGGAGAACGACGGGTCGAGGCCCAGAGCCTCCGCGTACTCGCGGAGCAGTCGATTGCCGATCGAGTGATAGGTGCCGGCCCAGAGCCCCCGCGTCGCCTCGGGAACGTCGGCCGCTCGGCTCGCCGTGCGGAACGCCTCGCGGACGATGTGCTCCGCGCGCCGCAGCATCTCGTGCGCGGCGCGCCTCGTGAACGTGAGAAGCAGAATGCGCTCCGGGGAAACGCCGGAGAGCAACAGATACGCAACGCGGTGCGCGAGCGTGTTCGTCTTGCCGGTTCCCGCGCCCGCTATCACGAGCAGCGGGCCCGCCGCGACACCGCGCTCACCGGGCTCGCCGTACGTCGCTGCGCGGAGCTGCGCGGCGTTCAGCGACGCGCCGAACGCGCGCCGTGCCTGGTCGTCGCTCTTCGCGGATTCGGTCGGGGTGGTCAGCGCGTTCATCGCGCGAATGATGACCGAAAACTGTATGGAGTTACAGACCGCGGCAAGCTACGCTGAAGCGCCCGGCCGACGACGGTCGGCCGGGCGCGGATCGGATCCGGCCTCGCGATCGGCCTAGCGTTGCTTCAGCAACGGCTCGAGCTGCTCCTCGAGACGCGCCTCGTGCGTCTGCATCTGCTCGAGCGTCGGCAGGCTCTTCGAAGCCGGATCCGCGTCGAGGATCGCGGCGTTTACCGCATCCATGCCGGTATGCGCGGGCCACTCGGGGAGACCTTCGCCGTTCGGGTTCCCGGAGCGGGCGAAGTTGACCCAGTACGACGCGATCATGTCCGCGACGCGCTGATCATCGGCCGACGCGGCCGCAAGCGCCGGATCGCTGCTGTCGGGGAAGAGCGGCAGCTCGCCGAGGTTGTCGAAAACGTACTTCACCTCGGCCGCGTGCACCGGCAGGTAGGGCTCGCTGCCCTCGGGCGCCGGCGACGTCTGTGTGAACCAATAGACGTACGCGTTCCGGCCGGCCGCGCGCTGATACTCCGCGATGCGCCACGCCGTCCAGAAGATGCGGTCCGAGCCGTCGGACGCGCCTCCCGGGCCTCGTCGTCCGCCGAACGAGAGCTCGGCCGCGTTCGCCCCCATCAGCACGTCGACCTTGTGCTGACGGCCCTCGGCGAAGACGATCGCCGGATCCTCGGGGATCACGTAGTCGTCGACGATCATCGTCTGCGTGCGCGGAAACTTCTCGACGACCTCCTCTGTCGAGAGCGCGCGCATCGCCTCGAGCGTCTCGAGGCCCGCGGCCTGCGCGTTCCGCAAGCCCTGCTGCTCCTGCGCCTCGAGCGTCGCGTTCGGCGCGTTCGGCGAGACCGCGCCACCCATGATGCTCTGCGCGATCGCTCGATGGAAAAGCCCTTCGGCCAACGGTGACGTCATCAGCGACGTGATCGCCATCGCGCCGGCCGACTGCCCGAAGATCGTCACGTTGCTCGGGTCGCCGCCGAATGCTGCGATGTTCCGCTGCACCCATTGGAGCGACGCGACCATGTCGAGGATGCCGTAATTGCCGGAGCTCTTGTATTCGGCCTCTTCCGTCAACGCCGGGTGCGCGAGGAAGCCGAAGGGGCCGAGCCGGTAATTCATCGTGACGACGACGGCGCCGCGTTCCGCGAGCGCGGTGCCGTCGTAGAGCGGCGCCGAGCCCGCGCCGTCCGTGAACGCGCCGCCATAGAAGTACACCATCACCGGCAACCGGTCGTCCGGGGATTCGGCCGGCGTCCAGACGTTCAGATACAGGCAGTCCTCGCTGAGCGGCGGCGAGCCGTCCATGTTCGCGATGTTGACGTAGCGCGGCTCGGTCCTCGGCTGCACGCAGACGTTGCCGAACTGGCTCGCATCGCGCACGCCGTCCCACGGCTCGACGGGCTGCGGCGCGCGCCAGCGGTTCTCGCCGACCGGCGGAGCCGCGAACGGAATTCCGCGAAAGACGCGTACGCCGGATGCCGTCGTCTCGCCGCCCGAGATGAGGCCGGCATCGAGCCGAACGGGATCCTCGATTGCGGCGTGACCCGCCGTCGCCAACACCGCAAGGCCGGCGAGCCACCCGGCTCGCGGACGCAATTCGAATCGCTTCATTATTGTTCCTCCAGGCGGCTCGCCCACGGTCGAATGCCGCGGACCGATAGTACTTTCAAGCGCGCCGGCACAACAACAGAGCAATCTCAAGAAGCGTGCGCTTCGGCGTCCGGGCGGCGCGTCGCTTCTCCGCGCCGCATCCGACGCGAGGTTCGACGAAAGCTGTAACCTTCAGGCGTAGGCCGCGTCCTGATCAGTGTCGGCGGCTCGATCGGAACGGCATGGTGCCCGGATTGAAGATCAGCGAAAGCGCGACGGCCGAATCCGATCGGGAACCCGAGGACGGCGGCGTATCGAGCTTTCGGTTCAAGCTCGCGGTCCTGCGATACGGCGGCATCGTCTACCGTGTCGCGCAGCTGCTGCTCGGCGATCGCCACGAGGCCGAAGACGTGAGTCAGGAGACGTTCTTGCGGTATTGGCAGCACGGCAAAGGCGTCGAGCGTCCGAAGGAATGGCTGCTCGCCGTGACCCGCAACGCATGTCTCGATCGCTTGCGCCGCGCGCGCCCGCTCGTTTCGACGGACGCTTCGACGGACGAGACGCTCGGGCCGAGCGAGGACCGCGATCCGCTCTGGCACGCAGAGCAGGCCGAGCTCGGCGGCCGGCTCCGCGAGCACATCGCGCGCCTCCCGGAGCCGCAGCGCAGTCTCGTGATCCTGTTCGACGTGAACGGCGTCGACGGTGCCTCGTGCGCCCGCATCCTCGGGCTCAGCACGAATCAGGTGAAGGTCTATCTGCATCGAGCGCGCCGCCGGCTACGGCGCGCTCTGGAGGAGTCGTCGTGACGGACCTCGACTCGCGCTGGGCATGGAGCAAAGTCGAGGCGATGGCGGACGGATCGCTGTCGCGTGACGAAAAGCGCCGCATGCGTGCAGTGCTCGAACGCGAACCCGAGCTCTCGGCGGCCGTCGCGCGGGCCCGCACGCTCCGGCGTGCGCTGCGCCGTCTCGGGAAAGCGCCCGTGCCGCGATCGCTTCATGCGCGGTTGCTGAAAATCCCGGCTCAGTCGGGCGACAGGAGCCGAGCGAAGACCGAGGTCTGGTCGTGGACGTCCGCGACGGCCGCGGCGAGCGCGATGGTGGCGGCACTGGTCCTGCTGACGCAGCCCGAGCCCGCCGACGATCCGCGCGCCGCGGCGCTGCGCGATTTCGAGCTCGCGATGACTTATCTGCACAGGAGCTACGAGATCGCCGGCGGGCATCTGAAGCGAACACTGGAACGGGAGCTCAAAGAAGCGTTCCGCGTGAACACTGGAAGCGGCGCGAACGACGCCGACACGGAAAACGGAGGTTGATGCAATGCGATCCATCAGCAAAGTAGCCCTAGCCGTCGTAGCGAGCGGCTTCTTGTCGTCGGCGCTCGCGCAGCAGCAACAGAGCCCATTCCGCTTCGACTCGATTCCCGGCGTGTCCGCGGAACCGCACGTGCAGATCGATCTCGGTCCCGCGCTGCTCGGCTTCGCCGCGGAGGCCGCTCGCCAGAGCGATCCGAGCGCCGCCGACATGATCGCCGGGCTCCGCGGCATCAGCGTGCGCGTGTACGACGAGCTTTCCGATACGGCGGCCGTGCAATCTTTCGTCGATCGCACGTCGCAGTCGCTCGAGCAGAGCGGCTGGGAGCGCGTCGTCTTCGTGCAGGACGGCGACGAGAAAGTGCGTGTGCATGCACTCGTCGACGATCAGCAGGTGTCCGGCATGACGGTCATGGTTCTAAGCTCGAGCGAGGCCGTCTTCATCAATATCGACGGGCAGATCGATCCCGCGCAGCTCGGCCGCGTCGCCGCGGGAATGGGCTTCGGCGACGTGCTCGGCGCGATCATGGGAGCTGCCCAGGCGGCGCCGACGCCCGCGCCGCAGTCGCAGGTTCCGGCGAACGAGCCTCCATCGCCGGCTCCGGCGAGCGAGTGATGCGGAATCCTTCGACGTGCCAACGCGGGGCTCGCTCGGCGTGCTCGTTCCCTCGCCGGGCAGCCCCGCGTCACCGTGGTGCGTCAGGACGTGCATGCTCTCGCGGGCTCGATCCGCGCGTGCTCACCGCGTGCGGCTCATTGGATTCGCTCGGGAGCTCTGCTCGCCGAGCTGCTCCGCGAGCCCGATGAGAATGCCTTCGGCGCCCCGGATGTAGCAGAGACGGTAGATGCCCTCGTAGTCGACGACCTCATCGACCACCGTCGCACCATGCCTCGCTAGCCGCGACAGCGTGTCGTCGAGATCGTCCACCGCGAACATCACGCGCAGGTACCCGAGCGAGTTCACCGGATCCGTGCGATGGTCGGCCGCGATGGCGGGAGCGTCGAAGCGCGACAGCTCGAGACGGCCGTGACCGTCGGGTGTGCGCATCATCGCGACTTCGACGCGCTGACCGCGTACTCCCGTCACGCGGCCCGCCCAGTCCCCTTCGATGCGCGTGCGGCCCTCGAGGATGAGGCCGAGCTCGGCGAAAAACGCGATGGCCGCATCGAGGTCTTCCACCACGATGCCGACGTTATCCATCCGCTTGATCGTCACGACGACTCCTTCCCTGCGTCTGCGCAGAGCGCGGGTGCTGAGATCGAACGTGCGGCCGCACCTTCGAAACGTCGTCGTAAGACGTACCCCTGACGCCGTCAGTCGATATTCACGAAGGATCCGGATGGCGTGGAGCCGCACATGCCGCTGGCCTCGCCGATCCACAGGCTGCCGCCGCGCCAGCACTCGATGCGCCCGCGCGCACTCGGCTCGCTCCGCGGGACGTTCACGGTCGAGAAACCGGCGCTCTCGACGAGCGAGCTACGGTGCGCCGGGAGGACGCACGGCGTTCGCGCGGTCGACGATGTACGCGCGGATCGCCTCGGCCTCTTCGGCATCGAGGGCGTCCGCGAACGACGCCATGCCGTTCGCCGCACGCGCACCGCCGAGCACGATCGCCGAGAAGAGCTCCGGGCTCGATAGCGCCGGCGAATACGCGAGGTCCGGGAACAGGCCGCGGCGGAACATTCCGCCCGCGTTGCCCGGGTCCTCGTGGCAGATCCAGCACGTCGACTGATAGAGCTGCTCGCCGCGCGCGATCTCGTCGGCCGACGCGGTCGACGGCGGCGGATTCAGCGGCGGCGGCGAGAACTCGACCGGCGGCGGAAGCTTGGCCGTGCCGCCGCGCTTGAAGACCAAGAGCCGCGCATTGCTCGGTGCGTAGTAGTTGCCCGCCGCGCGGCCCGAGACGACCGCGATGTGCTGCTCGCCGTCGAGCTCGAAGCTGATCGGACCGGCGACGACGCCCGTGTGGACGCTCTCCGACGACCAGAGCTCCGTGCCGTCATGCGCCGAGCGCGCGACGATCCCGTTGCCGGTGCCGTGGAACACGAGCCCGCCGGCCGTCGCGAGCATCCCGGCCGCGCCGCCCTGCACGCGCCACGCTTCCCGCTGCGACACCGGATCCCACGCGAGCACGTAGTCGCCCCTCGGCAGCCGAGCGAGCTCCGCGAGCGCCTCGGGCGAGCGGGCCGCGAGATCGATGCCAAGGTTCGAGACGCGCGCATTCGGATTGAAGTTGCGGGCAGGCGCATAGACCAGCGCATTGTCGCTCGCCGAGAAATACGCATAGCCCGTCTGGGGGCTGAACGCCATCGGGTGCCAGTTGTGCGCGCCCGCCGACGAAGGCTGGACGGCAACCGGTTGACCGGTTCGGTCGTAGCGCGCGGCCGGATTCTCGATCGGACGGCCGGTCTCGGGATCGATTCCGGTCGCCCAGTTCACCGCCGCGAAGTTGTTCGCCGAGATCAGCTCGCCCGTCTTCGCATCGAGCACGTAGAAGAAGCCGTTCTTCGGCGCCTGCATCACGACGCGCCGCTCGACGCCGTCGATCGTGAGAT
>CAZKNH010000181.1:0-6926 GCA_964553875.1 uncultured Gammaproteobacteria bacterium | reverse complement strand
TCCGCTGGCCAGGCCGGAATTTCCACCCGTCAGGGTGGAAAAGGGCTCTGACCCCAATTTTTTGAAAAAGGTGTCTGACACGCTCCCGGGTGTGAGCGGCGTCTCAAGTTCGAAAGCCGGCAGCAGCCGTCGCTCGTCGACGACGAGGAGTCCGCTTGCATTCCTATTGCGTAGCTCTATATTTACGCCGTTTTTTGCAGGCAGAAGGTCTGCCAAACCGAGGTCACGAGAACGGCAGTGCCTCGGTAAGCTGCACCCAGTGGGCCGCCCGGCCCGGACACGGACGCAGGTGAACACGCTGCTGTCTCTGGAGGAAGAACCTCCAAGTTCGGCGCTCGCCGAACGTAACGCTCCCATTCCCAAAACCGCTACCCTTTCCGATCACGATGCGAACGCCGCACCGCGACTCGCCGCCGTGCCGCGTCCGCGTCTCGTGATCGGCCCGCGGACCAACGCATTCCGCAAGCGCTTCTTTCCCACCGTCAAGAGCACGGAGTGGAACGATTGGCGATGGCAGAACCGTAACCGGATCCGCAGCATCGACCAGCTCGAGCGCATGATCCGGCTGACGGACGACGAGCGGGAAGCGATCGGCCGTCACGAAGGGCCGCTGCCGGCGGGCATCACGCCGTACTACATGAGCCTCGTCGATCCCGACGATCCGAGCCAGCCGTTGCGCCGCACGGTGATCCCGACGCTCGGCGAGTTCTCGTTCGCGCCGGGCGAGGAGGACGATCCGCTCGGCGAGGACGGCACGAGCCCGGTCCCCGGTCTCGTGCATCGCTATCCGGACCGTGTCCTGCTGCTCGTCACAAACTTCTGCTCGGTCTACTGCCGCTACTGCACGCGGGCGCGGCTCGTCGGTGCGAGCGGCGAGCGGGCGCTCAAGAAGGCGGACATCGATCGAGCGATCGAGTACATCCGCGCGACGCCCGTCGTTCGCGACGTGCTGATCTCGGGCGGCGACCCGCTGAGCCTCGACGAGGAGCGGCTCGAGTACGTGATCGCGGCGCTGCGTGCCATCCCGCACGTCGAGTTCATCCGGATCGGCTCGAAACAGCCGGTCGTGCAGCCGATGCGCGTCACGTCGACGTTGACGCGGATGCTGCGCAAGTACCACCCGCTCTGGATGAGTCTGCACTTCACTCACCCGGACGAGCTGACGCCCGAGGTCGCCGAGGCATGCGGCCGGCTCGCGGACGCCGGCATCCCGCTCGGCAGCCAGACCGTGCTGCTCAAAGGGGTCAACGACGATCTCGAGACCCTGAAGAAGCTGTTTCAGGGGCTCTTGAAGATCCGCGTACGGCCGTACTACCTCTATCAGTGCGACCCGATCCGCGGCTCGAGCCACTTCAGAACGAGCGTCGACCGCGGCATCGAGCTGATCCGCGGCTTGCGCGGGTTCACCACCGGGTACGCGGTGCCGACGTACGTCGTCGATGCGCCGGCCGGCGGCGGCAAGATCGCGCTGTTGCCGGACGCCGTGATCGGACGCGACGGCAACGACCTGCTGCTGCGCAACTTCAAGGGCGACACGTGCCGGTATCCGGACCCGGACGGGACGCTCGGCGCGACGTTGCCGCAAGCATGCTGATCGGCCTGACGTACGACCTGAAGGACGACTACCTCGAGCGCGGCTTCTCCGAAGCCGACGTCGCGGAGTTCGACTCGATCGAGACGATCGACGCGATCGCCGCCGCGCTCGCGTCGCTCGGCCACGAATGCGTCCGAATCGGTCACGTGCGCTCGCTCGCCGAGCGGCTCGTCGCCGGCGAGCGCTGGGACCTCGTGTTCAACATCGCGGAGGGCGTCGAAGGCTTCGGCCGCGAGTCGCAGGTTCCGGCGCTCCTCGATGCGTACGGCGTGCCGTACACGTTCTCGGATCCGCTCGTTTGCGCGCTGACGCTGCACAAGGCGATGGCGAAGCACGTCGCGCGCGGCTGCGGCGTGCCGACGCCGGATTTCGCGCTCGTGTCGTCTCCGGACGAGGCAGCCGCCGTCGTGCTCGAGCCGCCGCTCTTCGTGAAGCCGGTCGCCGAGGGCACCAGCAAGGGCATCACGGCCGCGTCTCTCGTCCGCTCGAGGGCGGAGCTCGTATCCGCGTGCGCGACGCTGCTCCGCGACTATCGTCAGCCCGTGCTCGTCGAGCGCTTCCTGTCCGGGCGCGAGTTCACGGTCGGGATTCTCGGCACCGGTGCCGGCGCGCGTGCGCTTGCAACGCTCGAGGTGAGGCTTCGCGATAGCGCGGACCACGGGGTCTACTCGTACCGCAACAAGGCGCATTGGCGCGAGCTCGTCGACTACCGGCTGCTCGAGCCGGGCGCGCTCCGGGACGACGTCGAGCGGGTCGCGCTCGCCGCATGGCGGTGCCTCGGCTGCCGTGACGCCGGGCGCGTCGACGTGCGGCTCGACGAGCACGGCACGCCGCAGATGCTCGAGGTCAATCCGCTCGCAGGGCTCACGCCGGGACACTCCGATCTGCCGATCATGGCGGCGCTCGCCGGCATCGAGTATCGGAATCTGATCGGCGCGATCGTCGAGTGCGCCCGCGAGCGCACGGGGGCGGGCCGCGCCGATGTCGCGTAGCGAAGAGACGCTTCCGCCGTCGTCTCCGGGCGAGCCGTCGCCGATACCGTTTCGCCGCGTGCTCGTGGTGTACGACGAGGATGCGGCCGGCGGCGCGCCCGACGCGCGCGACGCGCTGGATCAGGCGGCGCACGTCGCGGACGCGCTCGCGGAGCTCGGCGTCGAATCCGAGGTTCTCCCGATCGGCCTCGATCTCGCGCCGCTCGAACGTCGCCTCGCGGCCGCGTCCGGCACGGCGGTCTTCAACCTCGTCGAGTCGCTCGGCGGACGGGCGGCGCTGATCCACCTCGTGCCGACGCTGCTCGAGGCGCTCGGCGTGCCGTTCACCGGCTGCACGGCCGCGGCGCAGCAGCGGTCGTCGAACAAGCTGCTCGCGAAGCGTCGGCTCGTCGCCGCGGGATTGCCTACGCCCGAGCTCCTCGATGCGTCAAAGCACGGCGGGCCGTGGATCGTGAAGTCGGTCTGGGAGCACGCGTCGGTCGGGCTCGACGACGCGTCCGTCGTCGCCGATGCGTCCGCTGCCCTCGCGCTGATCGAGAAGAAACGTGAGGAGCTCGGCGGGGAATGGTTCGCCGAGAGGTACATGTCGGGCCGCGAGCTCAACGTCGCGCTGCTCGCGACGCCCGAAGGCGTCCGCACGTTGCCGGTCGCGGAGATCGAGTTCGACGCGTTTCCGCCGGGCAAGCCCCGGATCGTCGGCTACGCCGCGAAGTGGGATCCGGAGAGCTTCGAATATCGCGCGACGCCGCGCCGCTTCGGCGTCGAGACCGAGCTTGCGGCGCGGGCGGCCGCCCTTGCGGTCGACTGCTGGCACGCGTTCGGTTTGACGGGCTATGCGCGGGTCGATTTTCGTGTCGGCACGGACGGCCGGCTTTCGATCCTCGAGATCAACGCGAACCCGTGCCTTTCGCCGGATGCCGGTTTCGCGGCCGCGCTCGGCGCCGCGAACGTCCCGTTCCCGACGGCGGTATCCTGGCTGCTCGCCGACGCCGCGCAACGCGGCCGCGCGTGCTCGCGCTGATGCCGTCAGCCGCCGATTGAAAGCAGGGCATTGCTCCGAGGACCTATGGCACGGGCTGCATCGAGCGATCGCGCATCGGCGCAGGCGCCTCGAAAGCGCAACGGTTTGCGGCTGCGGCGAACGCCGCGCGAGTCGGACATCGGAGCCGTCCGCCGGCTGGCAGAAAGCGCCGGCGTCTTCTCGAGGGTCGAGCAGGCGGTTGCCGTCGAGCTCATCGAGACGCTGCTCCGCGACGGCCGGAAGAGCGGCTACCACGTCCTGTTCGTCGATCTCGACGGCCGAACGGTCGGATATTGCATCTGGGGGCCGATCCCGATGACGGCCGCGAGCTGGGACCTCTACTGGATCGTGGTCGACCCGGCTTGCCGCGGGGCGGGACTCGGGCAAAGGCTCCTCGGCGAGGCGGAGCGCGACGTCGCGCGGCGCGGCGGTGCGACGGTATACGTCGAGACGTCGTCGCGGCCGGATTATGCCCATACCAGGCGCTTCTACCGGAAGGCCGGCTACCGGCGCGTCGCCCGGCTTCCGGATTTCTATGCGGCGGGCGACGACAAGATCATCTACCGGAAATACGTCGGCCGCGACGCGGGCGGTTTGACGTAACCTACTGTACCGGCGCACTTTTTCTTCCTTGACACCGTCGGTCCACGGCCTATAGTGGCCGGGCTTGCAGCGGTGCTCTCGGGCGCGGATGCTTCAAGCACCGGGCCCATTCGAAGAACGTACCCACAAAACGAGTCCGGCCCGTCCGCTGTCTAAGGCGGCATCGATCCTCCAGGCGGTTGACGGCGACAAGGAGCGTTAAATGCGTAAGTCCAAGTCGGAAGTCGACGACGATTTCGATTTCCCGATCTTCAACGACGATGACGAAGACCTCGACGACGCGTACCTGCAAAGCCACGGCTACGAGGCGGAAAGCGACGCGGCAGGCCGACGCCTGCCGGCGCGCCAGCGCGTCGAGCTGCGCAACGAGCAGCGGAACCTCCGCCGCTTGTTGTCCGATTGGGACGACTACGACGAAGACGATCTCGACACGGACCTTTGATCGGCGCAGGCGCACGGGCCCCCCGAGCCCGGCGCCGCGTGCGCGCGGTGGATCTCGCGTTCGCCGTCGAGTCGCTGCCGCGCGCCCGGCCGCTCTCCGGCGAACCGCCGCATGATCGGCCGCGAGCCGCCGAAGCGGCGTCTCGCCGCGCGCCCGCTCGACGAGCCTGCGCGCGGCCTCGTCGTCGACCCGCAGCCGGACGACGTCACGTGCGGCCCGGCCTGCCTCCACGGCGTTTACCGCTATTACGGCGATTCGATCGCGCTCGAGCGGGTAATCGCCGACATCCACATGCTCGACGAGGGCGGAACGCTCGACGTCTTCCTCGCGAATCATGCGCTCGAGCGCGGCTACCGCGTCACGCTCTACACGTACAACCTCGCGTTGTTCGATCCATCGTGGTTCGCCTTGAAGCCAGCGGCGATCCGCGACAAGCTGATCGCGCAGGCCCGCGCGAAGCCGACGCGAAAGCTCAGGCTCGCGACGCGCGGCTACGTCGAGTTCCTCGAGCGAGGCGGAAGGCTCAGGCTCCGCGATCTCGAGTCGAGGCTGCTGCGGCGGCTGCTGCGCCGCGGCCCGCTGATCACCGGGCTGTCGGCGACTTATCTATATAGATCGATGCGCGAGCTGCCGGAGACGAACGACGAAGACGATGTCCGCGGAGAGCCCGTCGGTCATTTCGTCGTGCTGACCGACTATCTGCCGGAGCGTCGCGAGGTGCTGGTCGCCGATCCGTACCTGCGCAACCCGTTCGCGCGCACGGGCCTCTACGCCGTGCGGCTGCAGCGTCTGATCAACGCGGTGCTGCTCGGCATCGTGACGTACGACGCGAACCTGCTCGTCATCGAGCCCGGCCGGCAGGCCGCAAGGGTTGCGCACGGCCGATGACGTCCGCCCTGATCGTCGTCGACGACCCGGCCGAGTGGCCGCTCTCGATAGGCTCGACCGAGGTCGTGAGCGCGGACGCCTACCTCCGCGAGCCGCGCTACAGCGAGCGCCGCCGCATGCGCGTGTTCAACCTCTGCGACTCGTACCGGTATCAGAGCGTCGGCTACTACGTGTCGCTGCTCGCGACCGCGCGCGGTCATCGTGCGATGCCGAGCGTGACGACGATCCAGGACATGAAATCGCGCTCGCTGTTTCGCCCGGCGGACGATCTCGACGAGCTGATCCAGCGCTCGCTGCACGATATCGCGTCGCCCAAGTTCGAGCTCAGCATCTACTTCGGCAGGAATCTCGCCGAGCGGCACGCGAAGCTGAGCCGTGCGCTGTTCAACCTGTTCCCGGTGCCGCTGATGCGGGCGTCGTTCACGAAGGGCACGCGCTGGCGGCTCGCGAGCCTCGCACCCATCCCGGTCGGCGACCTGCCGGACTCGCACCGCACGTTCCTGCACGGGGTGGTCGAGGAACATTTCAGAGGACGCGGGCCGGCGGGCAGGCAGGGACGGAGCGCGCAGTACGAGCACGACCTCGCGATCCTCGTGAATGACGCGGAGCCTTCGCCGCCGTCGAACCGCGAGGCACTCAGGCGGCTCGAGCGCGCCGCGCGAGCGAACGGCTTCGACGTGCAGTTCCTGGGCCGCGACGACTACGGCCGGCTCGCCGAGTTCGACGCGCTCTTCATCCGCGAGACGACGAGCGTCAACCATCACACGTACCGCTTCGCGAGCCGTGCGCGGAGCGAGGGGCTCGTCGTGATCGACGATCCGGAGTCGATCATCCGCTGCGGCAACAAGGTGTACCTCTTCGAGCTCGCGAAGCGGCTCGCTCTCCCGATCCCGCCGACGCTCGTCGTCGACAGCGCGAAGCCGGACGAGATCATCGCCGAGCTCGGCCTGCCCTGCGTGCTGAAGCAGCCGGACAGCGCGTTCTCCGCGGGCGTCTTCCGTGCCGAGACGCGCGACGAGCTCGCCGCGGGCCTCACGAAGCTCCTCGCGCGCAGCGACCTCGTGATCGTGCAGTCGTTCCTGCCGACGGACTTCGACTGGAGAATCGGCATCCTCGACCGCAAGCCGCTCTTCGCGTGCCGCTACTTCATGGCGCGGGGGCACTGGCAGATCTATCATCACGGCGCGAAGCGGCCGGGCAGCAGGGAGGGCGACTCGGAAGCCGTGCCCGTCGACGAAGCGCCGGAGGAGGTCGTCGATCTCGCGCTCAAAACGGCGAACGCGATCGGCGACGGCCTCTACGGTGTCGACATCAAGATCGTCGGCGGGCGTCCCGTGCTGATCGAGATCAACGACAACCCGAACCTCGACCACGGCGTCGAGGACG
>CAZKNH010000180.1:0-6956 GCA_964553875.1 uncultured Gammaproteobacteria bacterium | reverse complement strand
CCTCGACGCGCTCGCGGATCTGCTCGTTGAACTCCGCGGAGCGCTGCGAGAGCTTCCGCACCTCGTCCGCGACGACCGCGAAGCCCCGGCCGGCCTCGCCGGCGCGAGCCGCCTCGATGCTCGCGTTCAGCGCGAGCAGGTTCGTCTGCTCCGCGAGGGTTCTCGCTTCCTCGAGCACGCGGAAGATGCCGTGCAAGTGAGCGAGCATCCGCTCGGTATCGTTCGCCATCGCGACGCTTTGGCTGCTGACGTGAACGAGCGCGTCCATGAAGCTTTGCAGCGCTTCGGCCGGCGTTTTGTCTCCAGCGGCGCTCGCGGCCGACGACGCGTCGGCCGACAGGCTCGCTTCGAGCAGCTCCGCTTGCGACCGCGCGATCCCGTGCAGCCGGTTGAAGTTCCGCGAAAGCTCGGCGACCGCTTCGCCGATCAGGTTCTGAACGCGGTGGATCTCGGCTTCGATCCCCTCGACGTCGCGATCGAGCGCACGGTCGAGCACGCCGAGCACGTCGGCAAGCCCGCTGCCGTCAGCGTCGACGGCACCGGCCCGCCAATGCAGCCATGCCGTGGCGCCGGCCGCGACGGCCGCGAGCGCGGCGAGCGTCGCGGCGGGCCACGTCTCCGCCGCGATCGCGGCGACGAGCGCCGAGAGCGCGAGGCCGGTCGACGCTGCGAGCAGGGATCGTGAGAGGACCTTGTTCAGTTTCATCGTGTTCCGCATCAGGCAGGAGAATCCGTGGATAACGCCTTATCGGCCGCAGCCTCGAAAACCTTAGCTTGGCAAACATTCCGCTCCGACGGCGGAGCGCCGACGTGCGCGAGCAGGACCGCCGCGAGCTCGGACAACGGCACCGCGCGCTCGGCGGCGCCGATGCGCATCGCCTCGCCGGGCATGCCCCAGACGACGCTCGTCGCCTGGTCCTGCGCGAACGTGCGAGCGCCGGCCTCGCGCAGCGCGAGCAGGCCTCGCGCCCCGTCGGTGCCCATGCCGGTCAGCAGCGCCGCGACGGCGTTCGGACCGGCCGCTTCGGCGAGCGACGTGAACAGCACGTCGACGCTCGGCCGGTGGTGGTTCACCGGGTCGTCGTCGCCGACGTGAAGGACGTAACGGCCGCCGCTCCGCGCTACGCGCAGATGCCGGCCGCCGGGCGCGACGTAGGCGTGCCCCGGCAGCACGGTTTCGCCGTGCTCGGCCTCCTTCACCGTGATCGCCGCGAGCTTGTCGACGCGCCGCGCGAACGGCTCGCTGAACGCAGGCGGGATGTGCTGCGCGATCACGACGCCGGGTGCGTCCGGCGGAAGCTGGCAGAGCACCTCCCGGATCGCTTCCGTGCCGCCGGTCGACGCGCCGAGGCCGATCAGCCGATCCGTCGTGCGCAGATGGCGCCTTGCCGGTGCCTCGTGCGCAACCGCCGTATCGGTTTTCGCTGCCGGCCGAGTCGAAGTCCTGAAAATCCGTGCCGACGCCGCCGCGCGGACTTTCGCTCGGATCTCGTTCGCGAGCGCGACGAGCCCGTCCTGGATGTCGAGTCGGGGCTTCGTCACGAAGTCGACGGCGCCGATCGCGAGCGCGTCGAGCGTCGCCTCCGCGCCTCGTTCCGTCAGCGACGAGACCATCACGACGGGCATCGGATGGAGCCGCATGAGGTTGCGCAGGAACGTGAGCCCGTCCATGCGCGGCATCTCGACGTCGAGCGTCAGCACGTCGGGATGCAGCCGTTTGATCTCTTCCCGCGCACGATAAGGGTCGCTCGCGGTGCCGACGACGTCGATGTCCGGATCCTCGCTCAGGATCGCCGTCAGCAGCTGGCGGACGAGCGCCGAGTCGTCGACGACGAGAACGCGGATCGGTCTTGAAGCGCTCGTCATGCTGAAACCACCGCGTGTCGGATGCACATGTCAGAAGAGCTCGACGGAGCCGCGCGGCGGCGTGACGGTCCGGAGGTACTGCGTCTCCTCGAGGCCGACGTCTCTCGCGCCGAGCATCGGGAGCTTCCGTACTCGAACCTTGCCCGTGGCCGGAAACATCAGCACGCGGCGCGCCTGCTCCCCGCCCAAATCCTCCGCCTCGACCGGCAGCCGCTCGGTCTCGACGAAGCGGCGCACGAACTCGATATTGCGCGCCCCGACGTCGGAGAGCTGGGAGAGGATTCGGCCGCCGCCGAAGAGCTTCACCCTGAGCCGTGCCTTGCTCGCGCCGCGCGCGAGCAGCGCGTTGATCAGGCTCTCCATCGCGAACACTCCATAGCGGTTACTGCTCGAGACCGGACCGCCTTGCGAGTCACCGGGTCCGCCGTCGGGGAGCAGGAAGTGATTCATGCCGCCGATCGCCCGCAACGGGTCGTAGATGCACGCGGCGACACACGAGCCGAGCAGCGTCGAGATCAGCTCGTCGGCGGTTGCGACGTGGAACGAGCCGGGCGCGAGCGTGTGCACCCGCGCCCCGAGACGGGCGTCGTAGTAGCTCGATCGGCCGGCGCCCGGCGTATGCGCCATCGTCACGGCGAGGCCTCGCGGACCGGCCGATACACCGTGCGGCCCTCGGGCTCGAACAGGTCGGCGCAATGCGACAGTCCTTCCGCATGGCCCGCGAAGAGCCGCCCGTCGGGGTGGAGCAGGGGCCTGAAGCGCTCGAGCACGCGCCGTTGCGCCGCGCGATCGAAGTAGATCATCGCGTTGCGGCAGAAGATCGCGTGGAACGGACCTCTGACCGGCCATACCGGCGTCATGAGGTTGAGCGGACGGAAGCGCACGAGGGCCCGCACCTCGGGGCGCACGCGCGCGTATCCCGCCTTCTCGCCCGTCCCTTTCAGGAAGAAACGTTTCAGGCGCGCTTCGCCGAGCTTCTCGACGCGCTCGATCGGGTAGATGCCGAGGTCGGCGGTGCGCACGGCGCGCGTATCGAGATCGGTTCCAAGGATGCGAACGCGCGGATTGGGACCCAGGGTCTCGATCGCCGTGATCGCCATCGAGTACGCCTCTTCGCCCGTCGAGCACGCGGCGGACCAGAGCGACACCGTGCCGTTCTCGGCATGCCGACGGAGCAGCCCGGCGAGGATCGGGAAATGGTGCTCCTCGCGGAAGAAGGCCGTGAGATTCGTCGTCAACGCGTTGACGAACTCTTCGAACTCGAGCTCGTCCGATTCGAGCCGCTCGAGGTATTCGGCGAAGCTCGCGAGCCCGAGCGCACGCAGTCGCCGCGTCACGCGGCCGTAGACCATGTCCCGCTTCGACTCGCCGAGGCTGATGCCCGCGTGGGCATAGATCAGCCGCCGGACCCGCTCGAAATCGCGATCGTCGAAGCGGAACTCGCGCACGGGACGTCCGAGCGCCGGGTTCTCTGCACCCCCGCCCGGCGACCGGGCGGGGGAGTTTCGATCGGGTTCGCGCATGGGTCTTTGCTGAACGGACGCCGATCGGCAGTCGGTCGATCAGAACTCGGTCCACTCGTCGTCGCCGGTCGTCGTGACCGCGGGCGCCGCGACGAGCTTGCGCATCGAGTCGACCCGCGTGCTCGGCGCTCGTCCTTGCGCCGCGGCGGCCGACGCGACTTGCGCGCTCCGCTTCTGCGGCGCCGGCGTGACGGGCCCGCCCGGGCGGTCCGCGCCCGCGACGGCGGCGTCCGACGCATTCGCGAGCTCGCCATCGGCGCCGCGCAGCCGGAACACGCTCACGGCATGCATCAAGAGCCGTGCCTGTTCCTCCATCGCGCCGGCAGCCGCCGTCGCCTGCTCGACGAGCGCCGCGTTCTGCTGCGTCATCTCGTCGAGCTGCGCGATCGTCGCGTTGACCTGCTCGATGCCCTGGCTCTGCTCGACCGACGCGGCCGAGATCTCGCTCATGATGTCCGTGACGCGCTTGATCGCGTTGACGATCTCCTCCATCGTCCGGCCCGCGTCCTCGACGAGCGCGCTGCCGTCCTCGACGTTCCTCACCGAATCGGTGATCAGCGCCTTGATCTCCTTGGCCGCCTCCGCCGAGCGCTGCGCGAGCGTGCGCACCTCGCCTGCGACGACCGCGAAGCCTCGGCCCTGCTCGCCGGCGCGCGCCGCTTCGACGGCCGCGTTGAGCGCCAGTATGTTCGTCTGGAACGCGATGCCGTCGATCACCGAGATGATGTTCTCGATCTTGCGCGCGCTCTCGGTGATCGCGTTCATGCTCGAGATGACCTCGCGGACCTTCTCGCCGCCCTTGTTCGCGACGTCTCGCGCGCCCTGCGCGAGCTGGTTCGCCTGGCGGGCGTTGTCCGCGTTCTGCTTCACCGTCGTCGTCATCTCTTCCATGCTCGACGCGGTTTCCTCGAGGCTCGCGGCCTGCTCCTCGGTCCGCTGCGACAGGTTCGTGTTGCCGGCGGCGATCTCGGTCGATGCGCCCGCGATCGCGTCGCTCGCGGTCCGCACCTGGCCGATCAGCTGCTCGAGCTGCTCGATCGAGCTGTTCGTGCTCTGCTGCAGCTGCGCGAACGCGCCGCGGAAATCGCCCTCGACGCGCTCGGTGAGGTCCCCGCGCGCGAGGCATTCGAGCACGCGCACGACCTCCTTGAGGTTGCGGTCCGTGACGTCGACGAGCTTGTTGACCGACTCGCCGAGCACGCGGAAGAAGCCGGTCGCCTTCGAAACGTCCATGCGGTGGCTGAAATCGCCTTCGGCCGCCGCCGCAACGAGGTTCTCGACGTCGCGCTCGGCCTCGACCTGCGCGGTGCGGTCCTCCCATTCGACGACGTAGCCGAGCCGCTCGCCCTCGTCGTTGAAGATCGGGCTCGTGACGAGGTGGATGGTCCGTCCGCCGAGCTTGAAGGTCGCCGCGTGGCTCTCGGTGAGGTTCGCGAGCACCTCGCGGACCCGCTCCTTGTTGCGATGGAAGATCTCGAGCTTCTGGCCGACGATGGCGTCGGCGCTGAACTCGGGCAGATCGCGGCGGAACGCCTCCTGGTGCTCGGCGAAGAGGCGCCGCGCGGCCGGATTGATGTGAATGATGCCGAGATCGGAGTCGGCGATCATCACGGCGCCGCTCACGGCCTCGAGCGCGTCGCGGATCCGACGGTTCTCGGCGGCCTGACGCCGCTCGATCTCGAGCCGCTCGGACAGCCGCTGCTGCATGTCGCGCAGATTGCCGAGGATCCGGCCCATCTCGTCGTCGGACCTGATCTCGATCTCGGAGTCGAGCTTGCCTTCGCCGATGCGCTCGAAGATCTCGGCGGCGTGCTTCGCGGGCCGCACGATCGCGCGCATGATCAGGAGGCCGATCACGCCCGCGAGCACGACACCGAAGGCCAGAGCGAGGATCGTCGTGGTGCGCATCTCGCCGTAGCGCGCCTGCGCGTCCTCGTAGATCCGCTTCGCGTCCTCGATCTGCAGCGACAGGAGATCCTGCGACGCGAACGCGGCGTCCTCGTAGAGACGGATCGTCTCCTCGAGCTGCTGCACGCCTTCGGCGAACTCGCCGGCCTCGAACAGGCGGACCGCCGGCATCAGCCCTTCGTCGAGATAGATCTGCCGTGCCTCCTGGAACGTCTGCGCGAGCGTCTCCTCCTCTGGAGAGCGGTCCGTCTTGAGATACGCGTCCCAGAGCTGGCCGGTGAACTCGATGTTCGCCTCGATGTCGGCGACGTGGTCGGCGACCGCGTCCATGTCGACGTCGCCGCCGTGGAGCCGCGGATCGAGCAGCGCCATCTTGTACAGCGCCTCGATGTCGGCGCGCATCAGGTCGTTGATCGTCCCGATCTGCTGCGAAGGCAGGAGCTGATCGGAGTAGACGCTCTGCAGGCCGCTTTCGACGCTGCGCATGCCGTTCAGGCCGAGATAGCCGACCTGGATCATGCCGATCGAAAACAGCACGATCAGAAAGCCGAGCTTCGCCTTGATCGTGATCTTGCGGAACACGCCAGGCGCCTTCATGGCGAAAGCGGGAAGTCTGATTGCGTATCTCATTGCGCGGAGGCCTCGTCGATGAGCCCGAGCTCGGGCGTGGTTATCAGCGACTCGATGTCGAGCACGATGATCATCCGATCGTCCACGGTCGCGAGACCGTCGAGGTAGTCGTCGTCGATCTGCGCGCCGAACTCGGGCGCAGGCTTCAGATCCTCCTCCACGATGGAGACGACGTCGGAGACCGCGTCGACGACGATGCCGATCACTCGCTTCGCGACGTTGAGGATCACGACGACGGTGAACTCGTCGTACGTGACGACCGGAAGGTTGAACTTGATGCGCAGGTCCACGATCGGCACGATCGTGCCTCGCAGGTTGATCACGCCCTTGATGTGCTCGGGCGTATTGACGAGGCGCGTTACGGCCTCGTAGCGGCGAATCTCCTGCACTCGCAGGATGTCTATGCCGTACTCTTCCTGGCCGAGCCTGAAGAGCAGGAGCTCCCTGCGTGTCTCGGTGCTCCGTGCGTCTTCGCGTTGTCGGGCGGCATTCATGACCGTTCCACTCCCAGATCCTGCTGTCGTTCCCTTCGTGGCTCGCGGGTCTCGCCCGTCGAGCACCCGCGCTCGCCGTGAACCGCGGCGCTCAATGCATCTGCGTCAGCATGTCGACGTCGAGGATCAGCGCGACCCGGCCGTCGCCGAGGATCGTGGCGCCGGAGATGCCCGGCACGCGCCGATAGTTCGTCTCGAGGCTCTTGATCACGACCTGGTGCTGCGCGATCAGCTCGTCGACGAAGAGCGCCGCGCGGTCCTGGGCCGACTCGACGACGACGACGATGCCGTCCTCGATCCGCTCGCGGCCCGACGGCAGACGGAACACGTCGCGGAGCGACAAGAGCGGCACGTAGTCGCCGCGCAGATCGAGGACGCGCCCGCGCCCCGAGATCGTGTAGAGCTGCTCGGGTCTCGGCTGCAGCGATTCGAGGATCGCGGTCAGCGGCACGATGAAGATCTCGTCGCCGACGCGCACCGACATGCCGTCGAGGATCGCGAGCGTCAGCGGCAGCCGGATCGTCATCCGCGTGCC